>CAZYEE010000020.1:1358-24135 GCA_964646355.1 uncultured archaeon | reverse complement strand
TTCAAAATCTTTGGGGTGCGAAGCGTTAATAAGTACGCCATCAGCAAGTTTTCCAGCTAGAGCGAGCATTTTAGGGCCTTGTGCACCCATATATATGGGAATTTTATTAATAATCGTATCTTTTGTTATTGGTTTTCCACAAGCACCACAAGTCATTGGTTCACCTTTGCCTTTTGCGGCTTTTTTAGCTGCCTTTACTTCCTTGTTTTTTAACATTGCACCACAAGTATGTTTTGGTGTCTGAAAATTAAGTTTTGCACCTTTAAAATTGAAGATTTCACCTTCAAAGTCCAATTTTTTACCTTGATGAAGTGTTTGAATTGCCATTACTGCCTCCTTGATTCGAGTCAGTGGTTTTTCAAATCCAAGTCCAAGTTTAGCAAAAGTTGCTTTATCACCTGCTCCAATACCTAAAATCGCACGACCATTGGAAATCTCATTAATTGTTTGAATTGCGGCAGCAGTCCAAGCTGGAGAAATTAGGACAGCATTTGTTACTCCTGTACCCATTTTAATTGTTTTTGTATTTAATGCAATTGCAGTAAGAGTTGCGTAAACATTTCTATTATTATAATGGTCAGTTATCCAAACATACTCAAATCCATTTTCTTCTGCCAATTGCGTAAGTGAAACAATTTTCGGTATTTTAGAATCTGGGACAAATTCAATTCCAAACTTCATTTTTAATTCACTACCTCATTAAATAATGCTTATATACAATCGATAAATAAATCTTGAAGTTATAAATTTTCTCTTTTATCTTTAAATATGCAGAGAAATCTGTTTTTTTATGAAAAAATGATGAGAAATTAAGATATAAATCTTATTTATTATAAAAGAAATTAAAAATTATATTAAAAATTAGAATTATTTTTAAAATTTCTCAAAATTAAATATTTCACTTTAACATATCGGTTTTATTATTTATATTAATAAAAAAAATAAAGGTCATATTTAATAAATTCATTATTTATTCTTCTCTTTTATTCCTGCTCCATAATTCGGATTTTAATAAATCTCTAACAGCCACTCTAATTAGTTCTGATCTGTTGGGATAGATTTTTTTCTTTACAAGCTCTTCTATTCCTTCCAAATATGATACAGGTAAGTGTAATGTAATCAATTGCATCATTTTTATACATCACCTTTTGATTTTGTTTTTTGTTATATTCTTAGATGTTTTGTAATATTAGAGTATATATTACATAGAGAACATCTATGCATATTCTCTCCGTAATACCTTCGAATCACCTCTCCGTAATACCTAGGTTTTGATGTAAAAAAAGCGATTTATTTTGTTATTCTGTAAAAATTAGCTTTAATTTATGGGTTTTTAAACCATTTAGAAAATTATTTTAAATAATACTTTTATTATTAAATAATTTTTAAGAATTTAAAATAATATTATCAGATTTAGAACTAATTTAGAGTTAATAAGATTAAAACATTAATAAATCATAATTTTAATAGAGCCTCACAAAATATGATGCACCTTTTATACCAGCATACTTTAATGTTCCTTTTACAATGGGTGTTTTTCTATGTTCTGGATAGACCGCTGATTTAAATGCCTCAAACATTTCGTCCTTAAATAGATCATAAGCATTCATTATAGAACCTTCAAGAATTAGGATATCTGGATTAAAATTTGTAATAAAAGCAGCAGTAGCAAAACCGAGATGTTTGCCGATATTTTTATAGGTTAATAAACACTTTTCATCGACCTCAAGATTAATAAAATCTGGGTATTTGTCTATAAATTCTTTACTCTTATTTTTTCTTGCAAATTGTTCTATTATCCATGCTTTATCTTCATCTCTTGTTTTATTAATTGTATCAAGAATTTTTTGATCATTTGGACCTCCGAACACCTTCATTAGAATTGGATATACTGCCATTCCACTGGCAAAATCTTCTAAATTAATACCAATATTTGCTTTAACTTCATCAACAGTGCTACCAAAATATGGTGTTCTTGATAATTCAACTGCTAAATAGCCAGTATTTTTACTACCCCAATAAGGACGACCATTTAGAATCATTGCAGCTCCGAGTCCAGTTCCTGGTGCTATCAATCCCAGTGCTTCAACACCTTGACCTTGTGATTTCCCTTCTCCATATTTATAATATCCTAATGCAATTGCCTCACAATCATTAATTAGAACTATCTTATTAACTGGAAAATTTTCACAAATAATATTATTAATTTCATAAACCCCACATCCAATATTTTCTGGAGAATATAAAGTTCCATCAATGGTAGATAAGGGCCCAGCGGAACCAATACCAATTCTTAATTCATTATTAGGAAATTGATTTTTAAAATTCTCTACAAGAGCATTAAGGCATTTAAATAGTGAATCTTCAAAAGTCTTTCGACTTCTTTTAATCGGTAATTTGATAACATTTACATCACCGATTAAGCTTCCGTCTTCATCTACAATTGCACCTCTTATTTTAGTACCACCTATGTCCAGCCCGATCGTAGGGTTTTTATCCAATATTTTTGTCCACTCCCTTAATCTGAATTGTAAGATATTTTAAATTTAAATGATCCTTTATAGTCTTTATAATTATGAGACTGAATAAAAAAAATAATAGATTAAAAAGAGATTTATTTCATCATTAAAATAGTAGCAAATCCATCTGCTGCTACTTTACCGTTATGACTTGGATCTACCACGCAATTATCGATGATTACTTGAGTCTTGATCTTTAGAAATTTGAGTTTGCCATCTTTTTTAGTATACTTTTCAATAACTTCAGCTGTAGCAGTAATTGTGTCTCCAAAATGTACTGGAGCAGTATATCGAATTTCTTGACCTCCATAAATACATCCAGGTCCAGGTAATTTCATTCCTAATACTGTGCTTATAAAACTTGAAGTTAATGCACCGTGCACAATTCTAGTTTTGAATTGCGTATTTTTTGCATATTCCTCATCTATATGTACTGGATTAAAATCTCCAGTAATTCCCGCAAATAAAGTATCATCTGCTTGTGTAACAGTTTTGGTAAAAGATGCTGTTTCACCAACTTGAATATCATCATATGTTCTTTCTTTATATTGTCCCATAACAATCAGCTCCGTTTAACTATACAACTAAAATCATATACCTTTTTTTTAATAATTTCGATTCTTGATCTTAAATATATTTGACTCTTATTTATCTTTAAAAAATAAAAATTTTCCTCTAAAAAATAAAGCTTTTTTTTAAAAATAAATCAATTAGCATAGTTTTGTCTAAAAATCTGTCTTAATTTTGTCAAAATATAAATTTTAATTAATTTTTCAATAACCTTAAATTTTTTAATAACCTTAAATTTTTCAATAACCTTATATTTCCTCTTTTTACTAATGATTTTCATCTCATAATCCTAAATGGTCAATCATCAAACAATCTATCGATTTTTCTGAATAGTATCCACATAATTCTCGATTTGAAGTTATAATTCTACAGGTTTATCAAGCAGATACGGATCAGAGGCTTTTTGTCCTGTTATTTTATATACGATATCCCAAAATTTGGATGGTCTAATTCCTCTATAAGATTCTCTTATTTTGTCTTTAATTAATTTCATGGTCTTTAATGCCTCTTCTCGTGTTAGTTTATTAGGTTCGCTTTTCACCTCATTTAATATAGCCTTTATTTGCTCTTCGGTCGCTTCAATACCCGCTTGATTTAATAAATATCGGATCGTGGCTCGACCACTATATTTTCCCATATAAAAATACCTTTTACGTCCAATTTTTCTCGGATTATAGGGCTCAATAGCCCATGGACCACCTGAGATCATTGCATGAATATGTAATCCAGATTCATGTGAAAATGAATTTACACCTACAATTGCTTTATGAACTGACAATGGTAAGCCAAAATATGCTTCTGTAAGTTCTGCTAATTCGTATAATCTTTCTGTTTTTATTGTTTTAATCCCATATAGACAATCTAATGCCATCACAACCTCTTCTAATGCTGCATTGCCGCTCCTTTCTCCAAATGCATTCACAGTTACATGTGGATAATTTGCACCTTCCTCCAGCGCTGCAAGTGTATTAGCAGTAGCTAGCCCAAAATCATTATGACAGTGGGGTGAAATTATTATATCCTTAGGTATATCTGGATGATCTAGGATCATACGTATCAAATATTTCATTGAATTCGGCCTCATACACCCAACAGTATCTGCTATATCAATTTTATCTGCACCAGCTTCTATTGCGACCTTACAAAACTTAATTAATTTGTCTGGAGCAGTTCTCGAAGCATCTACAGGTACAAAATCTGGTACGATCCCATGATCCTTCACATATTGTATCGCATTTTCAATTCGTTTATACGCTTCCTCATAATCAATCTTTAATACCATTTTTAATGATAAATCGGATATAGGAAAAAATACTGGAATCTCATCTACCTCACATTCCACTGCTACCTTCACATCATTTAAATGCGCTCTAGCTGGGGCTGCAATTTTGGCTTTAAATTTTTCTCTTGCTATACTACAAACTATCGATTTATCTTTCTCACTAACCGCTGGATATCCCACTACGATAACCGCTATACCCATATCATCCATAATTTTAATAATATCTAATTTCTGCTCTAATGTTAAACCTACTCCAGGAGTTTGCTCACCATCTCTTAATGTCTCATCCCATATTTTAATATCCTTTTTCATTCTTTTTGGAATATTCTCTGGAATATTATTGTAGTTGAATAATAACTTCTTACCTTCCTTTATTTTGTTGATCTTTTCTCTTAATGATTCATTATTCTCCGTCAATGTTATCTCCAAAATTTACTCTAAAATAGTTTATTAAATTTTTTTATTAAATTAATTTTCTAACTATCTTTTATCTTTTGAAATCTTTTTGAACTTTAAAACATTATTGGAATAAAACAACGCCTTTTTTTATATTATATTTCTATTAATAATAAATTCTCATATTTTAAATAAATTAAATTTAGAACTGGCTAAAATCGGTTAAAAACATAAATAATTAAGTTAAAATTGATATTTAATAAAATTTTAAATTAAAATAAAATTAAAATTTATTAATTTAATTTGAAATTAGAGAATAATTTAAGAAATAGATTACGAATTAATTTTTTATGATATTTTATTGTCATTTAAGGTTATTATAAGGGTGTAGAAAATCATTTTTTAGTTTGAATTAAAAAATTATGTTTTTATAATGTCAAAAAAATAGTTAGACAATTTTTAAATCTATTAATACTTTATACATTAATAATTAAATAAATTGGTAAAAATAATAGAAGTTCATCAGTAAAATTTAAAATATTTTATGATGAAATGAAAAGTGAAGATAAGTAAAGAGTATGAGATAAAATGACGGCGGAAAAAATTAGGATAAGAGAATATAAAAAAGGAGACTACGTGTATACGAAAAGATTGATGCAACAGTTGACTAAGAGTGTAGGTAGAGAGTTTGAAGAAGATAGATGGAAGAAACATATAAGTATTAGATTAAGTAGTGGAGTTGGGGGAATGTTGATGGCAGTAGATGAAGATGACCATTGTTATGGCATGGCATTTGTAGAGGTAAGGACAAAACCTACAGGACAGTATTATCAGCATCATCCACGCACTGACAAATATGGCTATATTACAAATGTGATAGTTGATGAAAAATGGAGAGGGAAGGGTATCGGTGAACAGTTAATAAGACGAGCGATAGAGGAATTAAAAAAGGCAGGAATTGAAATTATCAGAATAAATGTCAATGAGAACGCTATAGAAGCTAGAAAATTGTATGAAAAAATAGGTTTTAAGGAAGCCTATACAGTAATGGAGTATGAAGTTAAAGAAAATAATGAAAAATAATGCTTTTTGATTATTTTATAATATTATTCATTATTGGCTTTTTACAAGTTATTACTTGCTTGATATTTAATATCTCTGGATATCTTTTGTTTATTTAAGTTATTTATTTATCAACTCATTAAATTAGATAAAGTTATTATTCCTTGAAGTTTATTTTTTAAAATAACCATGTTGACAGTAGTTCTTTTTTCGGATGAATATGAAAGTAATCAGGAATCGCAGAAAAGAGATGAGCCATTAATAGAGACTGTTAAAAAAAGAATTAAGGCTCTTAGATCGATTGATAAATTAATAAATACGTTAATAGAAAATGAGGACAAGTTAACAGTAAACAACTTAATTACCTATACTTTGCCAAGTAATGTGGTCGAAAGGCTACGAATTAATTTGAAAAAATATAAATGGGAATTAAATAGTGTAGACCTTAACTTATTGAGAAATGGAGTTGCGCTTTTTTATATTACCGAGCGAATCGTTTATATCCCTGTAATTAATATAAATAAAATGATGAAAGGAATAATCGAAGAACGAGGGATAAAGGTTAAAATAACAAGAGAAGAATTTGAAGATGATGAAGAGGGAAATATAATTGATGATATGATCAAAATTTCAGTAATTCCATATTATGAGGAGAATTATAATATATTAGCAGAGGAATGTGATGGAAAATTATTGATTCTGTATTTACAGAGTTAATTATTCCACTAGATATTTATTATACGATAAATACAAAATCAAATAACAGTCAAAATAGTATAAAATGATTAAATAGAATCTATGTATAATAGAAATCTAAATAGAATAAAAAACCGAAATAAGGAATAGAATGGTAATGAATAAGAAAAAGTTTTATTCGATATTGTGTCTTTTAGAAATTACATTTGGTATAATTCTATTAATATCAATGATAGTAGAAATCTTTTTCTTAAGAATTTTTGATGAAAATAATTTAATAAAAAATGTATACGTGATTTTTTTGGGAATTGGAGGGATCACAAGTATAGTTGGAGGATTATTTAGTTTAGGAATACTACCATTATTAGGTTGTATACCATCATTGATTTGTATGGTATTGTTATTATCCGATACAGAGTTTTGGTCGATTTATAGGCCCGATGTCTTAATCTTATTGATAATTTCAATGCTAATGGGTACATTGTTGATAATATTTTTTCAAGAGTTTCCTGTAAAGATAGTTCCTGAAGTTAAAGAATTAAAATTAAAAGAACTCAGGGGTATTAAAAAGAAGCAGATTGAAAAATTAGAAATGATAGGAATATCGACATTGAGGGAATTGGTAGAAGAGAAAGATAATTTAAAAGAGATTTCAAAATTAACGAATATCGATAGAAATAGATTAAGAATGTGGGTAAAAGAAGCTAATGATTACCAAAAACAATACCAAGAATATCAGAAAGACCGTTTAAAAAAATCTTATAAGAAAATAAAGAAAAAGAGGTAAAACAGACAAACTTTTTATTGTCAAAATTTCAAGTAATAAAGTTTTTGAATATAATAAAGTGTTTTATTTATTACAATTTACCTTAAACAGATCAGTTTAGCGACTATTAAGATGATATTTAATTTTAGAAGTTTAAAAAATTTTCATTTCGTTAAAATAATAAATCCTTGAGATAATTTATTAAAAAACCAATACTAATAGGATGGATTTTAATGTCAGAAGATAAGATTATGAGCTTAAAAGAAGCGATAGAACAATACGTTGAGGACGGTGATTTAATAGGTATTGGCGGATTATCATTTTGGAGAAAACCGATGGCTGCAATTAGAGAAATAATCAGACAGAAAAAGAAAGATTTAGGAATATTAACCTTCGTAGGAGGACTTGATGTTGATATGCTGGCGGGTGCTGGATGTATTAATAGAGTAAGAGCGAGTTTTGTTGGTATGGAATTATTTGGATTGGCACCTCGATATAGAAAAGCTGCTGAAACAGGAAAAATTAAAATTATTGAAGAAACTGAGGCATCAATTGCATTAGGGCTTAAAGCAGTTTATTTGAGATTACCATTCATGCCATTAAAAGGGATTTTAGACACAGATATATTAAAAGTGAGGGATGATATAAAAGAATTTAACGATCCATTGAAGAATGAAAGGTTAGTAGCGGTCCCTCAAATACAGCCAGATGTAGCTATTGTCCACGTGCCTTATGCTGATGAGAAAGGTAATGGTAATATAGCGGGTGCAGTCTGGTTAGATGATGATCTGACGAAAGTAGCTAAAAAAACAATCATAACTTGTGAGAAAATTGTGGAAACTGAGGATATTATTAGAGCACCTGGTAAGGGCCAAGTACCAATGCAAAAAGTAGATGCAGTAGTAAGAATACCATTTGGAGCTCATCCGACCAGTTGTTATCCATTCTATACATTTGATCCTATTCATATTCAAAAATACATAAAAACAGATTATGATGAATATTTAAGGGAATACATTAGTTTAGATGACATTGGCGATTATTTAGAAAAAATTGGAGGAATTAAATCTATATTGAATATAATAACGTAGGTGATATAATGGACTATACATCTGATGAAATTATTACAGTTTTGATGGCCAGAGAAGTTACTAATACAGATGTAATGATAGTTGGTGTTGCAACACCATGTGTCTGGTCCGCATTTACTCTTGCAAAATTAACTCACGCACCTAAAGCAATTTTTCATTACATAATGGGAAACACGTTTGTTTATGAACCAAGAAGAGTTTCTCTTTTGTGGCTAGAAAATACAGCGATTTCAAGGTGTCATAGAATCCATAATAGTGGAGAATGTACCTTAGAGTTGTTGCCTCATGATATTTTGACCACGATAGAATTTTTCAGACCAGCACAAGTAGATGAGTATGGTAATACAAATAATGTCTGTATAGGTCCTTGGGAAAGTCCAAAAGTTAGGTTGCCTGGAGCTGCTGGGATACCCGATTTTTCTGGATTTTATTCAAGAGGCCAGAGTTTGTATGTAACAAGACATGATAAAAGGACGTTTGTACCTTCAGAAAAATTGTTTTTCCGTTCTGGAGTTGGGTTTGTTAATGGACAGATGCCTGTTGCTGGTGGAGCTGGACCTAAATTCATAATAACAGATGTGGCATACCTCGATTTTGATGAGAAAACTAAAAGAATGAGAATAAAGACTGTTCATCCGGGGTATACAGTTGAAGATGTTCAAGAAAGAACTGGATTTGAATTGATAATTCCAAAAGAAGTACCTGAAACTAAGCCTCCTACTGAACGCGAACTAAAATTATTGAGAGAAAAAGTTGATCCTTTTGCTATTAGAAAGTTAGAGGTATTAACAGGAAAGGAACGAGAAGAACATTTGCAATACATTATAGAAAATGAAATGAAAATGCAAAAAAGAGTGATGGAACTTCTTTAATTCTTCTTTTTATTAATTTTAAATCAAATAGCATTTTTCATTCATAATTCTTTAATTCATAATTCTTTATTTTAATTGATAGAGCTATTTTAATAGACAATATCATAAAATCATAAAATATTTTCAAAATTCTTTTGCAGAGATCGGCAAACCTCATCTATATTTAATTTTTTAAGATTAGAAATATCTTTAGCAATCATTGGAATTAAGGTAGGAGTTCCTTGTGTAGCCTCTTTATATTTGTATGGCCCATCAGATTCGTATAATAATTTATTAAGGGGGACATTTTTAACTAGATTTTGTACTTTTTTTGAATATTTTATTGAAAAATTCACTGAAAAATGAAAACCATCTTCGATAGCTTTTTTTATTATTTTACTATCATTAACAGAGAGCCAGTGAAAGATTTTAGTCTTGATTTTAAAAGATCTTAAGATTTCAAGGACTTCGTTTTCAGCATTTTTACCATGTATTGAAACGTTTAGTTTATATTTTTCTGCTAAACCTAAAAATTTTTCAAAAATTTGTTTTTGCTTGTTAAAAATGTCCTTATCTTTAGAGAAATATCTATCAAGCCCAATTTCACCAATAAACTTTATTTTTGCTATATTTTTTTTAATTAATTCAGCAATTTCATTAAATAATTCAATGATATTGGTTTTTTTACTTATAACAATTGGATGAACTCCCAATGCAGGAATTATAATGTTTGGATATTTTTGAGCTAATTTTAAAACTTCAAAATTCTCATCTTTATACATAGAAACGGCAACAATTTTTGTCACGTTATGAGCGGAGGCTTCTTTGATAACATTATCAATATTTTTAAATTGCAACAAATGACAGTGAGAATCATGATAATAACATGGTTTTGAAGACATTTTACTATGTTCCCTTCTTTATTAACAAGATCGGATTAACAACTAATTATAAAGATTTTGAATTTTCATTTTAATGATTAAAATCAGATCTATTTTTCAGATTTAATTTGGGATGTTTATCAAAAGTTTCAAGAACTTTTTGAAAACGTTCATCAATATTACCGTGTAGTTCAACTACCTTAAGTTCCCATTTTCTTATTATATTTTTAAGCATCTGATCAATTTCGATTTGAAATTGTAAGTCCGTAGACCTGAAGTTATCATTTTCTATAGGAAAATTAGTTCTTTGAGTGTAAAATAAGAAATCATAGGTTTTAGACCAATTTTTACAAATTATTTCCAATACATTGAGTTGTTCTTTGGAGATAGAATCTTTTTTTGCTGCATTTTTTGCGTAAACAAAGTTGTCAATGACAGTTCTATCGGTTACTACTACATTATTATTACTTTGACGTTCTATCTCCTTATTGATTTGGGTATTTATAATCCAATATTGAGTTAAAAAAGCAGATAAATCATTTACAGCTGCTGGAAGATCACGAACGATTTCACCTACCCAGCCTACAATGAAATGGCTTTCTTTTAAATAAGATACTAATTTATGACCTAAAGTTGTTTTTCCCGTAGAATGGGTACCTAAAATACCTATTTTGATATAATTTTTCTTGTCCTTTTGAAAATATGCACTTAATTTCATTTGAACCGTTTTTCTAAGTGCCCTTGATCTACTCAATAATGTACCACCGTAGAATAGCCTACATTCGTCCTAATTTAAACAAAAAATTAAAAATGTTTCAATAATAGTGTAGATCGTTCCTTCTTATTATACTTTCTATTGATGAACTTTGGCTCTAGTTGTATTTAAAAGAAAAATAGAAAATAATAAACCGACAAATAAATATTATGGTTTTATCAGTTTATTAGTATCGAATATCTCTAAGAATGCAATATCACGTTTTAAGGATTTTTCGTCTTCAACACTCTGATTATAGACAATTGTGTATGCTTTTTTAATATTCAGATAATTACTTCGAATTCTTCCTAGAGATTGTTCATAACGTTCAAGGGATATCACGGTCCCATAATAGATAGCTACATCAGCTTCTGGTAAGTCGGTGCCTTTTTCGATAAGTCTTTCAGATGCAAACAGAATCTGAGCGTCGCCTTTTTTAAAATATGAAATCTGTTGATGTTGTAAAGTTCCGGACATTTTGCCATGGACATACGAGCTTTTAATATTTTTATGTTCCATTATATCATGCAAGTATTGCGTCATATTTACAAATCTGCAGAGTACAAGTACTTTTTTCCCCTCTTTAACAAAGCGCTCCAACCAATAAATTAAGCGCTCTTCTTTTTTTGAGATATATGGGCCTTTTTTTGCCTTTATTTCTTGTATTCTTTCATCTACCATCTTTTTAATTAATTGAAAATTTTCATTGCTTAAAAGAAACGAATTTTTAATTTTACTTAGAAACTGATAAAATGATTTGAAAGTATTTTCAAGGAGCGTTTGACGTGCAATAGTCATAAGTAAATATGAGCTAGCATGAGTTAATACAAGATTTAAAAAATCTTCACCTAATGTATTCTTAATTTTTTCTTGCAGATTTTTTCTCCCCAATATATCGCTTACAAATAATAGACTCCTATCTTCAGGTATTTTTGATTTCTTTGTTAATACATTATATGCCTTACTAATTACCGTTAGATTTTGTGTTTTAATCCATTGAATTAAACGGTCAATATCGAGCACCCAATCATCAAAAACTTGAATACGTTGTAATTGAATTTTTGGTCTATAGTTCTCAAAATCATCTCCCGTCGGTATAATTTCAGCGGTTCTCTCTTCCCCAAAAAGTTTGATTAATAAATTTCGTTTTTCTTTTTGAGAAATTGAGGCAGTCAATCCAATAATAATTCGATCGGATTTGTTATTAAAAACGTCCAAGAGATTTAATAGTGGCTCAAATTTTTTATTAAGTCTCCAATTTTTTGAGGAGAATTCCCTGATGAGATAATTTTCAATGTCTACCCTTCTAATTTCGGGGTATAGTTCCAATAGGTCGTTAATAATTTCATCAAAAGATTTTTTCCAATTTGATTCGATATATTGAATAGTTTCTTCCTTAGTTCGTCTTTTTCCATAGCTTTGTGCTAAAACATCCAAAATTTCGTCAATTACAATAACTTTTACTTTATTAATAGTTTCTCTATCAATTTTTTGAGAGGCGGGGGTTTTTGCGATAAGTGAGTTAAGTAATAGGATAGGGGTAGCATAAATTATTTTAGAAAGTCGTGCATGTTGTCGGCTCATTCTTGCAGGTATTTCTTTGCCTTCTGGTAATAAAAATAGGTTCCCATGGCGACCAAGTCCATAAGACTGGCCCATTTCATAGAGTTGATGCTTTAACTTTCGATCTGCAACTAAATATAGGATTTTTTCATCCTCTTTAATAATCCCATTATCAATTAATTCGTCAATAGTAATACAGGAAATAAGAGTTTTTCCCATTCCAGTAGGTAATAATACTAAAAATATTCTTTTTCCTTCATCAATTTTTGCAATAATTTGATCTCTAGCATTTAATTGGTAATTTCTAGGTATAATTTGGCTCATTTTATTCCTACATTTCTTATTTATTCAAATTTTCATTGAGATTCAAAATTTGAAAATTATCATTTTAAATAATATTTTTTAAAATATAAATATGTTAATCAAATTTAACATAATTTCCTAAGACACAGAAATTCATCGTAATTAAAAAATTATAATAAAAAATAAGATAGATTGGAATGTAGCGAATTAATAGAAAAAAATAGAGATTTATAGAATATACTATTAAAATTTTTTAATTTAAAATATTAAGAATCAAATTATACATAAGTTTTCTAAGATTTATTTTAAGGAATCTTCTAAGGTTTTGATTTGTTTTTTCAAAAAATCGATAATTTTTTCCTTACTGTCCTCACTGGTCAATTGAGCATTACAATGAGGACATTTAAATCCAGATTCCATTGCATCTTCCCATGTCATTCTTGTACATTTAGCATTATCGCAGTGAAAGAATATATGTGATTCTTCATAGCCAAGTCTTATTTTTAATATGTTAAGGACGGCTTTTTTCTTTTTATTTATCGCGTTTGAAATTCGTTCAGGGACCATATGCCAGTAAAAAACGTACCAGCCTGTTTTTTCATCCCGAACTCTTCTACAATCAGCCAACCGACTTTCATACATTTGATATAGTATTCGTCGTATATCATTTAGACGAATACCAAGTCTAGCAGCGATCTGTTCGTCGGTTAATTCTTTTTCAATTTCTAACTCTCTTACTATATCCAAAACAATCGATTCGCCGCCGAGTATTTGTTGTATAACTTGCATATAGAACTCATCTCGATCAGATATTAACAAAAATAATCACCTATTAGTCTCTAGCATTAATTTTGAAATTTCCAATAAAAATCCTTTATCAAGATCATCTAAACAACTAATGCATCGAATCAAATTGAATGACACTTTTCACTCTTTTTTATTTATATAATATATAATCAACAAAATATATAAAAATTTATTTCAATAATTCACAAATTTTAAAACAAATTTATCTAAAATTTATAATATTAGTTATAAAGGATAATATACCCGAATTTGATATGAATTTTATATATAGATAGATTTTCGGAAAGAATTAATATTGTTTAATAATTTTTATAGAATATAATAATTATAACCAAATTTAATTCATATAGTTAATCTAATTTTTTTGTAAAAAGTTAGATTTAATAATTTAAAAATATTTAAAATGATATATTATCAATTTAAATTTAAATATTATACAAAATATTCTATTACATAATCATATGCAACATAGCAATCGTTTATATTTAGCTAAGTTAGTTTATATTTTATTCCACTATATATTCACTTGAGAATTTTATAAAACTAAATATGATTTAAACCAAATTTATAATAGATTTGTAAAAGTGATTAGATAATGTCCATAGAGCCTCAAGTAATTATTAAAATAAAATTTTGGAAACACGAGTTAGGTTCAGAAGATTTAAGAGATAATGAGTCATCGGGAGGTAAGAGATATTCAAATTTAGATTCAAATATGAGTATAGTTGGAGAATTTTCATTTGATGGACAATTTAATGGAACCATTGGAGTAAAAACTGATTATTGGGATGCCGGGAAAGATTCTCCCATCACTATTGATTATATTGGAGTTAGTACTATTAAAATATTTGATTCAGATAATAAATGGATAGGAACTATTAAAGAACGATTGATCGATGAAATTATTCAATCCTATAAATCCGACCCTAAATTGGTCTTTTTAGCAGAATTTAAAGGCGCTAAAAGTTCAATAATAATGGTTCAAAAAGGTGATTATTTTATATTTCCTTTTCAGCTTGTCTCAAATTCCAAGAAAATTGAATTTTTTACTCTTGATAAAAAATATATATCAATTGGAGATGATTGGACATTAAAACGCTGCGTTCTTGGAGATATTAAAGCAGGAGATATCGATTCTAAAAGGGGAAAAAAGATAGTTATCAAAGTTTTTAATGAAGAACTATCAAAAAATCAATTATTTCTTATGCTATTAACTTTATTTGCTTCGACAATACCATATCAAAATGAGATGAGAGAAAGAATAAGAACATATTCTAAAGCAATAAAAGAAGGAACCCTAATAATGAAAACAACAGAAAAGATCGAAGATTATGCTGGAATAGGAAAGAAATCTACAAAAGTTGCACAAAAAAAGCCTAGTAAAAAGTCTGATAAAAAGATTAACGAGGTAGAGAAGACTAATGATATAAAAGATGAATTAGACACTATACCAGAGAAGAAGAAATTGAAACAAACCATAAAAAAAGATATTAAGAAAGGTAAAACTACAATTTCAAGTAAGAAAACAAGCCTAAAAGAAGAATCTAAAGAACAATTGCCTGAAAAAGAAGATATTGAACCTGAAACCGAAAGAGAACTTGCTTTCAAAATTGAAGACCCAATTGAAAAAGCACCTGGAATTGGAAAGAAGACTGGCGCTCGATTTAGAGAAATTGGAATAAAAACGATTGGTGATTTCATTAATGCAGATATTGACGAATTATATGAAAAATTACCAATAAGTTGGATTACAAAATCTAAGCTTAGAAAATGGCAGAGGATTTGCTTTGAATATGTTATCTAAGCATATAATAGAGTTTCTATCTGATTCTTATTTTGAAATTATTTTTTCATAATAAATCTGGAAAATACACAACCATTAATCCTTAAAATTTACTTTTTTTAATTTTCATTATTAGTGATGTAATAGCAAAATAATTAAATATAAAATGAACATAAATTTTATACCCTTTCATTAACATTTAAAAACCAAATAAAAATGCAAAAAATGGCATGAAAAAGCAACTATCGATGAACCCCACTATTCAGGAGGTAATATAAAATGGCTAAGTCGGAAGAAAATGTGATCTTTATTGGTAGGAAACCCGCAATGAATTACGTGATGGCATGCTTCACAGTAATTCAGAGCGGTGTTAAAGAACTTGTTATTAAAGCAAGAGGTAAATCTATTTCAAAAGCAGTAGATGTTCTTGAAATTTTGAAAAATAGGTTTATGAAAGATCAGATATCTATAGCTAAGATTGAAACCGGTACTGAACAAATTGAAAGTAAAGACCGTGGAACCTTTAGTGTATCTACTATAGAAATAACAGCAAAAGTAAAATAATTATAAAATATATAAAAAATTTGTTTTTAATCTGATCTTTTATTTTTTTATTTATTTTTAAACTATTTATGCTATTTTTTAATTAATTTCAAGTCATTTATGTTTTATTTTTTATTATTATAAAAGATGCACCCTAATCTAAGTTCTTTTTATAGTATTGGAGTTTTCTTTTTAATTTATTCAAAAAATTTTAACACTTGAGAAGTCAGTTTTTCAGGTTCGATGGGTGAAATGTTATCATAAACCAAACGGGGTAAGAACCAGACATCATTTAGTGGAATTTTAGTTATGTTTGGACGGACTATAATTCTTATAGAACTCCAAAAATACTTTTTAATCTTTTCAAGATCTTTTAAAGATTTATGAGGTGCTGAATATAAAGCAAAATTGAATGAAGTAATCTTTTTTTTATGAAAAAATCTTAAAACATTTGATATTCCTTGTGCTAGATCCTTCAAATTTTTATCATTGAATTCATATATACAAGATTTATTATGGACAATTCCCTGGACCTCATAAACCCCAAGTGGAGCAAATGGGACTATCCAATCTGTAGTACCGATATTCTTAATATATCGTTCCCCAAGCTCTTTTTCAATTTTTATCAGTTCTTCCCAATAATTCTTATTATATTTTTTATAAAACGCCTCACTTTTTTGAAGTAAAATATCATTGTAAAAGAAATTATTTTCGGTAAGAAAGATTTGGAAATGGGGATGAACCACAGTGCTACCTGCACTATACAGATAATTGCAACCCAGTACACAATTACACTCGATATTATTTTCATTGTTGAGAATATATCTGGAATATTCATGTGCTGCTTTCAGAGCATTATAGATCATTTCCGAATCAAATTCATTTAAATAAAGAAAATGTTTATGGCTAATAACAATTACTGCAGAGTGTTCAAAAAACGAGAAGATATTAGGAAAACAGACAGCTTCACCGATTTTTATTTTTCTAGAAGGTATTATTTTATCATTAAAATTTGGTGTCTGTTTTTCAATATTATCAGGGCAGAATGGACATGCATTACTTGTGGTTTCGATTATATTCTTGATAATATCGCTTGATGGCCTACTCAAAATAATTTTTACTTTATCCTTCAGAGATTCAGGAATAATACAATTTTGGCCAGTTAATGGATCTTTTCTGAACTCTACCTTTTGCTTTTTTAACTCAAAATTATACATAGGGTTATAAAATTCTGCACATTTTATGATTTTCTTAAATTCAATCATTTGTTGATCAGATCCGGTTTCTTTATAATTTTAGGTAAAATGACTGAAAATAATTAACGATGTTTAACTTTTAATTATTAATTTTTAGAATAGATTCATTATTTTTATTCATCAGAAGTTATTCATTAGAATTTATTTATTAAGATTTATTTATTATTTATTTTGCATAGCAAATTTTATTCAATATAAGGTCTAAACTTAAGACCATATCGGATTACTCCTTCTTGCTCGTAAATCTGTCTGAATACTGCAGAGACTCTCATACCAATTTTTACATCATCAAAAGGGTCACAATCAGTTAGCTGTACATTAATTTTTAAACCTTCATCCAATTCAACAATTGCTATGGCATATGGGCCACACTTTTTCTGCATTTTTGCAAATTCAGGAGGGGCTCCTCCTCTCCCAATTATTGTAAACGAATAAACAGTGCCTAATCCACTTAATGCGGTCTCAATTTGTGTGCCTTGTGATCCGCATTTTTTACATAGCGTTTTAGGAGGAAAGTTTAATTCTCCACAATTTGAGCACTTTCCAGCGACTAATCGATATTTTTGAGGTAGAGCTTTCCAATATTTTGGAATTGAAACATGAGCCATTTGTTAAATCACCATCCTATCATAATTCAATAAGTTCTTTAAATTTTAAATATTTTTCATAAGCGATATATTTTTTTCTATTAATATATTGTTCAATCGTAAGGACTCCCTTAATCTTTTGTTGTTTATTATTAAATTTGATATAAAATGCATCACTCCCTGCTCCTGAAGCATATGAAACGAGAATAATTTTATCATTTGATTTCGCCCTATAATGGAATATTGAATTTAAACCGAGAAGAGAGGTAGCAGAGCCACAATCACCAGTAATTCTAATTATATCAAGATATAATTTTTCCTTATATTTTTTATCAATTAATCTAGAGGGTTGTTTTAGATCATGACCTTGAATAAAGATATGATCAATATCCTCTAATGTAAGATTTGATTCTTTCATTAAATTATTCATTGCATTTTTTACTGAATTTTTATAAGCATAATTTGAATATGAGGCTATTTCTAAGTCTGTTAAATTTTTACTACCCTCTTTTTTAAACCTATCTGGGATAAACTCAATATTTGAAGATTTTTTATTTAAAATTTCCGCAATGCCGTTACCACTTTTACTAATTATTAACGCCGCTGCTGCTGCTCCAAGTGTATGTTCCGAATTTTCTCCAGGATCTGTAGAAATTGAGTCAGAACCAATAATAAGTCCATAACCACCTTTACTGTTTATTATATCAATACCAGCTGATAGCGCAGTAGATCCTGCTTTTTCAGATTCCTTGAAATCTAAAAGAGCGATATCTAATGGAATGCCCAGTGCCATTGCAATTTCAGAAGCGACCGATTTAATGCTATAAGGTGAGGAACATGTTCCAACGGCAATTAAACTGATTTTTTCCTTGTCAATTCCAGTATTCTTTATGGCATTATTGGCAGCTTCAACAGCCATAGTAATGGCATCTTCATCGTACCCAATTACAGATTTCTCTTCAATACTACCCGAAAAATAGCCCCATATACGAATATATTCCTCTCTTTTAATTCTATACATCGGTATATATGATCCATAACCCAGAATTTTAATACTATTATCCAAATTAATTCCTCCTTTATTATAATTTTTTTAAGATGGTTACAGTACAAGCAGATCCTGTACCTCCTACATTATGAGTAAGCCCAATGGTTGCATCTGGAACTTGGTTTTCATGTTCACCCCTTAATTGCTTAAAAATCTCATAAATCTGCGCAGTTCCAGTTGCTCCAATCGGGTGACCCTTTGCTTTAAGTCCGCCACCTGTATTTACTGGAATTCTACCATTAAGAGTTGTTTCACCTTCCAATATCATTTTGCCTCCGTCACCCTTCTTACAAAATCCGATATCCTCATAAGCCAGTATTTCTGCAATCGTGAAACAATCATGAACTTCAGCAACATTGATATCTTTTGGGGTTAATTTTGCCATTTTAAAAGCCATTTTACTGGCTTTTATTGCAGCATCAATTCTAGTAATTGATTCCCGTTGATATAATGCTAAATAGTCCGTCCCAGCACCAATTCCCACAATTTCAATAGGTGTATCAGTAAATTTTCTAGCGATTTCAAGGTCGCAAAGAATTACACAAGATGCTCCATCTGTTATAGGACAGCAATCATAAATATTTAATGGATAGGCTACAATAGGAGCATTTAATGCTTGTTCTAATGTAATTTTTCTCTGAAATTGAGCTTTTGGATTTTTAGAAGCAAATTCATGATTTTTGACCGCTACGCTTGATAATGCCTCCTTCTTAGTGCCATATTCATACATATGGCGTGTTGCCATCAGTGCATAATTACCCGGAAATGTCATACCTGATAATCTCTCCCATTTAATATCACCAGCTACTCCAAACCAATATAATCTGGTCCCCTTGCTGATATCTTGCATTTTTTCGACTCCTCCTGCAACAACAATATCATTCATACCCGAAGCTATTGAAAAAAAAGCATATCGGAGGGCATAACCACTAGAACCACAAGCATTCTCTACCCTTGCTGCAGGAATTCCAATAAAATTTCCAGAGTCAGCCACTAAGGCGGACATATTACCGAGTTGAGAACCCCCAAAAGCTAATGAACCAATAAAAGCTTCTTGTATATCTTTAATTTCCAAATTATCTACTTGTTCCATTGCTTCTAAAAAGGCTTCAGCAAATAATTCCTCATATCCTTTACCAACTCTGCTACCAAATTTAGATTCTCCAGCCGCAACAATAGCAACTCTCTTCATTTAATTACTTCCTTTATTTATATGCTTCCTTTATCTTGTTATTTATTTGTTTTAATTTTTATACTTAATTAAAAGAATTATATCTATTGGATTAAAATTGTTTTTTAATTTAATCTTTAAAAAGAATTTAGAAATAGATAACAGAAGATCTAAATATCATAAGAGAAACTAAAGAAATTTTAAAATAATTTTATGTAATTATATAATACATTTGTTATTTATAATCAATTTTTTAAAAACATTTTTATATATTTTACTTAATAATATAAGTTAAGCATAATTAATTTCATTATTATAACCGATATAGGTATAAAATAAATATAGGGTTTAATATAAAGCTTTGTCTTAATTAAATAGACCGGTCTTAATAATGAATATTAAGGGAATAGATTTTATTCACTCTCAATATAGATTAGTTTATATTGGACTCCATTTTATTGCGATTTACATAACATCACAATTAATGGTATATTTTCTATGGAATTTTTTTAAGAAACGCAAAGAAATGGTAAGTAGAGTTCATGGAGCATTTGGCACGCTATTCGCTGGCATTCTGATTAGTTTAATATTAATCATGGGAGAGAGGTATTTTTCCATTGAAAATTATTATCATCAAAAAATTATTTACTGTTCATTATCCGCATCTTTTTTAGCATTCGTGTTAATTATTGAGATATTATTATAATAGGACAAAACAATTAAATACAAAATACTTTTTTACCATCTATTCTTTAATCCAATTAATTTTTTATATAATAGTAGATCCGTTTTCTCCTTTAGTTTTAATTGGTTTAGGAATGTCAGCGGGTTCTCTTACCTTTCCACTATTACTAATCATATTTCTTTATAAAAAATCATCTGGAAAGATAAAAAAGCAATTGGCATTTTTGTTTTTCAATTTACTATTTTTATATTTAGCCATACTTTTATCAATGGAACAAACAGTGGAAAGAATTCAATCAGAAATTGTCTTAATAGCTGGAATGGTACTATTGATTATTGCACTATTGGGAACCTTTTTTGGACTCAGAATTGAAGTCTTTATTGAAACTGGGTGGAGAAAACATCTTGAAGATCTGTATATCATCAAGAAAGATATATATCAGCCAGTTTATTATATAAATTTAAGTAAAATATTTAGAATAGAAATGCCCAGTAAAAAAAATATGATCAATAGTGGTGGACAGGATAATAAAATTATTATAGATCAAGAAATAGATAAAACTATACAGAAAAATATAGTTAATGTCAATAAGGACGTTACTCAGAGAATATCGGAAGATCAAGAATTCTTTTCCAGAGGGATTGTTGGGATTAATCAATTAATAAAAGAAATACTTGACTCTAATGTCGAAAAAACTGGAATTGAATTAATCCAGCAGGGAGACAAATATTTGATGCTAGAACATAGAGAGGAATTTATCACCTGTATTATTGCAAATAAACGATTATATTCACTAAGATACTTTTTAAGAAAAATAACAAATGCATTTGATATGTATTATAAGTCTACATCTATTGATTGGGAGAATATAGGAATAGATATGTTAAAATCTATGGACTCAATAGTCGTTAGTATATTAAAAGGTTAAATCATTATTAAAAATTTTGATTTAATTATGTTATTAAATAGGACAATTAAAAGTGATTAATAAATGCCCAATATTACTTATCCACTTACAGGATTTGAAGCAGAAGTAGCTTTCGGATTAGAAACAGTTATGGTCTTCACCGCATTGGAAATGTTTCTTATATTTTTATACAGATATATAAAAGATAGGTATAAAGAACAGAATATAAGAAATTTAGCTTGGTCTTTCATTTTTTTAGGTTTTGGTCTTACTTATATTTTTTATATCTATGCGGATTATATCAATCCATTTCCAGAGATTCGTGATATTTATAGTCAATATGGATATGTTTGTCTTACACTTGGATGTACCTGTTATTGCTTTATTTCTGATAAAATTGATAAAAATAAATACTATATTTATACAATAATCTGTTTATTTTTTACTACATTCATGATTTACACTATTATTATCCAAAACAGAAAATTAGGGCAATTAATTGCGGTAGTAGCACTTCCCATTGTAATTTTTTATGCAATAAATTATTTCAGAAAACTGGCAAAGATTACAAAAAATAACAAATTAGTCATGAATAAAATTAGAATGCTCTCACTATCAATAATAATTATTACCATTGGATATTTATTGGTCTCGGATTACATTTTAGAGCTTCTCGGTATCTGGGAACGAATAGTATCTAACATATTAAACATAATTGGAATTAATTTGTTTATGATTACAATTATTAAAATGCCAGATTATCGTGAATTCTTATGGTATAAAAAAATATATGCCGTTTTTCTGGTTAATGATGCAGGAATAAGTATGTTCAGCAGATTTTATAAAACTATTGGGCAAGAAGGACAAGATCTGTTAATTAGTAGCGCAATAATCACAATAAAAAATTTATTATCTACTATGACAGAAATAGACCAGATAGGAATGATTGAATTAGAAGGAAAAACTCTAATTTTTGAGGCAAACCCAGATATAGGAATAGCTTGCTTGATATCCGAGGAATATATTCCCTCATTAAAATATAAATTATTAAAATTTGTAAAAAACTTTAAAGAATTATTCGGTCTAACCTTAAAAACCTGGAATGGTGATGTCGAAGCATTTTTACCAGCTGAACCAATATGCGATAAAATCTTTGGCTCCGTACAAAAATTATGATATCCAAACTCCTTTAAAAATTATTATTAAATTCATTCGAAGATAATTTAAAGGATCCATTAGCCTCAAAATTTAAAAAC
>CAZYEE010000020.1:0-1258 GCA_964646355.1 uncultured archaeon | reverse complement strand
ATTAAATTCATTCGAAGATAATTTAAAGGATCCATTAGCCTCAAAATTTAAAAACGTTTCTAGCCTCAAAATTTGAAAACCCTTTCTATCCTCAAAATTTAAAAACCCTTCTAGCCTCAAAATTTAAAAACCCTTTCTAGCCTCAAAATTTAAAAACCCTTCTAGCCTCAAAATTTAAAATCCTCTCTAACGAAAAATTTAGGAATAGAAGAATTAATTTTATTATGAAAGGTCTCTGTGAAAGAAAATACTTAAAATTGCTAAATTTTATTTAAATACTCTTTCAGGATATGGTTCTTTCCATTTCCAATATTCTACCCATGCATTTAATGTATCAAGGATTCCTAGCTGGCTAATTAATTTAATGTTAAGATATTTTGAAAGGAAATAATGTTTATTATTTTTCACCTTATATAATTCATCAGTTAAATCATAAACAGTGTCTGAAAAATCTCTTCCACATATTACTACCATTTTTGGGAAATATGGGAAAATATTTTCATTCAGATTATCTGTTTCTAAGTGCCCAAATTGTTGAACTTTTTCAATAAAATCTTTTACCTCACCTCTACCAACGATACCATCAATTACCTTAATAAAGATTATATCTTTTTTTAGGACTTGAAAACGTTTTAATGAAATTTTATCCTGGATTTTTTTAGGAGAGATTTCGCCTCGATCTAATAGAATATCTACTTTTAATTTTTGGGCCCCTTCTCTGGGTAATAAAACAGTATTTAGTTGTAATTCGCCTCCAAATTCTTTTTTTGCCCATTTTGCAACTTTTAAAAGAAATGATTCTTCTTTAGCATGTAATATTTTATTTAGTTCTTCTGAAAAATCCTTGAATTGACCGATCTCGCCAGACCAATTTTTGATATCATATAATTCTTCAAATTTTTCGCCAATTAAATAGGCTTTATCAAACCAATCATCAATATTATCCTCTAAATCTATAATTATAGAGACTGTAAGATTTTCAGTTGATGAAATAACTATTGCTTTATCATTAGTAATAAAACTGGTTAAAGAACCGATTTTTAAATTTTCTGAGAAATTTTGTACTGCTGTTAAGAAGCCTGAAAATAAAGTAGAATCAAATTCCAAACTTTTTTCACTGAATAAACAAATTCCTGAATCCTTTTTAATTATTATTATGGAATGCATCATTTTGTAAAATCACTTCTATAATTTTATACGCGTTAGAATTTTTAGAATCTGTAGGATATAATTTTTTATTGTAATTATGTTAAAATAA
>CAZYEE010000019.1:0-24471 GCA_964646355.1 uncultured archaeon | reverse complement strand
GTTTCTTTCTTTTTTTAATATAATTAACTAATTTTTTGAAAGATCTTTTTATTCTATAAATTAAAGAATATTTTTTTAATTCATTTTTGATAAAATTATCGATTTTAATAACTTCATTGGCGTAATCATACCAATTTATTTCCAGTTTATCTTCCAAATCATCATGAGTCAATATGGGGATTTCTTTATAGACATAATCTTTGTAGATATTAGTTCTAATTATTCTAAAAATGTCAATAAAGGGGATTATTCCTAATTTAATTTTAGTATCATCTCTTAAAGTGCAAAGTGAATGATCTCCTACTTCAAAAACATATTCCTCATTTCTTAAAAGATCATTAAAGGAGTAATTTCCTTTTAAAATTTCTGGGAAAAGTTCAAGATAGCCGTGTCCAACTGTAGAGTATGAAAAATATTTATTATTATTGTTTTTTACATATACTAATCTTTCGAGGTCGCCCATATGGTCGAAAGAATCTGTTAAGCCTTTGCTAAATGCCAGTACACCATAAATTGAGTGTCTTTCATGTTCATTTTTTAATCCTGGTAATCTAATTTCAATACAAACTACTTCGTATGGGTCGCTCCTTTCAAGCCAATCTCCGGTAGCCGAGTCCCAGTCGAATTGTTCTTTTCCGAGTTCATCAATAATTTTTCTAAGTTCTTTTAGATCTTTCACATTTTTTGCTTTATTTAGCAATTCCTCTTTCCATTCTAGATATTGTTCCTTTAATTTTTCCTTAAAATATTCTTCTTTTTCTAGATCTCGCCTTGGAATCTTAATTTTTATTTTCATTAATGGTTCCTATTTCTCATTTATTATTGATATTTATTTTCTCAAATTTTTTTAAATAAAGTTAAACAATACCAAGAATTAAAGGAATTTTTTAAATTTAAACTCTATAAATTTCAGTAATATCATCAAAATATAATAAAAATTCCTTTTTATTTAATGCTTAGTTCTAATTTTCTAGACATAAAATGATGCATAGGAACTTCGTTATAATTAGGATGAATAATCTGGAGCAAGTTAAGGACTAATATTAATGTTCATGGAATTAACCATTTATTTGTGGTAAATAAAAATTATCGTAATATTAAGAAAATAAGGTTTTTTTCAGACAAGATACTCTTTTTTCAAATGAGACAAAAATTTTGATCATAACAGCGGTATTAGAGCCTTAACACAGAATATTGTCGAAAATCCAATTATTTTTCAATAAAGTTTATAATAAATCAAATAGTAAATAATATTTGAAAGATGTTCTAAAAAGAAAGGGTTATGGACATTGAGGTAATAATAATTGAAATATTATACAAAAGAAATTGTGAAACAAATTATTGAATCTACTATTTATAAACATCTTAATAAGTATATTATAAAAGAAATAATTGACAATGAAAATTATAATATTGAAACTATTGTAGAGGATATTGTTAATGATTTAATTGATATTCAAGGAGTTTTTTCTTCAGATTATAGAGATCTGTTGAAAGATATAGTTTTTAATGAGATCATGTCTAATTTTCACTCGATAATTTAAGTGTTCTGAACAAGAAGGTTTCCGATAAAATATCCTGATATCAATAAAAAATTAAAATTTTTTAAGTCATAAAATTCAAAAGAGGAAATTAGATTATTTTTGAATATTAAAATTGCTAAAATTTGAATGATATAAATAAGCAATAATAAGAAAAAGATCAAATTAATTTAATTATACTATGTATGAATTTAAGTAATTAATATTATTTAATAAATAATAATAGATATAGTTTTTTAATAAATTTCGGCTAATTTTTGGATTGCACTTTCTGACCAGATGGTTAATCTTCCGATATGTCCACCAGGTGCCAATATTTCAGCATTAAGGTTCTCGACTTTACAAATGTCCACACCTGGATGGTTCCTCGCAGCCAGATAAATGCCATCATTCTCGTTTACTACAATAAGAATGCTTTTCTTTTTCTTATATCGTCTACCTCGCATTTTTCCCTTACCGGGTCTTACTTTTCTTTTAGAAGCCCTGATAATGTCGTCCCAGACTCCTATATTCATGAATAATTCTCTGACTTCTTTTGTTTTTTTAAGACTCTCAATTTCATTGGAGATAACAATTGGAAGGTCAAGATTAGGGGAGAATCTGTGTCCACGTTGTGAAACGATTTCTTTAATGGCAGTTGCAGCTATTGCAGATTTAATTGCAAGGATTCTTTCCTTTTTATTTATTTTTTCTTTAATTTTTTTCTCAACTCTAGGCGGGAATGCGGTCCTACCTCCAACTGTACCAGGGATAAAAGCTCCTTGTTGTGAGCGTCTAGATCCAGAACCTTTTACTCTTGGTACTCTGGAAACACCCCTTCCTGCATGCCATGATTCTGCAGTTGTCCTTTTTCCAGCCATTGGGTCGGTTCCTTTTGGTTGTATTCTACTGGTCAAGCATACCAAGAAAGCTCGCTTTACAAGGTCCGGTCTTATTGCAGTCGTGAACACTTGGGGTCTATCAATTTCTTTAACAACTTTGCCTTCTAAATTCATAACTTTAATTTTATCGTTCATTTTAGTAAACACCTATTAATTTTTTTGTTTGCTTTCTAGTGAAATATATGTCAATTCAGGAGGCTCATAAAGTAAGCCTTTAGAAGGTCTGATTGGAAATCTAAATCTAATAACTCTCTTTCTAGGACCAGGGACAGAGCCTTTTATAAGTACATAATCGTTTTTAATTAGGCCATATTTAACAAAGCCACCCTTAGGATTTATTTCCTTGGGGTCTATTCCGATTTTTAGAATTTGTTTGTTATATTCAACACGTTGATGATATCCCATTTGACCTGCTCTTGGTACAGTCCACATAACTCCAGCGGGTCTCCAAGGGCCGCTACTTCCTACTTGACGAACTGTTTTATTAGATTTATGTTGTTTTCTTTTAACATGGAATCGTTTTATTACACCTTGGAAGCCTTTTCCTTTTGAGACAGCTGATACGTCAATATAATCTCCCGCCTTAAAGACATCACTGACTTTAATTTCTTTACCGAGTATCTCCTTGGCATATGCCCATTGTTCATCAATAGTTCCGCCACCGACTTTATATTCCATTATTTCGGGCTTTTTTTTGCCGATACCAGTGAGATATGGTTGGGTATGCAATAAGACCCTGATTTCATCAGCATTTTCTAATTTTTCTTCCAGTTTTAATAACGCAGTATCACTATCATACTCTTTTGGAAGTGTAAGGAGCCTATTCAAATGATCTTGAAATTCTCCTTCCCAAGCTTCTCCGATGCACTTTTTTCCGCCCGGCATTTTTTTGAGCAGTCTAACCCCAAAAGTAATGAGAGGTGGGCACTCAACTACAGTTACAGCTGCAAATCTTTCATGTCCAAAAAA
Organism: uncultured archaeon; assembly: GCA_964646355.1. Lineage (GTDB taxonomy): Archaea > Asgardarchaeota > Lokiarchaeia > Helarchaeales > HEL-GB-B > HEL-GB-B. The sequence continues at coordinate 21,080 of CAZYEE010000019.1, read as the reverse complement.
TGGGCTTGTCTTTTTATTATCTACATAGAATACATGAGTCATACCTGCCTTATAACCAGCAAACCCAAGGACTTTAGGTGGGCCACCAATCTCGGGCCAAGATCTAAATCTGCCTACATGATCACGTGCTCTTTTTCTCGGAGCATACTGTAAACTTCCACGTCTGGGTGCATGGTATTTTCTATGTCCCATTTACATCAGTCCTGTTTGTAAATTATAATAAGTCAGATGTTAATTTATACTTAAATTAGCCTAAATTTTTATAAAGTCATTGATAATTTATAATTGTTCAAGTTAGCTATACTTTTTAATTTAATCTATTTACCAACTTGACTTGTTCAATTTCAATATTCAGTCATTAAAAAATTTTTTCTTAATATTCTGTAAAACATTATATATTTTTGACCATCTTATATTTTCGTGAGGTGAACCACAATCTTCATGGACACATATTCATTAAAAGATATAGACGATTTAACGGAAAATGATTTTGTAATAGTAGGAATACCTTCCGATTATGGCTCAATTTATGAGATAGGTAATAAAGACGCCCCAGATATGATAAGAAAAGCTTCATTACAATATTCTGGGGTGAATTATGAATTAAATATTAATTTTTATGATTGTAATGTAGTGGATTATGGGAACATAGGGCATTACACTGATCTGAATTCGTTTTTAAAGGAAATTGAGTTATTATCTAATAAGATTTCTAAAACTGGAAGTTATCCAATCTACATTGGCGGGAACCATTTGATCACATTTCCAATCATTAAGGGTCTAGAGATACCGAAAGAAAAAATTGGGATAATCTGGGTCGATTCGCATTTGGATTTTATGGACGAGTATCCAGAAGGAGAACGTTTTACTATCGCAACATCATTAAGGCGTATAATTGAGATTGAAAACATCCGACCCGATAATATCGCAATAGTTGGCGTGCATGGAAATACACAAGGGACTGAAGAGATTGAAATTGCCAAGACCAGCATTCCGTCCATTTATTCTATGGATTATATCGAGAGGATCGGTATCGATAGATTAATTTCTATATTAAAGAACCAATTCATTGACATTAAATATGTCCATATTAGTATCGATTTGGATGCAATCGACCCCGCTTTTGCACCTGGTGTTTCTGTTCCCGAACCCGGCGGATTTACTTCGCGTGAAATATTGAAGATTATTAGAGCCCTTACACCCATTTCCAAAAGTATGGATATTGTTGAATATCTTCCAGTAAAAGATCATTCAGAAATCACAGCAAAATTGGCATGTTCGTTAATAATTGACTCTATTTTATATCATAAGGTTGATGAAAAGCATGGTTGAGTTTACGAAAAGTTATTTAGGGAAATATCGGAATCTTTCAAGAAATATTGAAGAAGAATTTATCAATTTACACCCAATACAGGCGGGTGGCAGAATACCTAATGACCCTTCAGTTCTTCAGACAATAATTGAGTTCATTGATGGTTACTCTACTTGCGATTACTGTTTAACAGGAAGATTATACGAAATAAACACTCCTCCTATCTGTGATCTTCACATTGATCTTGCTAAATTCTGTGATATGGATTATGCAAGGCTTACACCAGGCTGCAGACAAGCTCAATATTCTGCCATTCATGCATTAACCGCTCCAGGTGATTCTATTATCGTCGATTCTTTAGCACATTATACCACCTATATCAGCGCAGAGCGGGCTGGAGTTAATGTATTCGAAATTCCTCATCTTGGGCCCCCAAATTATGAATTAAATTATGAAATAATTGAGGGTCTAATAAAAGAAGTTAAAAATAAAACTGGTAGTTTACCAAAACTTATTTTTCTTACCCATGTCGATTATAATTATGGAAATCTGGCCGATCCAAAAACGATTAGCAAAATAGCTCATGAATATGAGATACCTTTTATGGTCAATGGCGCCTACACTATTGGTCGAATGCCCATTTCGGGTAAAAAGATCGGGGCAGACATAATGACTGCTTCCTTACACAAATCTTTTGCCTCTCCTGCTCCCAGTGGACTTCTTTTAGTAAATGAGCCCTATCACGATTTTATATTAAAGAATTCACAAATAAAAGGTAATTGGAGCAATCGAACTTTCCATAATAAAGAAATTGAACTACTTGGTTGCACATTACCCGGTGTTATCACTATGGGTGTAATGGCTGCCTTTCCATTTGTAGTTGAAAGAGTTAAAAAATGGGATGAAGAAGTTAAAAAAGCTCAATTCTTCAGCAAAGAAATGGAGAATCTGGGTGATATCACTCAACTCGGTCAAAAACCTCACCAACACGATATTCTAAAATTCGAAACACCGATTTTCCATAGAATCAGCCTAAAACATCCTCGAAAAGGATTTTTCCTTTATGAAGAGTTGAAAAAGAATAAAATCTGGGGTATACAACCTGGAATGACAAAATCCTTTAAAATTTCTACTTACGGGCAAACTTGGGAAAATATTAAATATTGTATAGAGGCATTTTCAAAAATAATTTCTGAAAATTAATTATTAACCTCTAAAAATTAACTTTTTCAATCCGAAATAACTTGTAAAACGACTGTTCTACTTCTTGGCCCATCTAATTCTATAAATAATATCGATTGCCAGCTCCCCAACTCAGCTGACCCATTTATTATTGGAATACTAAGCGAATTACCGATTAATGCTGCAATTATATGCGAATGAGCATTATCGTCGATTTGGTCATGTTTATAGCCAGCACCTTTCGGTACCAACTTTAACAGTGTATTTTCTATATCTTTAATCAATCTGTTCTCATTCTCATTAAGTATAAGACCTGTTGTTGTATGTCTCGTATGTACTAATAAAAATCCATTATTAACATCGCTTTCCCTAATAAAGTCAATTACTTCTGGCGTAAAATTTTTAATTTCAACAGATTTACTTGTTTTAATCTGAATTCTTTTAGAAATAACTTTCATTTTTACTCGACCATTTTAATTTTTAGAATTACATATTTAGTAATAATCTCTTAATTATATTAAATTGAATAATAATTAAATTAAATATTGTTGTATTGATTTCTCATTTAATCTATATTCAAGGTTATTTTTAATTTCCGTTGCTTTCATCGAAAATTAAAATTTTAATCTTCAACAATAAAAAAATTGGCATTAATCCCAATGTTTTTACTCTATCTATTTTAATCTAAAAATTCAGCTTGAAAACTCTAGGTACTTTTTATCTTAATAAAAATGTAAAAAATTAGGACACCAGTGCTTATAATCAATCTATAATCTCAGCAATTGTTATGTATTGTGATCTATAATTAATTTTAAAAGATGTTTATATTAAACTAATTGAATATATTAGAAAAGATTTTAGTGTTGAAATTGAAAAAAATCGTAAATTAATTGATTATCGAAAAATTATGGAGTATATTGTTTTTTTTCGCAAATTTTATAAATTAAACTCGGATTCCAATATATATTTAAAAAATTATAGAGTAGAATTATCATAGAAGATTAACTTTTTAACTTAATAATTTATATTAGAGATTAAACTTATTAATAGCTATTATTTATCAAAACTATTAAAATTATCCAGATAATATGAAGGAAGTGAACAGTTTTGGTGGTCTATAAGGATACAATTCAGATTAAAACATCTGGAGAGGTCGATATGATTGATATTACTGGTAAAGTATCTCAGATTCTAAAAAAGTCGGGGCTATCTGAGGGAATTATCAATATTTTTAATCCAGGAGCAACTGGCAGTCTTATTACCATCGAATATGAACCGGGGCTTAAAAAAGATTTTCCACTATTATTAGAACGTATTGCACCTAAAAATCAATATTATTACCATCATGAAACCTGGCATGATGATAATGGACATTCTCATTGCAGAGCTAGTTTACTGGGCCCCTCAATCACGGTTCCATTCTCAGGTTCATCACTCACATTAGGGACCTGGCAGCAAATCTGCTTTGTAGAGCTTGATACTCGTCCAAGAAATCGAAGATTAATAGTAACAATAATTGGAGAATAAATGATAGGATTGATGATATGGAAAATATTGTAGAAGTCGTGAATGTTAATAAGATCTATAAAATTGGAGATGTAGAAATTTATGCTTTGAGAGACGTGAACATCGAAATAAAAAAAGGTGAAATTGTCGCTATAATGGGCCCCTCTGGAAGTGGTAAGACCACTTTATTAAATTTAATTGGCTGTCTTGATACACCAACCTCCGGTAGTATTTTTATAAATGGAGAAGATATCACTAAAATGAAGAAAAAACAGCTGGTAAATTTACGTCGCTTTTTTCTTGCTCACATTTTTCAATTCTATAATTTAATTCCATTTCTTAATTCATTAGATAATGTAGAACTTCCAATGATTATAGCTGGAGGAATGAAAAAACAAGCAAGAATAAAACGTGCAAAATATCTTCTAGAAATGGTAGGGCTTTCAAAAAGATTATATCATAAACCCGAGGAACTCTCTGGTGGAGAACAACAGCGAGTTGCTATTTCACGTGCATTAGCAAATGATCCATCACTTATTCTGGCTGATGAACCAACAGGAGACCTTGATGAGGAGACCGGCACTAAATTAATAGAAACTTTATGTAATATTATTAAAAAAGAGAACAAAACTTTAATTATGGTTACTCATGATCCTACAATTGCGAGATTTGCTTCTCGCGTTCTTAAAATAAAAGATGGTAGAATTTTAAAGTAATTTGATCAGAAAATTTAAATTAAAAAAGTGGATTTTTATTCAATTTTAATTTATAAAAGAAATGAAAGAATATATATGATCTGTAATTTTATACCTACTTAAATAATATCTTACCAATCTCTTTTAAGGCTTCAACACCTCTAATTTCAATGCTCTGGAGTGGGAGTTCTATCAGATTGAACTCATCATATATTTCTCTGATCTCCTTTAGGTTTCTCTGTTGCATTTCTCTTCTAGCGGTGCAGAACTCACAATCAGGATTTGGGGGTAATATCATATTTATAATAATATTATGGACAGGAATTTCATATTCATAGAGCGCGCTTAATAATCTTTCTGTCTCCAAGACCGCCATCATTTCGGGTATCATTACTATGACGAATTCGGTTTTCTCAGGATCTGATAGTTCTTTTGATGCTGCTTCAATTTTGCTCTTCATTTCCTCTAGCATCTCCAATTTACTGGGCCCCTCATCTTCACCACCTCTTGTAAAGAAGCTTTTTAATTTACCCCAAATCTGGCCAAGTCTCATTCTCATTTTTATTACTTTACCGAAAAAACTATTCAATACATCTGGTAGACTTAATAACCTTAAAGTATGCCCTGAAGGAGCGGTATCAAATATTATAAATTCAAATTCTCCACTCTGAATAAATTCTAGTACCTTGGAGAACGCCAGCGCTTCATCAGATCCTGGAAGTGTCATTGAGGTTAAATCCTCCATTCCCAGACCACCCATAAACCCAGACATTTCTTCTGGTATTTCAACTGTCGACCCTTGAATTGTTTCTTGATATTTCTCAAATTCAAGGTTCGGATTGATCTCCAAGCCATATAAATTTTCAAATCCTGGAACGGCTTTTACCTCTCCTCCGCTTAAATCCATATTAAAGCTATCGCTTAAAGAATGGGCTGGGTCCGTACTAATAACTAAAGTTTCTCTACCATGTTCTGATGCCCAAATTGCACTTGCACTTGCACATGTAGTTTTTCCTACCCCACCTTTTCCTCCGAATAATACAAATTTCATAGATTCTTTTAATAAAATCTCTTTTAGGTTCATTTTCATTCCTACTATTTTATACTATGATAATTAATTATTTTTATAGCACTAAGGTCGTTTACTATCAATTTTCGCTATATACTTTTATATCCTATTAGTATTTTTATCTAATAAAAACTCATTTAACTAATTTATTATTCCATTTTTAAATTTATTTCAATAATCTTTAATTACATTTCAATAATCTCAATTAATTGAAACATTTTTCTCTTTAATAATAGTCCAATGAGGGTTTTAAAATGAAGAAATATCTCAAAATAATTATTATAATAGGGTTTTGATGAAATAAGTTTTTTCTTTATTTAGCTAAGTTGGACCTCCTTGAAAATTTAATTTGGGAGACATACTTTAGTGGAAATAAAAATGAATATGGAGAAGATGTGTTGGTGGATAATAATAACATTGTTATTACTGGTTCTACAGAGAGTTATGCACCTAATAATAATTCAGCTTTCTACTTGGCGAGTTATGATGATTCAGGTAATCTCCTATGGTATCAAATTTTTGCAGGAAATATTTCAGATAGAGCATATGGTTTTGATATTGATGCTGATAACGATTTTTATATTGCAGGAGAAACGCAGAGCTGGGCAATGGATGCTTTTGGTGATGCGATGGTTATCAAATTATCTAGTTTTCAACGTTATACCGATATTATTGAAATTATTGTTGATATAAATGGTTTCGTATCTGGAGCTGCAATTACTGGTGTATTTATTGGGGGCACCATTTTATCACCTCCAAATTCACCTCCAAGTGAAGGGTCAGCATCAAGTCAAGTGTCTATGAGCGCAGCTAAAGGAGATGGTAGAGTTGACATTAAATCTGCTTCTGACGATCGTAAGGTAGAACTTGGTTTCAAGAAACCTGGAAAATGGTTTAAAAAGAAGAAATTCAAAATGTATTTTTCTTCTTTAATGATGGGTATCGTTCTAAGTATATTATTTTCATTTATATTTTATCCAATAGTTTTTTCTAGCTCTGTATTGACAGTTATCGCCTCAATTCTAGCTCCTACTGGATTCTTTTACGGTCTTTTTAATTTCTCTTATGTTGGAATCTATCAGCACAAATTAAATCTCTACAATGCTTATTATAAAAATAAGAAAAAATTTTTCTTTGATATACTAAGCTGGCTTAAGCCATTTCTCTTTGGTTATTCAATATATTCATCGATTAATTTATTCCTATTATTAACATCATACAATCTTCTATTCTTTTCATTGATTTTTGTCTTGATCGGTATTTCTATCGGTGGTTTACTGTTAATTTCCATTAAATATTTTAAATAACTTTTATGATCAATTTTTTAAAAATCCAATAAATCTCCCTTCATTTTTTAAAAATCTCGATTATATAATCTTCTTGGTAAATCTACGAAAATATCCAATTAAAAATTTAAAATTAATTATTACTAAAAAGATCATTCTTTAATATTTAATAAAAAATGGGGTTTAAATAATAATAATAAACTGATTTTATGAAATTATTATAAATTTCACTTATTTTTTATAAATTTCACCAAGAATTCTCCAAAACCCTTATTAATACCTTTTTATAATTTTAAACGAAATAGTTGATTTCTCATGGTGGTAAAAAATGCATAAAAATAGTTCAGTGATATTTTTTATCGCATTTATTATTGGTCTGTTTTTACAGATTCAAGTTCCTGCACCCATTACTGCTCAAAATAACACGCTTTTTGTAAAATCAACAACCAATAGCAAATCCTTTACCATTTCAGAACCAATATTACTTATCAATTCATCAAATGATGATTTAAACCCTTCAATAGCGCTTGATTCTAATAACAATATACATATTGCTTGGTATGATCAACCAGGCTATAATATTTATTATACCTCGTCAATCATAAATTATCTTCCTCAAGTTGTCGCATCCTCTGCAGTTGAATACCAATATCCAAGAATCTTTATAGATTCAAATGATATTGTTCATATTATATATGCTGCAATTACAGGGGTGGATCAAGATATCTGGTATGTCAACAATTCAGGAGGAATATTTTCAAATCATATCAATATTACTGCTATAAACGGTGTTAGGGCCCGTTATGGAAATTTAGATGCTTATATGGATGAAAATGATACAATTCATGTGGTGGCTTCAGATTCATCATTCGATGGAACTCATTATGAAATTTATTATTTCACAATAAAAAATGGAAATCCATCACAAAAGGTGAATATTTCCATTCAGGATTCTCAAAGCGAATATTTGCCAAGAATTAAAGTCGGTTCTTCTATCTTTATCGTTTGGGAATGGTCTGGAAAGGTAGGGCAGGGTAGTGAAATAATGTGTAGATATAAATTACCTGGATTTGGTTGGAGTGAAGTTATCAATATAACAAAAACAATTTCTCTATTAAGTTATGAAGAGTTTCCAGAAGTTGCACTCACAAATCAAGGTGATGTTTATGTATTTTTCATTGCAAATTTATCTGGTTTTACTCATCTAATGTATCGTACAAACATTTATGGTGATTTAACCTCTTATGATATTAATGAGGAATGGGAAGCAAGTCCTAAAAGATTGGTTAATGTCCTATGCGATTCAAATTCATATCTACACGGAATATGGTATGATACTCTAGATGGTGATTCTGAAATAAAATATTTCACAAATGTTAATTCAACATTTATTTTCTTCAACCTTACTGTTAATGCTATTGATGATATAACTCCATCATTTCTTATCGACCAAAATGACAATTTACATGTTGTTTATTCCTCAAACACTAGCGATTATGATATATTCTATTTGAATATTACCTACAATCCGCCTTTTCAACAATTTATTCCAACACATACAACTCTAATGCCTCCATACATAAATAAGAATACAATCTCTCTTTATTGGACCGCAGTAGAAAATGCCACGTCTTATTATGTGTATATGAGTTCTTCTCCAATTAACGACGTATCCCAATTAATACCAGTTAAAAAAATCGATTCAACAGGAGGATCTCCATATGTCAGTTGCGATTTGGTAATTAACAAATCAGGAACTTATTATTTTGTAATCATAGCTTCAAATCAATATGGCAATAGCACTATTTCCAACTGCGAAGCTATTTTAGTATCATTGGAGACAACAGCTGCATCCAATATTTCTAACATCCTCATATATATCCTGATTGGTATTTCAATAGCAGCCCCTATAGGTGCAGTCCTGATCTATAGGTCTTTCATCAACAGAAACAAAAAATCCAAAATTCAGAAAGAGAAATCTTAGCTTAAACAGCACTCATTTTTAAGTTTTTTAATCCCTCTTTTTAATTATAAATTTATGTTGTAATAATATACAATAACTTATATTGAAAATCTAAATAATTAATAATAACCTTATTTTCAACAATCTTATATTATATTTCAGTAAATTCATCTTTATTAGATTCTTAATTTAAAAAAATTGAATCTTATATTAAATTATATAAAACTAAAATTTCTTATTTTGATCAATATTAAAAATATCAAAAAGTTTTATAAAAAAATAATAAATGATATTGATAGTTTTTTTAAAAAAAATTGAGGTAATTATAAAAATGGATCAAATAAAACCAAAAATTCTGCTTATATTTGCTATTTTCTCAATAATTATCAATATAAGCATCATTTTTATCAATATGATTGGCATACTTGCATTGGATATTTTCAATTTCATCTTAAATGCAGCATACATAATCTGGGGCGTATTTATCATTCTCAATATAATTCTAAATTTCTGGCTATGCGATTTGACTACTTCTGGAGGTAGAAAAATCTCGTATTGGTGTATTTCGTTGTGTCTTTTCATTGCCACAATTGGGTTTTTCAATATCCTTTATTTCCTTGCATATAATGCATCAATAACGCAGGAATTGATAGTTGCGTTCCTAAGGTTCGTTTTATTGATCGGAAATTTCGGAGTTATCTTTTTCAACATTATTATTAGTATTTTGGACATTACCTACAAGAATAAATCCATTTGGAATTTTAATAAGGAGGTTGAACAATGAATTTTAAGAAATTTCTTAGAGTTACTATCCTCGTCATATTGATAGGTGGACTTTTTGCATGGATTTTTCCGACTATTTTAATAATGACCGGTGGTATATTTGGTGGTCAACCATTTGAAACTACTTTTGCGATGCTAATGCCTCAATTATCTGGGTTCACTATTATTTATCTATTAATATCAACTATACTAAGCTTATTTTTACTAAGAAAAAGAAACTGGATATTTTATACAGTGTTTGTTTTAGGCACAATTTTGATAGTTTCCAACGGTCTGCCACTCATTTATTCACAATTTGCTACAAAAAGATATGAAGACGAATTTGTCCAAGAACTTGAAACAAATTATATGGCTAAAATACCAGAAAATCTCAAATCTCAATTTAGAAAACAACAATTTTCACTCTGGAATTATTATTATGGCTTTCATAAATTCGATTGCAACATGACGCTGGATATTCCTTATCTAACAGTAAATGGTGATACCTTTAAATTCGACCTTTATCGCCCTTTAACTGGTACAGGGCCCTTCCCTATTATAATAGCTATCCATGGCGGAGGCTGGCGAAGTGGCGACAAAGGAGTTGCAAATATGTTCCAGTTTAATAGATATTTCGCCAATCAAGGCTATGTAGTTTGTGATATCCAATATGGACTTGCTCCAGATGGCTATAATATGTCTGATATAGTCAATCAAATAGGTTATTTCACTAAATTCCTAGAAAACCATACTTCCGACTATAATATCAACCTTAGTTGCACATTTTTCCTTGGAAGGTCTGCAGGCGCACAACTATCTCTGGTCTGTGGACTAGGCTATAAAAATTCGTTATTCCAAAACGTATTTGCTTCTTCTATGCGAGTCGCAGGTATTATCGAATTCTATGGTCCAACAAATATGAATAATACTTACAAATTATTTGAAAGACGAAATGAACTTGAAACTTTTATCTTTATAATGAATGGAACTCCTACATCCAATCCTCAAAATTACTATAAATATTCACCAATCAATCTAGTAAATGGAACATCACCACCAATTATTATTCTACACGGAATGAATGATCAACTCGTATATATCTCAGAATCTGAAGATTTAGATAGAAAATGCGAAGACCTTGCAACTACTTGTATTATACTTCGCTTCCCTTTTGGGGGACATGGCTTTGATTACCTATTTCAAGGACAATATTGCCAGATAGCTACCTATTATATTGAAAGATTCATCGGATATTTTGCTAATCAATAATTAAACTCTCTCTATCTTTTTTATATTCTGATTTCCGACATCTGAAAGATTAACAATTTAACTATAATTATTTCTGTTGATTAATTTCACTAATAAATCGTTAATTTTTGGTCCATCTTCCTTAATACGCTATTTTTTTCTAAATCAAAAAATAGTAGTAAAAAAGATATTCATATTCATGTTTTCAATTTAAAATAGACGCTGATTTTTTATTTTCTATTAAGATATTTTTTGAAAAATTAAAAAGCTAAACTTAATATAATCTTCCACTAACTCTTTCAAAGTTCTTAATTTTTTATCAAGCATTTCTTATTGAATTTTTTTGCTAACTTATATAAACTCTAATTAAAAAAAATTAAAAATAGAAAGATATGGAAAATAAAAGAGAAATCTTAGAATTTAAAATTATCAATAATCTTTATTTAAAATATTTGAATAAAATAATTTGAGTGATTCTAAGGATTATAACATAAGTGAGAATTATGAGTATAATTGAACAAGTAAAAGAAATATTAATTGGCTTAGAAGAGAAAGTTGACATATTGGGTTCAGCTGTTATCAGAACAAATGGACTAGCTATAGTCTCTTCTCTTCCAAGTGAAGCAAATGAAAGACTTGTTGCAGCAATGAGTGCTGCACTTCTCGGTACATCCAAACGATCAGCTGAAGCTCTATTTAACGGATCCTTCAAGAGCTTAAGTCTTGAGATTGATAAAGGAAATATGTTTCTAATGGAAGCGGGAAAAGTAATTCTAGTGGTATTAACTGATAAAGAGCCCAATATTGGTCTAATAACATTAGAAATGGAAGCTATTAGAGATAAATTAAAGGAGATATTTGGGTGATTTAATGTCAGAACAATTAAAATTTATTGCTTCTATGTTCAAAATGTGTATGTCTGAATTTAATAATGTGATGGGACCTGAAACAATCCAAACCATTTTCAGATTAATTGGTGAACGGCAAGGCGAGAATATTGAAAAAAGAATGAAGGAAAAATTCGGAGTCTCTGAATGGACACCTGAAAAATTTGCTGAATTAATCATAAAAGATGTTTTCAATCCTGCTCTCGGAGAAGGCGGAGCTGAAGTTAATATTACAGGCGATAACGAATTAACTATCATTTTTAAAATCTGCCCATTTGAGAAAGCAGGAATTGATATTTCCACCAAATTCTACTGCACTTATACTGAAGGACTGATTGAGACAGCGTTAAAACATGCATTTAATGACATTGAAATAGTAAATGAGGAACTTAAATCCGAAGGAGCACCACAATGCACTATCAAAATTAAAATTAAAAAATAATCTATATTATTATTAAAATAACTCGAAAGTAAAAGAAAAATGATTCAATCAATTTTAATTCTTAGGAGATCTGGCGAAAATATTTATTATAAAAATTTAGGCTCCATTTCAATGGACGAAACAGTTATGTCCGGTTTTTTCTCGGCGTTATTTACTTTTTCACAAGCGTTATGTGGCTCTGACATTGAAATAATCGAGCTAGGGACTAAATACAAGATTGTTTTTAAAAGTGCAGTCCACGGTAGTTCTGAAATAATTTTTGCAGCTATCTGTGATATTTATGATAGCATTATTAAAATCCACAAAGTATTGGAAAGTATTAAAAATTATACGATTTTGAAATATGGAGACAAAATCGATAAAGTCGGTTGTGACCTGAGTTGTGTCGATGAACTTGATATCTTTATTCGGGAAATACTTACTGGCTCGGAAGGTCTTCCATTAGAAGGCGACTTATATAATGAATGCAAGAAAGTGCTTACTGAACTTGATTCTAATACCGAGATTCTTGATAGCGCTCTGATCTCCTCTACAGGGGCTATTGCTTCAACCGATAAGGATAAGGAATTTCTTAACTTAATGATTCGACAATTAGACGCATTCTTCAAATTTACTCATAGAGTACTAGACCAAATCATTCTAAAATTTCAAAATAGGTATATAATTCTGTATCGAGTAAATGATGACCTTGTAATCTCCTCTCTCACCAAAAGAAATGTTCCAATTGGTGTTGCCACTTTACTTGTTGAGGAAGCCGCCTCTAAACTCGCTGAAATCTATGAATCCTTTAGATCTAACAAAAATCGCCAAGATTGAATAGAATTAAATATTTTACTATATTTTTTATCTTTTACAAAATAAATTAAAGTGATATATCGTATGGGTTTGCTATCTAAAATTAAAGAATTCTTTGTAGGAAAACCACTAGAAACTTTCAAAGATATAGAACGTGATTTTAATAAATTAGCTAAAAAGTATAATATTGAACTAATCGTTCTGGCAGGAATCGCCTCCTCAATCAAAGGATATCCACTAATCTATTCGACAGATGATGAAAATATCTCAAGAATTTATTCTGCAAAAATACCCCAAATTATTGACCTCATTGAAAAATTTTACTCAAAAAGCAATTTTAAAGAATTAACAATAAAATACGAAGATAGTCAAATGTATTTGGAAAAAATTCTCAATAATATTGCCATATTTATCCTTTCAGATAATGATAAGAATATTCTTAATATTAAACAATGGATCGACTCTAATTTGCAAAGATTAATATCAATTTTCGGTAGTAAATAGATTAAAATAGGTCAAATAGACTAAATAGACTAAACAAAAACAATTCAGAATTAGCCAAATTAGGATAAAATAAATCAAATTAATATTGATTAAATTAGATCAAATTCAAACGTCTGGGGGTAATTGAAGGTATTTTGAATATAATAAGGGTAGCTGAGATTATTTATTTATTGAAAAGAAAATTTATTTATCGATAGAAAGTTATAAAATTTGTAGGTTTTAGTTATGTTTAGCTATATTTTAAAGTGATTTCTCAATTATTTAGGTGTAAATTTATGATTGGTAGAACCAAAGGAATTTTATTAATAGGAATTTTTTTCTTAGTATTAGGCTTTATCGACACAATTCTTGGTATAGTATGGCTTTTTCCATCTCCAACAACACCTGGTCTAAATAATGGGGCTGAATTTATATCATTTCTTTCCAAGCTTCCATATATCGGTTCGGTATATCTCTATGTCTATGTAAACATTTATTCATATATTCCTACAATCTGCATTTTACTTATCGTATTTGGAATATTATCTATTCTTGGAGGAACTGGATTTGTTAGGATGAAAAGATGGGGTTATGACCTTATCAATTTGTTATTAATAGTTTTAATGTTAATAGGACTTGGAATCGTAATGGCTGCATTTTTCGTCATGTATGATGCTATTTTTTATGGAGATTGGAAGTGGATCACTGCAATAGTACTGCACCCAGCTACATATATTACGATTTCATCCTACTATATCGGTAAATATACGAACAAATTTCATATTAATATTGCATATGGAATGTTTTTTATTACTCCTCATAGAAAATGGTATAAGGATTTTATATCCAGGATAAAAAATCTCTGGAGAAAAAAGGAGGACCTTAACAAAGCTTACGAAGACGCTTTTAATGAATACCAATTAAATGGGAATAAAATATTGTTCATAGATAAAATCATAGAAATAGGGAATAAATATATAGAAAAACGGAACTACAATGATGGATTAAAGCATTATCAAGAGGCTTTATTACTCACAGAAGATATGGAAAATGAAGAGGTATTGAAACTCAAAATTAAATCATTGATAGGACGAACATATAAAATAAAGGGTGAAAGCTATAATTCCTTAAAAACCTACGAAGATGCACTTAACTTAGCAGAATCAATGAATTCAGAATACATCAATGACATAAAAGCTAATATTTTAATGGAAATGGGGACTATATATGAATCGTTTGGCAAGTTTTATGACGCTTATGAATACTATAGTAATTCTCTCGAAATTGCAAAATTGATTAATGACCTGTACCGAATTAAAGACCTATTAGGCTATATTGGTGGGCTATATCTTAAATGGGGAAAGCCAGATGAGACTCTTAACTATTTAAAACAACAGCTCCGTATCTGTGAGCAACTCAATCAAAGAAAAGAAGCTGATAAACTTGTAAGCATTATTTATAGAATGGAAAAAAAATATGACGAAACCATCCGAGTTTTAGAACATCTCTATTATCAAATCGCCAGTAATCGAGATTACGTTGAAATGGCTAAACTGTTGATTGAATTTGGAAAATCATACCTAAGAATGAACAAATTGGATTTATCAGGACTGTTTTTTTACCAAGCATACTTAATATTCAAGAAATCTGATATCCGATATAATATGGGAGAATGTCTAAATTATTTGAGTGATGTCGCATTAAAAAAGGGTAAATATGAAGATGTAATCTTTTATTCTAGTAATGCAATTGAGATTTTTGAAGAGTTCTATGATTACGCAAATATTGGGCACTCGTATAACAATATGGCATCGGCATTAAAAGCAAAAAAGCAATTCCAAGAGGCTTTCTACAACTATAACCAAGCTATTGACATCCTTGAAAATCTAATTGCTGGCACCAGGTCAGAAGAGCTACGAAAAAGTTTTAGAGCTGCACAATTACGTCCTTATCATGAAACAATCGAGCTTTTACTTGATTGGTATAAGAAAGACCTAGATCCTCAACATCTTACTGATGCATTAAGATATCTTGAACTCTCTAAAGCAAGAGAAATTCTGGATAAACTTGAAACTACTAAACTCAATATCTATTCATGTCCTGAATTACAAGATTTGGTCGAAAAAGAACAAGAATTGATTGAAAAAATTATCAAGCTTGAAGATGAATTAGAAGACACACGGACGAGAGGTGTTATTAGAAAATCTTCACTTCAAACCCTTGACTCTATGCGAGATGAGCTGAAACAACTAAGAACTACTCTAATGGAAAAATGTAAGGACCCAGGACTTATCAGAGCCCCAAGTGAATATAATCCCATTTATGACTATGAAGAAATATTTAAACAAGAAAACTTTATTGTTTGGGAATTTATTTACCTACCCGAATCGCCTAACTTCAAAAATAAATTTATCATTTTAACCTGGGACAGAGAATCGATTCAAATTTTTCAAAGCAATAAATTTGATAAAAATGAACTCCTTAACCTACTTCAAGAATTCTATGAAACACTTTCTTACATTACACTGATTATTTTAAAGAAAAAATTACATGCATTATTCCCAACTCCATTATTTGAAACCCTCGAAAATAAAAGCAAACTTGTTTTAATACCTCATGATTTGTTTCATCTATTTCCTTGGGAAATTATTGATGATCTTGGACTCAAAATCCCTATTGTTAGGAGCTATTCTCTTGGACTCTTACGTTCATGTATGAAACGTGAGAAAGAAATGTCTAATGCCCTCTTAATTTCTAATCCAAATTTCAATATTCCATCAATGAATTTATCAGGTGCAGAACTCGAAGTAAATTCTCTTCTTGCTCTATTTGAGAAACACAATATCAATTACGAACTTCTGCTTCGCGAAAATGCCAACGAGAAATCTTTCGTTGAAAAAATCAAAAATCCATTTGCTATCATCCATTTTGCAGGTCATGGTGTATTTGATGCTAAAGATCCCTGGATGAGCGGATTATTGTTTTATACACCTGAAAATTATGATATAAGGACGATCACAGAACTTGTCACTCAAAAATTCAATGGAACTCCTTTATTTGTCCTAAGTGCTTGTGAAACTGGACGCAGCACATTCTCAAAAGGTGATGAACTTATCGGTCTGATTCGAGGGCTCACTCTGGCTGGATGCACCAGCATTATTGCCACCAATTGGCCACTTGACGACTCCGTCGCACCGTACTTCATGAAATCCTTTTATTCCTATTATCTACAAGGATTAGATGTCTGTGAAAGCTTGTTTAAAGCACGTCTTGATATCATTAAAATGGCAACTGGAACAAAAAGAGCATTCAAACATCCTCTTTACTGGGCTGTTTATACTCTATATGGTAATCCCCTAAAAAAACTCAATATCAAATAATTTTTCCAGTTCTTTAACAATTTAAACTATTTTTTTTCTATAGTTTTTAATGAATTTTATATTTCCTCTTTCTAATAATACTTTTCTAAATATTCTACCAATTTAATATGAATCTATGGTTTCAATATGAATCAATGGAATAAAGAATAAAATTCAACTTTTTCATTATTTTCATAATATAATCTAAAATACAATAAAAATAAAAACTAAACTATTAAATTGAAAATTTAATTAGATCCAACGAACATTACAAAATAAATAAAATATATAATAATAAATTTTCCCGATTTTATAAGTATATATTTTATACACATTTTAAAAGTTGGTTGAAATGGATAGAAATAATCCTAATTTACCCAATAAGGATGTATTAATTAAAGAATTTAAACCCAGTAAAAAACTGAAGAAATTATACTACATATATATAATCATCGCACTGATTTTTGGTTATCTTATTTGGGAAATTCCATTTTTCATATGGGCCTTTATTTTTATGGTTCCCTCTGGCCTAATCAATGAATTAATAATCATAACTATAAGTATAGTGGTACTTCAAGTGATTATATTCTCATTCCTTTTCTACTGGGCGTCTAAATACTACAAGACTATTTCTTATAAAATTACCAGTAATGATATCGAATGGAGTCGTGGAGTCTGGATTAAAATGAGTGGGACTATCCCTTATCATAAGATTCAGAATATTAATATCGTTCAGGGCCCAATTGCAAGAAAATTTAAAATAGGTGCACTTAGAATTCAGACTGCTGGATACTCTGCGACCGCTAGACCTGAAATAACCATTTCAGGAATTCAAAATCTTGTTGAAATACGTGATTTGATCTTAGAACAAATTTATAAAAGCGTAAAATTAATTGAAAAAGTTGCTGAAAAAGAGTCCACTATAAAAAAGGAACCTCCTATCGAAAAGGAGAAACTGCTCCAGAAAATCTACCAAGAATTGTCAGCAATAAAAAATATATTAAAAAATAAACTTAGTTAATCTATCATTTTACAATTCTAACCTTCTTTTTTAATTTCTTTTTTAATGATCTTTTTTTAATAATATTTTTTAATTTTATTGCTTGATTATTTTAATAAGATATTTCTATTCCTTAGATTTATTTGTAATTATCTATAGTTGTTATTATTTTTCTATATCCTCATTTTTATTCTATTTTCTATATTCATTACTCTATAATTGCTTTAATTTTATGAAAATTCTCACTATAAAAATCAGAAGATAAACCTTGTTTTATCCATAATAAAAATTTTCTAAAATATTCATAGATTAAGTTTCTTTTATATTTGAATAATAAATAAATCGCATATAATAGACCAATAAGAATATATAAAACAATATAGGGAAAATCTATACCATTCCAACTCAAGAATAATGTTAAAAATTCTAGTAAAAGCCAATGAAAGCATAAAATCAGATAATCCCAGACCTTTTTTGGATACATTACCAGAATGATTATCCCTAATATTAGATTAATTACCTCTATAATGAAAACTGACAGTATTGTTGAATTCTTTATTATCAAATCTATATAGAATTTATCTGTCCAATTTCCAAATGGAGGTTCAAATGGGTCTATATATTGAATTATCCACCAAATCCAATCATATACTCCTTGAAAAAGATATCCAAAAATCACAATTGCTACACGATCATATATTCTCGATACTATTTCCCATTTATATATTATAAATCCACATAACAAGAAAAAATTTCCATAAAATAATCCATATAATAACGGATCGATCGCAATTCTCCCATAATAGTCTACACCTATCACAAATACAAAATATAATATCCAAAATATTATCACAAAAATTAATCTACGTTTTTCGGTTATTATATACCCCAATATAAACTGCATTAATGCCGCCCAAATTGAAAACACATATATCGTTGTAAAGGTCGGGCCCTTATATGTTATAAAATAAAATGGAAACACCGAACTTATTATAAAAACCATGACTACAATTATGATCTTGTTAAACTGCTTTTTTTCATCGTTCATTATTTTATTTATTATTATATAATTAAATTTAAACTTTAGATTTTTATTTTTTTCAAAATTTTTAATTTTCGTAATAAATTTATTAAAGATAATAATAATTTTTAATTATGCTGATTTCACAATTCATAAAATCTAATAAAAAACTAGTTGGGCTGATGATAGGTGTAATCTTAATAATTTCAGGGATTATTCCATTGATAATTTTCATCTATTTTGCAGATAGTGAGCATCCCTATACAATATCTCAAATAACTTTGAATACAAGCGATTATAAAAAAATTACCGCAATGGTCTATACACCAAAAAATATGAGCGGAAAACACCCAGGTGTCGTAATAGGTCATGGATTTACTGGAAATGCACTTCATATGCAATTACTTGCTATTGAGCTTGTTAAACGAGAATTTGTTGTAGTTAGTATAAATTTTAGAGGTCATGGTAATTCGGGAGGATATTTACCCGCATTTACTGATCCATTAATGATTAATATAATAGAACAAGATATGCTGGCTGGAATGGAATATCTAAAATCTTTAGGTAATATCAATAAAATTGGTCTGCTGGGCCATTCTATGGGTGCTATGACTGCATTAAAAACTTCCGAAGATTATAGCAATCAAATTAATGCCACAGTCATTTTAGGTATGAGTAGTGGTTTTGAACAACAACTATATGAGATTTTTGGATATGAGAGTGTGCCTTTTATGGAACATAATCTATCAAAAATATCAAACTTATTGATCGCAAATGGAAAATTTGAGCAGATGTTTACAGAACAAATTTCACTAAATTTCCTTAAAGAATATTTAAATTTATCCGAAGTCTCTACAGAAACTCAATATGGCGATTTTTCTGCTGGAAATGCGTGCAAAGTAGTTATGGGCTCCACTGAACACCTATTTGAATCGTTCGATTATCATATAATTTATGAATCCGTAACATGGTTTGAATTAGCCTTTTATGGAACAACTAGGTGGGAAATTACAATAACCTCAGTTTATTGCCAGATATCCTTTTTCATAACCTTAATTGGACTTCTGTTTCTTGGCTTTATTGCAATAGTATATATCAATAAATGGATTTGGAAAGGCAAGCCTCAGGATCCCCAAAAAGACTTGATTCAAAACTCATCTCTGATGTCTACTATCGGATTGATCATATTTTATATTATTTCAATGATTATCGGTGTCGTTATAATGGGGATTGGCGTATTTACTCTTGGAGAAATTCTACCTGTATCATTAGGAGAACTATTATATGGAATTCTTCTAGGAACTGCAATTGGTTGTATTATTATGTTTTACCTTTTTGTCCGAAAAAAAGTAAAAATGCGAGAAATACCTTCCAGAATAAGAAAATTATGTTCCAAAAATTATATACGCTCTACTATCTATGGAATTATTTCAGTGATTGTGTTTATAATTCTACTTACTTTAATTAGTTGCTGGACCTTTTTGGTCTCTATCCCAACAATTAGAGAACTTGGAGCTATTCTTGGCATGACAATTCTGTTTTTCCCATGGTTTCTTCTAAAAGAATTTTATTTCAGGAATGTTCAAGGAAATTTAAAAATTAAAAATCCAATTAAAGAATATTTTGCCATGTTTGGCATTGGTTTTATAATGGATTCAGGAATTATATTCCCACTTATGGCTTTTCTATGGGGCACAACGCCAATTACAGGATTTCTTGCTCTCGCACTAACAGTAGTAGTAATTTTCTCGTTCATTCAACAATGTCTCGTTACATGGATTTATATCTATTCCGGTAGAAATATTCTGGGCTCTGCAATATTCTTATCAATATTCTATGCTTGGATGATAGTCAATTTCTACCCATTTGGGCTCCCACTATTCTAATTTTCCTAGATTTCTTTTTTTTCTCTTTTTATTATAGGTCTTTTACATTCAATTTTAGTATGCCTTATTTTCTTAATCTTAGTTCTAATTTCATTAATGGAAAAAGGACAATAGAAATGTTATCAGTAGAAAAATTAGAGTTCCAAGCAAGACTTTTCGTGTATCTCTTCTTGAAGGCAGAACT
>CAZYEE010000018.1:0-25248 GCA_964646355.1 uncultured archaeon | reverse complement strand
TATTTTAAAAATATATTCAGTAGGAGCAACTTTTTTGAATAAAATATCTAAAATTCCATCAGTTCTAGGATCTCGATAATGATATGGATTGCTTATTAAGTTTCCAAATCTATCAAGTAATACGAAATCCACACCCCAAGAATCAAATCCGCAGCTTCTAATATTACCACTTTTTGCTTGTATTCGCAATGCTTTTTTAACTTCATTATAAAAATGAAGGATATCCCAATATATTGATCCTAATACATGTGTTCCGCCCGTGTCAAATCGATAGATCTCTTTAGTAATAATTTTATTTTTTTCTAATCTCCCTGCTATCGCTCTGGCACTTGAAGCTCCAAAATCAAATGCAAGATAATCGGCATCTTCCATGTATCAACACCATTTTGCGGATTAATACATTTTTTTCAAAAAGTTTCACGAATATTTTAAAATGAATTTGATTTTCATAAATACTGAAAGAAAATTATAATGTCAATATTTCCTTAATTTGAATGATTTTTATAAAATATAAAATAATCCAAAATTATAAATGACTAACTCAAGATTGGAGCGTTTAATAACTTATCCTCTATTTCGTAAGAATTATTCATAAATTAAAAAATTTTTGGTGATAAAATTATATAATTATGCTGTTAATATGATTAGATTTATATAATGGTGTTTGAAATGAAAGATATTTCTTTCCGAATAATGGCATTTATGTTCAAAATACGAGATCTATTTTCTCCTCCAGTTGAAAAATTAAGAAAGGTTGGAATAAAAGAAGGTCAATTCATCCTTGATTTTGGATGTGGGCCTGGCAGTTATTCAATCGCAGCTTCACAATTAGTTGGAGAAAACGGCCGTGTTTATGCATTAGATAAATTACCTATTGCTATTAAAATGGTTAATAAAAAAGCACAAAAGTTAGGTCTAAAAAATATTAAGACTATAAAATCCAATTTAAAAACAGAATTAGGAGATAACTCTATTGATGTAGTTATATTATTTGATGTAATTCATGAGATAGATGATAAACAAAATTTATTTGATGAAATGTATCGAATATTAAAATCAAATGGTATTTTATCAGTTTCTGATCATCATTTTCAAAAAGAAGAATTGCTTAGTTTAGTTTTGAGCACAAATAAATACGAATTAAAGGATAGAATTAAAAATATATTTAATTTCATTAAAAAATAGATGTCTAATTTTGGATATCTCATTCAAAAACCTAATTAATAACCAATGATTAAATCAATAACCTAATCGATACTTTTTAAGTTTATTAGATCAAATCGAATCAAATCCTAATTTAAATTCCAATAATTTGTAATCCATTATAAATAATCATTAAAATCGGCGCTGTAAGTAATGGCAAAAATAAATTATCCAAACCTTTTGGACTAAACATTTCAATAAAAGTTGCACAGATTGAGCCAATTAATGATATTATCATTACAGAGTATATTGATAATAATTGATAATAATAAACACCAAATATTATCAGAATTACGGATGAACTTAGGAATCCTGTTATTAATAGTGTTAATGAACCCGGAATGGTTCTAATAGCACCTTTTACAAATTTAAATTCTTTTTTTCCAAATTTTTTTCCTATTATAGGAGCAAGTCCATCTCCAATATACATTATTGAAAGAGCTGCGCTTGGAAAAATATAATATTGAACCAGATCAATAGATGGATTTGGAAATGTAAAGATAAAAGTTAATATTAAAATTGATATTGCATAATAAAATGGTCCCCAGATATGTTCTTGTTCTTTATCTTCATCTCGTGCCATACTATTGAACATTTTTTTCAAAAATTTTATAGAACTCTTTGGATTTGCTAAATATATCATAATAACAAATAATAATGCTATAAAATCAGCTAACCAATGCCAATTTAAAAAGAAGGTTGATAGTGCTGAAAAACCAGCAAAAATGTGGATAAATTTTCTAGAAAAATCCGCAACTTTTGTCTTTTTTTGGATTATATCACCTAATATTACAATAACCATTACATAGCCAATTGCTATTAGAATTATGAAAATATCAAGAATTTCAAACTGGGTTCCCAAAAAACCACCTTCTTTATGACTTCTATTCAAGTTTTATATAATTATTATCCAAATTTAGATTAAAATGTAAATTAAAATTGAAATTGCACTTCCAAATATTGAGCTTATTAAGTTAACTATATTATTATTAATTATATTAATTCCTCTTATTTTTTTACTAATTGTACCACATGAATGAACTCTTTTTTCAGTAATTTTATTGCATTTTTCACATTTATATAAACCCTGGATTGTTGCTCCTAATATACTGTCTACGAAACAACCGAAAAGACCACCAATAATTGCACAGATTACGATAATAAATGTATATGATTTCTCGAATAAAATAAATTTTAATTCTAAGAAAATCCAGGATGTAAATCCTATTATGCATGAACCTAATAATGCGGCTAATTCTCCTAACAATGTAATTCCACCGCTTGTTCCTGGCTCGACCTTTTTAAAAGTAGTTATTAAAATAGGTGATTTTTTAGATAATAGTCCTAATTCTGTTGCTATCGTATCCGCCATCATTGCCGATATTGCACCTACATAGCCCACCAGATAAATTGTCCCATGATTTCCCATAAATGATGAGTTCAAAAAATATAATAATGCAAAAATACTGGCAGTTAATCCATTTGCCAAAACATTACCCCACTGTCTAGCTCCGCCCTTTTCTTGAGCAAATCCTAATTTATTTTTTTCATTATAGCAGTATTTTGTCGCCGCAGCAGCAAATAGATGAAATATTAAAATAATGATGAACCAAGCCCAACCGCCAAAAATCCAAATAGTTAATCCTACGTATAAACCTGCAAACAAGCCACTTTTATCTACTACTTTTGTATAATATGAAAATATTCCGAATGCAAATACTACCATTATTCCAATAATAATCTCAATGGTATTAAAGCTCAATGGATCTACCTGTAATAAATTTTTAATAAAATTATTATTTAATATTTATATTTTCTATTAGTTCTATTAATTTATCGTTAATATAAACCTTCTAAAATATATGATGCTTCTCGAAGATTTATCGATCTTTCCAAATCAAATAATTAAAACATGGTTTTTTATTAAAGATTATGGCGGGCATTTTACTTATGTGGTTATTTTGCGATATTTTAATCCATATAACATTTTACATTGGAATTAAAGCGAAATTTTATAAATTTGAATTTCATACGGTTCCTTATAAGTTTGAACATTAAAAAGCTTACGCCACGATAATACGTCTTGTTAATAGACAAGTTCTTTAAAGAACTAAATATAAGAAAGGAATCTTATCAAACTAACAAATATGTATTCTAGCCATTTTATGATTTCTAAAGTCTGGAAATCCCAAAAGAATTTTAACATTATATTTGAATTATAGGAGCTATAGATGTTCTAAATTATGTCCGTTTAATTAATATTTCTTGAATATTTCATTATCATTGAAAAATAAAAATCAAGTTCGAAAAATAAGTTTATATATTTACTATAGAAATATGAACAAAAAGCAATGAATTAGAATCAGTAGGTATTGTAAATGTCAGAGCGATTAAAATTACCTCCAAAATCAGATTTTTCAAACTGGTATCCCGAAATTTTATTCCGAGCATCTATTGTAGACAAGAGAATTCCTGACTCAAGAGGATTCTATGGATATCCTCCATATGGTGCAAAAATTTTATCCTTATTAGAAAATTTGTTTATTAATGAATTAGAAAAAACTGGGCATCAACCAATTAGAACTCCAAGCGTTATACCAGAAACACTACTTGAGCTTGAAAAAGAACATGCGGAAGGATTTGCACCAGAAGTTTGGCAAATAACTCATGGTAGAGATAATAAAGAATTAAATATAAAAAAGATACTACGACCTACTGGAGAAACTATTATTTATTCTTTGTTTTCATATTGGGTGCGAAGTCATGCTGATCTACCCCTAAAAACATATGAGGTAAGATCTGTATTTAGAGCTGAACCTGATAAGGCTGTTTTTCCTTTAATGAGGACTCATGAATTTTATTGGATCGAAGCACATGATGTTCAGAGGAATTTTGAAGAGGCGGAGCAGCAGGTTCTTGAAGATATTCAAATATTCGAAAATGTCATCAAAAATAAAATAGGGCTTCCATTTAGAAGACTTAAGCGTCCAGAATGGGATAAGTTTGCAGGAGCTGTGTATACAGTGGCTTATGATATTCCCCTACCTGATGGTAAGGTGCTTCAAATTGGAACAACTCATAATCTAGGACAAAATTTCGCCAAGGCTTTTAATATCCGATTTGAAGATAAAGATGGTAAATTAAAATATGCAAATCAAACTTGTTTTGGACCAGGAATTAGCAGAATTTTGGGTGCAATAGTTAGTGTTCATGGAGATGAAAATGGGCTCATCTTGCCACCCGCTATTGCTCCAATTCAATTAATTATTATACCAATTCCTAAAAAAGAAATGGATGATAAAATAAATGAATATGCTCAAAAAGTATATAAACTGCTTAATTCTGAATTTCGTGCCAAAATAGATGAAAGAAAAATCACACCCGGTAGAAAATATTATGAATGGGAAGAAAAAGGAATTCCATTACGAGTAGAAATTGGTAGTCGTGAAGTAGAAAATAATAATATTCTTGTAGTAAAAAGATTCAATCGAGAAAAAGTTCAACTTAGCATAGAGAATTGTATCGAGGAACTGAAAAAAATAATTGATGCCTATCCTAAAGAGCTTTTAGAATCTTCAAAAAATAAATTATTAGTAGCATCTGCTAATAGCTATGATGAAATAGTAGAACTTACCAATAAAAAAATTCATTTAATCGAAATACCGTTCTGCGACGACGTGGAATGTATTGATCATCTAAAGGATGATTTGAATATAAAGGTTCGGGGTGTTCCATTACTTGAATCCAATGAAAAATCAATCGAAGAGTGTGAAATTAATGCAAAAAAACGAGCTGAAGGTAAAATTTGCATAGTTTGTAA
Source organism: uncultured archaeon (assembly GCA_964646355.1). Taxonomy (GTDB): domain Archaea; phylum Asgardarchaeota; class Lokiarchaeia; order Helarchaeales; family HEL-GB-B; genus HEL-GB-B. The sequence continues at coordinate 20,225 of CAZYEE010000018.1, read as the reverse complement.
TGAAAGGCCTGCAAACAGAATGGTTTTCATCGCCAGACAATATTAATTGATTTATATTTCAGATATCAATCCTTTTTTAATTCATCCAAGTTAATAGGGAAAAATATATTTTCTTTTATTACATTTAAACAAACACAAGTTGATGTTCTAATAACACTATCAAATTTATTGATCCATTTTAAAAATTTATTTAAGTCATCAATACAACAAAATTTTACGGCAATAATACTATCCCAATCACCTGTTGTATCGTAAATAGCATATACATTTTTATTATTCACCAATTCTATTTCAACATCTTCAATTGCCTTTCCTTTTATCTGTAATAAAATAATCGCTGTAATTTCGTAGCCAATTTTTCGGGTATCTATGTCTATTGTAAATTTTTTAATTATTCTCTTTGATCTTAAATTATTAATTCTATTAGAAACTGTACCAATCGCAATTCCGATAGTTTGTGCAATATATCTATAGTTTGTTTTAGAATCTTTTTCCAAAATTTTTAGAATCTTTAAGTCGATCTCATCCACTTTATAATCTTTTTGCATTTTTTATCCTCTTTTTATTGAAATGTTTTATTTGAACTATTTTCAAGTTATTTTTATATAATTTATATTCAAATTGAAATTTAAATTTATTTGTTTTTAAAAAGATTGAACATAATTTCTTAAATAACATTAAAAAATTTTTTTCATATTAAATTCTGTTGATACAAATGTATATTCAGTATATTCAGCAGATATACCTCATTTATTATTTATGATGTTTCAATTGATGTTTGCAGTTATAACTGTAGCAATTATTATAAGTCCTTTTGTAGAAAGAACAAGATATAGCTCCTTTATTCTCTTTTCAGCATTATGGCTTATTCTAGTGTATTGTCCAATAGCTCATAGGGTCTGGGGTGATGGAGGATGGCTTAATCAGCTTGGTATCCTTGATTTTGCAGGAGGAACTGTCGTTCACATTAATGTAGGTTTTTCATCATTAGCTGCTGCTTTAGTTATAAAACCGAGAGCAGGTTATCAAAAGGAGCCCATGGAGCCCTCAAATATACCTTATGTCCTTTTAGGAACTGGATTATTATGGTTAGGTTGGTTCGGCTTTAATGGTGGTAGTGCTTTAGCGGCAAATGATGTTGCAGTATTAGCTGTTATTAATACTTTCATAGCGCCATGTGCAGCAGGGCTCGTTTGGATAATAATTGAATGGTTCCAAACTGGCAAAGCAGGTACCCTAGGTCTTGCAACTTGAATAATCGCAAGCTTGGCTACAATTACACCTGCTGCCGGCTTCGTTCAACTTGGCGCATATCTCATTATTGGTTTAGCAGCTGGATTCATCTGTTATTTTGTTTTAAAAAGACGTTTGAAATCGAGAATTGATGAATCACTTGATGCGTGGGCTGTTCATGGAATGGGTGGCTTAACTGGAACTATATTAACTGGTGTATTTGCATTAACGGGTGGAGTTGGTGTGCTAGGAGGAATTTGGTGGCAATTAGTAATCCAGTTGATCGGAATTATTTCGGTGATTGGTTATTCTTTTAGCGTAACTTTGGCATTAACTTGGATCCTTAAAAAGACAACTGGATTAAGAGTTAATATTGACGCTGAATATGTCGGATTAGATATTTCTCAACATGGAGAACGAATATAGTGATAAAAGTGGTGTTTAATATGAAAAAAATCGAGTGTTTCATAAGGCCTGAAAAACTTGAGCATGTTAAAAAAGGTCTATTTAAACTTGGAATAAGAAGAATGAATATTTACGAAGTAAAAGGTCATGGTAATCAAAGAGGAATAAAACTTACTGGCAGAGCAGGAGACTATATAGTTGAATGGATTGACAAACTTAAAATTGAAATAGTTGTGAGTGAGGACAAAAATATTAACGAAATAATTGATGTAATTATACAAAATGCAAAAACAGGTAAACCTGGCGATGGCAAAATTTTTATCATCCCAGTTATTGATGCTATAAGAATAAGGACTAAAGAAAGAGGCGAAAATATGTTATAATTCAAGAATTAATACCTAACCTTCAATTATTATCCCTTTTTTATAATATATTTTTATAATGGAATAATTACAATTCTAAATAGTAATTACTAAATCCTATTATTTTTGATAAAAAATAATTAATATTATATTTGCATCTAATCCTATATTATTCATAGAAATTCTTCCTTTTCAGATAAATAATTTAGTTTTTTAATTTAGAAATTAAATTTCAATAAGGTTTTTAATTTTAAAATTACCAAAAATTTTTGAGATTTAATAAGATATTAGAACGATAAAAATAGAATTTAGTTCAAAAACTGAGATCCAATGGCGTTAAAAATGAATAAGAGAAGATTTCTAATATTTATTGGTTTAATTTTCACATTATTACTTTTACTTCTCCAATCTACCCATCCTATCTCATTGATAGATTCTTCAAACGATGTAAAAATAAGTGGAAATATAACAAAAGATATATCTACAATTTATATATATGAGGATTTCTATAGTGATTGGGATTTTACATCAAAAACAAATTCTACGACTCAATTACAGGCGAATTCCTTATTTAGAGGTTTAAATATGTCTTTATTCTCAATTCATGTAGCTGCAAGAGACTTTAAAACAAATGAAACTAAATATATTATTGCAAACAATACAAATAATATCACATCAATCGGGTTTCCGAATGCCATTGCTTATGCACAACAATTTACACTAAATAGACCTACTTATATTGAATATTTAAGTATTTTTATCAACTATTCAAAAGGAAATGCATATTATGACCTATATCTAGATTTTTATAGAGATTTAAATAACGAACCTATTAATATGTGGCAGATAATATCATAGATTAGTCCACATTATGTGGGCTGGATAAATTTCTCTGTCTGGCTGTATTTCAGACCCGATACTTATTATTTTGTCATTACCTATACTCCTGGTATTGGGGGAATGACGCCAAATAAACCAATTATTTATTTTCAAGCAAATACATCAAGCAATGCGGGTCAAACTAAATATAATGATGGCTCACAATGGAATCTAGTAAATAATGATGAAAATGTAGACCTCTTATCAAAATTCTATTTATATTATTATTATACTAAAAATGAATTAAATATGACCTTAAAAATAAATGACCAGATAATTGAATTAGATACATTCGAGAGCCCTTGGGATTTATCAATAGAAAAGATGTATTATTTACCTCAACAGCCCACTGGAATTGTAAATATATTTTTTTCAATCAATCAAACAAATAAATATGGTCATATTGATATAAGAGCTCGCTATTTTGGAACTGTGAATGCTAGTGGTACTTTTAAGATCACCGATTCTACTATTACATCCAATATAAAATATTTTGTGAACTCTACAATCGGCATGAATTATTACCTTATGTATCCTGGATCTTGGAATCTAATAGACGTGTATAATAGTTATGGGAACAAATTGGAAGAATTTATGATCGGAAAATTCAAAATTTACGGTAAAATTTACTGGGGGATTTTCGATTGGATGATGAGCAGTGAAGGGATATATACCGCAAATTTCACCATACCAAATTTCCTGTCCAGCATTGAACTTCAAATTCAAGAGGAAAATTATCAAGCAAACACAATGGTTCAAGTGGGCCAAACTTTTAGAATCAGTGCATCCATAATGGATTCAAGTGGTAATCCGATGGATGATGGGATTTGCAATATAACCCTCGTAAGACCCGATGGTATTCAAATGGTTATAAATAGCTTTCTAAATAATGGAGTATTATTATCTGATATAATTTCAACCTCAAATTGGAAAGAAGGTACCTGCAAAGCTACAATTTTCTGGACAGACGGTGCCGCCTTTGGATATATAACCTATTCATTTTCTGTTGTTAAAATATCATTTCCGTGGATAATATTATTTGCAGTATTAGGAGTTGTGGGAGCGGCTATTCCAGCTTCATTTTATGTAAAACGAAAAATAGAGGAAAGAAACTGGGAAAAAAGCTTGCTTTATATTTTTGGACTTACAAAAGATGGTGGTTCTATTTTTGGAAAAACATTTAGACTAGAATTACAGGATCCAGCATTAATTTCTGGAATGATTGCAGCAATAACAAACTTTGTAACTGAGACTATGAAATCTAAAAAGGCCCTTAGAGTGATTGATCATGAAGATAAAAAAGTGCTTTTATCTCACGGACCAAATTATATTATTGCCTTAATGGCTGAAAAAGATCTGAATATTATCAGGAAAAAACTTGATAAATTCTCTGAAGAATTCGGAAAACAGTATGGTAGTAAAATTGATAATTGGAAAGGTGATACGAAAACTTTTAAAGGCGTTGAATCAATAATTGAAAAATATTTTCCGCTAACTCAAGAGGATAAAATAAAATTAGGTGTAAGTACAAAACTAAAAGAGTTAAAAGAATTATTATTAACAACAAGCGAGCAGAGTGATATTATTGCTATTTTAAAAGAGATTAGTTCGCTTACTCTCAAGTATAAAGAGATCATTAAGACTTATTTTGCAAAAGAATATGATGAGCTCTTAAAAATCGCCGATGAAAAAATTAATCCAGCATAATTTTTCTTTCATATTCATAAATTTATTTCCTTTTTTTAAAATATCCCCTTATATTTCAAAATTTAGAATTTCAAAATTCAAAATTGATTATAATAAAGTTAAATACAATTATTATTAAATTATTTTAAATAAAAACAATCAATAATATATAACGCAAAATTAGTTTTTAATTAGTATAATAAATTTTTAGCAGAATTAAAATGAAATATAGCACAGTAAAAACAAAAAGTAAAATCTTAAATCTCTATAAAAATATAGATCCATGGTTTTGGATTTCCGGAAGTATTAACCCATATAGAGGATGCGAGCATGGGTGTTTATATTGCGATGGTAGAGCCTCATACTATAAAATTCCCGATTATTCTACACATATTCGAATTAAAATTAATGCCCCTGAATTATTAAGGAATGAATTATTAAAACTTGGATTTAGACCGATAAATTATTCTAAAACCAGATATTCTAAAACTGGAAATATCCTTAATTGTTTAGATAATTCAAATAATTATAATAAGAGAGGCGAATCTGCAAAAAATGCTCCCTTGATTGCGGTAGGCGGTGGGGTTTGTGATGTATATCAACCTGCAGAACAAAAATTTAAAATAACTAGAAATATCTTGAAAATTCTCTATGAATTTGGTTTTCCAATCATTATTTTAACAAAATCTAAGTTAATACTGCGTGATATTGATATTATTAAAAAATTTGTTGATATTGGCTATGTAAACATTGCTTTTTCTATCTCTATAATGGATGAAAATATTCAAAAATTAATTGAACCAAAAGCTTCACTTATTTCAGAGCGATTTAATGCATTAAAAAAATTGAAAAATATTGGTTGTACAATTGGTGTAATGGCGATGCCATTACTGCCTGGAATTAGTGATACTTATGAAAATTTAGAAAAATTAGTTTCAAAAGCATCTGATATAGGTGTAAATTATATATTATTCTCCGGACTTACATTAAAAAATGGAAACAAACAAGTGTTTTTAAAGTTTATTGATGAAAATTTTCCGTTCTTATCTAATTTATATCATTCTTTATATAATAATGCAGATAAATTTGGAAATCCTGTTAAATCTAAGAATGATTCACAATTAAATACCATGAGAATTGCACATAAACTATGTAAAAAATATGGAATCCCAGATCGAATGCCTCGATATATTTCATCTAATAAAATAGAAATTAATTTAAAAATTAGTGAGATTTTACATAATATTGTATATTTAAAACAATGGGTATATGGAGAATCCTGGTATCGCGTTAAAAATTATATAAATGCAGCTAGAATTATTGAAAATACACAAATGGATTTAAAAACTCTATCTAAAAATGATTTAAGATCAAAATTTAATTTTAATGATGAAATATATCAAATAATTCAAGAAATAATTAATACAAGCTCTAGTTCACTTTATAAAAAATTGGATGAAGAATTGGATGAAGATTAAAATGAAGATTTAGATAAAAATTTAGATGAAATTATAGATCATAATAAGGATTATTAAAACTGAAAAATCCCATTTTATAATATAATCTTATAAGAAATTAATAATTTGTAAATTCATTGATAGATTTTATTCTAGTTGATTTTTTAATTGAAACTATGAATTTTTTTAAGAAGTTCTTATTTATAATTCTTTAATATGTTGTTAGAATTTGTGTTTATTATGAAATATTTATAGAATTACTGGAATTTATTTTCATTTATTGTAATTTATTTTCACGCATATCATAAGTATATAAAATTTTTTCAATATTTACAGATATTAACCACATTTTATTGTAAAGGATAAATTGTAATAAGTAAATAAATTTAATAATATATTGAAAAATAAACTTTTAATCGGTAAATTTTTAACAAGAATTATTGAAAAAAATACAAACATTTTAATTCAACACAAAAATTAACAAATAAACAATAAATAAAATCTAATTAAATATCAAATCAATAAAAGGTGTATAAAAATTGGAGAAAATATTCGTAAGATGTCATTATTGTAATAAGAAATTAAGGATAAGGAAAGAATTTTCTGATAGAGCAATATATTATGTTGATGGTGGAACTGCTAAGGTCGTTGGTAATAGAATTTATTTTTACTGTGATAGAGATAGTGCCCTTTTAAATTTGTGAGAATCAGTGATTAAAATATTCTTATTTTAGAAATTAATTTCTAAATTTTTATTATATTTGATTATACATTAGATTTTTTTTAAAATTCGTTTATAAAAAAATGTTTTATATCTATATAAATACTGAAAATTTAAATTCGTCCGTGCTTTTATATTTAATAGAAAAAATATGTTTAAAGAATTAATTTTGAAAATTGGAGGGTTGGTTTAATAGATGATTAAAGTTTGGGTTAGATGTAGGGTTTGTAATAAAAAGATTAGAATAAAAAAAGAGTATTTTGATAAAAATTATTATATTTTATCAGAGGGAGTGGCTGTTTTAGAAGGCGATAGATTGTATTTTTACTGTGATAAACATAACCCAAACAAGGTTCCTTTATTAGCCCATTAATAAATAGTTCTAATTTTTTTTAAAAGAATTTTTTAAATACCAAATCCGATCATTAGTACTAACATTAGTATAAAGCCAAGCATTATTCCTATAGAAGCTTCGTGCTCATAACCATGCGAATGTGATTCAGGTATTAATTCATCACTGGTTATATAAATCATGGCACCTCCAGCAAATGTCAAAAAAAATGCCAAAAATAAATCAGAAACCCACTGTAAGAATAATAACGAGATAATGCAGCTTATAGGTTCGGCTAGTCCTGATAAAAATGAAATTAGCAACGCTTTTTTCTTGGTATAATTTCCTTGTAATAAAGGTAAAGAAACAGCAATTCCTTCCGGAATATTATGTAAAGCTATAGCAAAAGTCATTGCAAAACCTAAGAGAGGAGTTGCTAAAAACCCTACACCTACGGCAATTCCCTCAGGTGCATTATGTAAAGTGAGTCCAATAGCCAATAAAATACCTGAATATCTCATTTTACGCTGGAATTCAATTTTTTTTGGACAAAAACAGTTTCCTTGAAGAGTACATTTACCTTCTTTTAGATATGGACACTTGAACCATTTCTCTTTCTCATCAAAAGGGCACATACATTCCCTTTCACAAAACTCTTCTTTAAATTTCTTCTTGGAGTTTTGTTTATCTCCCATCGAGTGTAAATGAGGTAGGACATAATCAAGAGTCAATAAAAATAAAATCCCTACTATTACTCCTCCAATAATTACAACTACTACTTGAAAAAGATTATATGTTTCTATTAATATCATTCCTTCATCTATTAAGCCAAAAGTAGCAACAGCAAACATAACTCCAGCTGAAAAACCTATTAATGTGTCGAACTGTCTCATTGATAATTTTTTAAATATCCCAAATAATCCACCAAGTCCAGTCGAGAGTCCAGCGATTGTGCTCATCAAAATTGGAGTTAATAAATCTTTCATGAAAAATATATTATCTTAGATTAATTAAAATTCTATTGTTTGAATTGAGTTTAATGAGATTAATATTTCAAACTTAATTATTGTTACCCAAATTTATAATTTAATAAATCTGAACTTATTTTAGAATTATTAAGAAAATTTTTTCAATATTTTAAATTTAGACAATTAACAATAATGAAATGTAAAAAGAGGAATGAAAAAAAATAAAAAAGTAAAAGATTCCTATCTCTTATTTAATTAAAAATAATGATTTTTAGCTACTAGCACTCATTTTAGATTCAATATATTGTCGAAATTCATCGCAACGTGCAAATAATTCATCTTTAGTTTCTTTTTTACCAGCTTCTTTACCTTGAGCAATTTCGATAGCAACTTTCATTTTCTTTCCTTTCTTAGCATATTTTTCTCCCATCCAGTCTAATTTCTCAGTAATCGTAAATACATTCTTCTTTTGGACGACTTTAATTATAGCATCCAATGGAATCATATGAACATGTTTGGACTTTGATCCAGAGATTGCTAATGATGCTGTAGTGGACCAAGCGCTCATTTTTACCTTTCCTCTAAAATATATTTTTTTATCGGTAACAACATATAAACCACTAAGCCTTGCTCCTCCACCAATCCAAGTTCCCACGAATCGCATTACAACTTTCTCATTTTCGATATATGGTTCAATTTCAGGCATATATTTATTTATGATGTCTGGAAAATATTCTTTCATTTACTTACACCCAAATTTTTACTACGTTATTTAAATTTTAAAATATTTTATCTTTAAAATTAATTTGATTATATTTTATTTATAAATCATTATGGTATTGAAAATTGAATAAATATTAAGTATAAGTTATTATTCAAAGGGCTAAAAAATGATCATAGATTGTCATTGTCATTTATTTTATGAGAATAATTTGGAATCTATTAAGGCACTTCAAAATAAGTTTGTGAATTTTGAAAATTATAGCTTTTATAAAAGGATGATTAATGAAGTTATGAAGGTAAATTCGATATCAACTGAAGATATCATTGAAAAAACAGTTTATCATGCCAAAAAAGCTGGATTCGATAAAATTGTCTTATTACCACTAAGTGTTAACGAAAACAAGATCGTGAAAGAGTGGTCGAAGCGATATCCGCAGCTTTTTATTCCATTTTATAATCCGCCTGAGAAATCTAATTACGATCAAATCTTAACAGATGTTAGTACTGCGTTAGAAAAAGATAATTACAAAGGATTGAAGATTATGTTGCCGTTTCGTAAAAAATTTTTAAATGACAAATCTTTATTTGCAGCATGGGAAATTGCAGAGAATAAAAAGGTCCCGGTTATCTTTCATACTGGATATCCTCCACCAGGTACAAAAAAGTTTGTGTTAAAATATGCCAATCCCATCTACCTTGAAGATGTTATTGAATCATATCCTAACTTAAATATCATTATAGCCCATATGGGATTCCCATTTGTGAATATAGCTCTTTCTTTAGCCGTGCAATGCCCAAATATTTATGTAGATGTTTCAAATTTAATGTATATGCAACCTAATAATTTAAAAAATTTACTTTTACAAGCCAAAGAAATGATTGGAGTTAATAAAATTATTTTTGGCTCAGATGCATTCTGCCCTGAGATGCTAGAAACTACTATTCAATATTTTCACAAAATAGAATTTTTAACTAAAACTGAAATAGAAAAGATTATTGGACTTAATGCAAAAAAGATTCTTAAAATTTAGTTAAATATTTGATAAAAAATGTTAGTAATTATTAAAATGCCAATCCCTATTATACAGTTGATAAAATAATTTATTAATAGTTTGAATTTTTAATAGAATTGTTGTTTGTTAAAAAAATTCAAATAAATTAAAATGTGAAATAAAAATGAAAATTGCAATTACAGGAATTTGTTCTAATTTAGGACAAATATTAGTTCCAAAGTTATTAGAACTTTCTGAAATAGATCGAATCATAGGTATCGATATAAAAAATATAGGAATACAATCTCAAAAAATTGATTATTATAGATTAGATATTCGAAACTATGATAAATTGCTTGAAGTCTTAAAAAATATTGACATTTTAATTCATTTAGCTTTTATTGTGATTTCAAAAGATCTGCCTCCTCTTAATGAAATATTTGACATAAATATTAATGGCACTGTCAAAGTCATAAAAGCAGCTATCAATAATGGCGTAAAAAAAATAATTCATCTAAGTAGCCAATCAGCATATGGGCACCTACCAATGATGCCAAAAATTGCTTCGGAAAATTCTCCTTTATTGGGAATAAAAAATAAAAATTTTTATTACGCTTATTCTAAAGCCGTTATAGAAAGATTCCTTGATAATATTGAATCACAAAGTAATATCATCATTACTCGATTTAGGTCCCCTGTTATTGTAGGAAAGCATTTTTTTAAAGATAAAGATAGTGCTAAACTATTACTTAAATTAAAAATCATACCCGATATAAAAAAAGACCCTTGGATTCAACTTATTCATGAAGAAGATTTGGTAGATGCCATTATTCTTGCTATAAAAAATGATTACCATGGCGCTTTTAATGTAGCCAGCAATATTGTTAATATTGACGAATTTTTTGAAAAAAATAAAATGATAAAAAGAATTTTAATTCCTGGATGTATTATTAATTTCTTAATTAGTTTAGGAAATCTCTGCAAACCAATAAGTCGATATACAGGCTGGTTATTAGCTTCAAAATATAATTGTAAGTTAAATGTTAAAAAAATCAAAGAGATTTTTGGTTGGGCTCCTAAATATTCTACAGAAGATTGTTTGATTGATTTATTATCTAAATAAATTTTTAACGCTATAAAAAATTAGAATTTCTCATGGATTAAATATTATTGTACGTAGTTATTGATGAAATGAATAACCTATTTGTATTTTTTTGATTTAATGAAAATTCTATATCACTCTTAGTAATTTTTTAATTCAAACTTATCTATAACTTAATCTATAAATAATTCCTATTAAAATGAAAAGTAGTTTGAATTTTAATATTTAAGGTCATGAAATATTAATTAATTAAATAAATAAAAAAGAGTAAATAATATTAATTATTGAATGAATATTTTTTGAATTCATAAACTTTTGATATTCTTGAAAGCAAATCCATTTCCTCTTCTTTATAAATTAATATGCCTTAATAATGTTATTAATTTTAAAGTTAATTAAATTTAATTGAGAAAAATTGAGCAATTATATTAAATGTCTTATTTTATAAAAAAATTAATTCGATTTTATATTGTATATATTTACTTAATTTAATACATATTTTCTTAAACTATATATATGATGAATCATTCTATAGCTATATTTACCATAATCAAGAGTTCATTCCAAGAATATGTATAAACTTATCAAAGATGTTTTAACAATTTGGCAAAAATTATAGATAAATGTGTAATCAATATGCCAAAAATTTACAAAAGATTTTTAAGAGTAAATGTATACGCAAACCAAATTGGAGATGGATAATTCTATAGACTTCATGTATTCAAGTTATATGTATTCAAAAATAAAGGTGATTCATCATATTGAAAAAATTTATTTATAATTCCCTTCTAGATGAGATTTTTCCTCTAATCGTGGACAATATCGACAATTTGATTATTATTATGAATAATGAATTTGAGATCAAATATGTTAATTTTAAAGCATTAGTAAAAAAATTGGGTTATAATGATGAAGTTATCTTAAAAAATAGAAATTTTTTTGATTTCATCCATCCATCAGATGCAGAAATTTTACTTAATAAATTGAAAAATGAATCAATAAATGAAATTACTGGAAATATTAGATTGCTTAGAGATAATGGATCATTTATAAAGGTTGAGTTCAGACTATTTAGGATAAAAGACAGAAATTCTAATCATAAACTATTATTTATAGGAAGAGATATCTCATATCTCGAAAATATTAAGGAAATAGAAAAACAGTTAAAGAATATTATTGAGTCTTTTAATAACAAAATCATAGAATTTCAAAATATAAATCCTGAATTACTTAGTGATGTTCCACACCATTTAAGAACCCCATTAACATTAATAAGAGGATTTACAGAACTATTACTCAAAGATGGATCATTAGAGGATGATATAAAAGATGCATTAAAAATAATCTATAAAAATGAGCTAAGATTAGAAGATTACATAAATAAAATAACCAATAATACTCCAGAAACCGCAAATTATATGGAAAATTAATTAATTTATTAGAAAAAATATTGATGATAAAATTATTATCAAATTTACTTTTTTTTAATTTATTAGAAGATTTAAAAAAAGGTTGTAAATTGAAAAATTTGTTTAAGAAGTGAAGTATACAAATCTTGGGGAAAATATTGAAGTTGCTGGTAAAAGAACTGATAATATCCATGCTAATATTAATGCCATAAATAGTGCACTTGCTAAGATATTGTAATTGCTTTTTCTGTATATCCAGCTTTTAACGAAATTGAGTACTATTTCAAGTATTATAAAAGCTAAAGGTATTATTATATACAAGGGTGGAAGTCCTCCAAATGAAATTCCCATATTTTCTGGAATAATGGAAGACATATCAACAGGCATTCCTCCAGCAATTAGAATATATGTAATAATTATTCCTAGACCTAAGCCTTCGATAAGTCCTGAAATGAACGAAGATCCTAACAATTCTTTCCATGCAGGAATGAAAATCAAGGTCTGATTTCTATATCTTGATAGTTTATTTTGAATCATTCCTCTAAATAATATTTCAAATGAGAGCATCGCAATAAAGATCTGTAAGAATATCTCAAGAAAGCTAAATATTCTCCAAGGCACTAGATTATGAATTGTCCAACTGGTTGATAGATTCAAAAATATGAATAACACTAGAATCAATAGTCCCGCATATATTACGTCCTTAATATTGGATTTTATGTTTAAGTTAAATCCGATATCGTTTAATTGCATGTTATATTTTTTTCTTTCAAATAAATATAGGCAGATCAAAATAGGAATCATTAAAATTCCTTGGATGAATAGTGGGAGTGTTATCATACTAGATGCCAGAAAATCTGTAGGTATATAATTAATCAAGTTTAATCCCTGAATTATTGGGCCCGTTATCAATGATACTGCTATAAAAGAGGCACCATAGATTATGAACATTATCCACATTTTTTTATTTTCTAGTTCTATTGCATTTTCTGGTTTTTGAGGCTTTTTATCTCTCAACCAATTTCCAAAATAAATGGTCAAAGGCATTATAAGTATAATGGTTCCGATAAATGTAATCGGAATTGCTAAAGTCCTGTATTCTTCTGTAATTGTATTTGTATTTAATGTTCCTGGGTATTGTGTTAATGATTTTAATTTCATAGATTCCTCAAACCAATTTATAACTTCAATACAAGTTGTTTTTAACTGCCCCTCAATGATATGACCTATTCCAGGAAGGACTACAAGTCTTCTTGCTGTGCCATTAAAGGATCCATAAGTAGTCCCAGCTTGTATCTGACTTTGGCTGGTAATTCCATATTTATTCCAAAAGCTTGTGCTCGACATTCCAAACATTAATTCATATGCACTTTCAAGAGAAAATGCTTGATCTCTATCTCCAATAATATTCATATAATTATATGGAGTTGTATCATTAGTTCTACCCTCGATTATTGCATTTTGCATAGCAATATCTGGATCATAATACAGATTTGGATATACATATGGAATCTTTAAAAAGGCACTAAAGCCATTCCCAAATCCTTTTGTTATGTTAAGAAATGGTCCACCAATAGCAACAGTGGCATTCAACCAATAATTTCCCAGTTCCTGGTCTAGTATCGAGGCAATGGTTACTGAAAATGCACCCATTGAATGTCCAACCAGACCTATCCTATTTATATCAATTTTTAAAGTGGTGCTGTGATCTCTTAGAAATTTTACCGCTGATAATGTGGCATTTTCCCACGTAGGCGCCATCCCTCCACCAGATGCACCATGACCTGGTGCCGTGATGCATAAACAAACAAATCCTCGCTTGTTAAGTTCATAAGCTAAACCCTTGAAATACATTTTTGAGCTCATAAAACCATGAACAAGCACAATGGCAGGTCTATTATTCTGGTAGTAATCGTATTGTGGCTTTGGTTCTAATAACATACAATCAAGCTCAAATTCTTGTCCAAAAAATTTGAATTCTGAAGCAGTTCTGATGCTAAATTGGCTCACAATAGATGGTGCCAGTATTATATTGAAAATTATTGCCATTATTAGCCCGATCGATAATATTATAACTCCCGTAATTAAGGTAATTTTTTCAATTAATTTTATCCATTTGATAGAGAGCTTAAACATTAAATATTCACTCCTTTTATTTTCTAAACTTCAAAAAAGATTTAATAGAACTTATCATTTTCATTATTTATTTTTTAATAAACATTAAAATAGAAATATAAATGTTTTAACAAAATTATATTCGAGTTATAATTTCAGAATAATTTTAAAACAAGTATTATTTAAAGCAAATATAACTATTAAATTGATGAAAAAATTTTGTGCTAAGCTTTATATTTACTCTAATCTTTTTTTATAATCCTATTAATTATCAATAATTAATATATTATAACTTTAAATTTTTTTATAAGCACTAATTTTGTGAATTCATCAATGGTATCAATTTCTGGCATTTGAAGTACAACTTTTCCAATTTCTGAAGGAAAATGTGCATCACTACCCCCAATTATTGGTAGATTAAGTTTTTTTGCAGTTTTTACTGCCAAATGATTTGAGGCATTAGAATTATTTCCATTATATCCTTCTATTGCATCCAGATCAAGATCAAAGATTCTATCACCAAGCCCAAGTAATTTATGTCCGAATTTTTTTGATTTTCGATATGGATGTGCAGCTACTGCAATCCCATTTTGATCATGTATTAAATTTATGGTTTTTTCAGCCGTTAAACCTTGAGGGATAGGCTCTGAAATACCATAAGCTAAAATATCACCATCTATTGTTGTTATTTCCTCACCAATGAATACTTTTAAAATATCAAAATATTCAATTGGAAAATTTAATAGAATTCGTGTTGATAAGATATTATGGTCTGTAATTATGATTGCATCTAATCCTTTATTGATGGCTGTATTAAATAAATCTTTAATACCAATTTTGCTACATGGTGAATATTTTGAATGAATATGTGGATCGATAATCATTTTTATAGTAGAAATAAGATGAATTTATTAATTAATTTGATAAACTCAATCAATTAAATAATAAAAAATTTCGGTGTCTATTATGGCAAATATGATAATGTTGGAGTTTGGCGGATTTGGTATGATTAGAGAGACCAAATTTAAGAGAGATTATGTTCGCGATAGAAGGCGTGCTACCATTGTTATTGATGAATTAAATAATGTTTTTTGGGTCTGGTTAGGACATGATATTACTCAAAAAACTCGAAATCAGTTGAATTCAGTTATCGAAAAACTAAGAATTAATGGACACGTCTCTGAAGGTATAAAATTAGGATTGAATTGTCAAGGTACAATTATTATAGACCAAAAAAATTTAAGTGATCCAGTAGTGGCTGAAAATTATCAAAAATTATTGTCTTTATTTGATTTACCTGCACAACCTAAAGGCAAATATATTATGGAAATTCAAGCCTCTAGTACTGCCGCCCAAGTATTAGGTTTTACGCCTAAAGATCGAGCAATTGCTGGTCTACTAATTGCAAGCATTTTAGAAGAATATCCGGCATTATTTATTGGTAAAAATGCTAAAAATGAATACGCAATCGAAGGAGACGAACCTCTTTTAAGATTTAAAATAGTCAATGGAAGAGTTCAATTATTACCAGGAAGTAAAAATCTTACAGATAAGATTCAAAGGGTATTTTCAGAATTGTATAATTACTTAAAATAAAAATAAAGTTACTAATAAAAATAGAGTTGCTAAATTTTGATAAAAAAACTTTCTAATTTAACTTATAATTTCTTCCTTTAGTCTTTTGAATTTATCAATAATTTGATATAAATTTTTATTTTCAGCTAATTTAATTGCTTTATCTATATATTCTATTGCTTTTTCTTTATCGCCTCTATCATTATATAAAGCAGCAAAATTCATATAAGTTCCTGCAATTTCAAAATCATTGTTTAACTTTTGGAAAATGTTCAAGCTTTTCTCATAGTATTTTAGGGCATCATCATAATCTTCCATATCATTAAGAATTTCTCCAATACTTCTTAATTCTCTCGCTTCACGTTCTTTATCATTTAATTGTTGAAATATATCTAGAGCCTTATTATGAAATTCTAATGCGCTGTCTAAATCGTTTAAGTCTCTATATATTAGAGCTATCATACGGAATATATCTCCCTTTTTTAAATCATTATAAAGTTGTTCATAAATTCTAGCACATTTATTCAATAATTTCAATGCTTCATTTGGATAATCGCCGCATATTATTTCGCATATTTTTTCCAGATCTAATGCAAAGTTTTTAAGATCATTAATTTCAAAATGTATTTCTCCAGCTTGCTTAAACATATTATAAGCTTTTTCAAATTCGTTTAATAATACATATACATTACCAATTTTATATAAAATATCCGCTTTATCATCAACTAAGTCTAAATCTTCGTAAATCTTTAACGCTTGATTATAATATTCTAATGTTTTATCATAATCACCTGCCAATTTATACATATCCCCTATGTTTTGAAGGGCATCAGCTATACCGAGGCTTCCAACTCGTTGAAATCGCATAAATTCATCGCTAAAAATTTTATCCTCATATTGCTTGTGTTTCTCAAGAGTTAATTCAAAATATTTTAATGCCTTGCTAAAATCTCCCATCTCTGAATATATTCTACCGATTTCACCATAATAATTGATATATTCTAAACTCTGAAATTGTAAATCATTATCTTCTATTAGCTTTATTGCATTTTCATAATTCTCGATCGCTTCATCATATCTTTTTAATTTAAATAATGATTTGCCTATTAATGCTAAATCTTTTGATTTGGCAATTAAATCATTAAGCTTTTCATGTAATGAAACAGCCTCTCTGAGGTTTTTTAATGCTTCATTGTATTGATCTAATTTTATATACACGTCACCTAGTTTATATAATTGCATTGCCGCTCCTATTTCATCCTTAGCATTTCTGTATTTTTTTAATGAATTATTAAGTGTTTCTAACTGTTTTTTTAGTTCTCTTTCATTTGGAAATAAATCATCATGCATAATATTCCTCTAAATATCTTAATTAATACGATTTTTGTTGTTATATTTTAATTTACTTCTCATTAACCATATTAATATTTGATAAAATTTTTTATATTATATTGGAAATCCCCAAAACTTCTTAAAAATATTTCAGTAATTTTATGAGTATTTTTCTAATTTTGATAGTATTTTATCTTTACATGAATGAATGCAAAATAAAATAAAATACGTTAAAAATTAAATTTTAAATAGAAAAAAAATTAAATTAGGAAATAACTATCGCATGATCGGCAGTAATATTCAATGTAAATTGAGTCTCTAAAAATGGTTCCTTTTGTATCTAATTTTACTCCTTCTACGATATCCTTACTTGAACATATTGGACATCGCGTCGCATATATGCCCAATTTTAACTTTTTGTCAAATCTTAACCATTCACTGAAATCCGGTGGCACCGCTTTTTCGTATTTTTCCATGAAATTTTTTACATAATTTTTGTAAAATTTATGATAAATTTCACTTGCTTGCATACCATCATTTTTAGATTAAATTAAATAAAAACTCCACACAATTCCTTTAATTAAATTCACAAATACTTATTATGAATCTCAAGAATTCGCAAATATCAATGATTTAATCTCAAAATTCGCTTATCTACATCCTTTACTTATATTATTCGCAAATTAAAAGAATTTAATTTTTATTTCTAAATTCAATTACAGGTTAACTTTCATCATATTAAAAGTAATAAATGTGATTTTTTTAAAAGATGCCAATTAAATAAACAAGTTAAAAAAATAAATTAAGATTATAGAGTAGTATATTACATAAATAGTGTAAGTAAACTTAGATTTCTTAATGATAAGATCGATTCAATAATCAATAAGACCCATAATGGTATAAGTAGCCAATAATTGTTAATGATTTTCCAAAAAGACTTTGCTTCCCATAAATTGTTCAATCCTTGTTTATATGTATAATAAAGAATTATATAGATAATTAATCCAACCACTAGTCCTATTAGATGAGCGATAAAACCCCATATTAATTTTGAATATCCTTCAATTAAAATCTCTGAACCTGTTGATATGAAAATGAAAGTTAAAACAGTAGCTACAACGCCGCCAATTATTACTGAAATTAGAAAATTTTTACTTGGATAAATAAATGAGTTGCTGTAAAATAAGAATGCAGAAATACTTAGCAAAATAATTCCCATTATTTCATTTAAAATTAAGCCAGAAGAAATTGTAGCTATATCTATAAGATATATTATTTGGCTGGCTAAAACCCATGTAAAAGCACTGGCGATCATCAGATACACTATCATCAATGTATCTTTATTTGGTAATTCATTTCCTCCAAAGAATTTTAATTTCTCAAAAACACGCATTCCAACGAAAACTACGGCGCCTATTAAAAAATATCCAATCCTAAACTCAATCATAGATGACATTACGAATTCCTCCATGCTGTTAAATTAAAATGATCAATAAGCACATTCTGTTGTGAATAACAATTAAAATTGAGATTTTTCCCATTTACTGAAATCTCACAGTATTGAAATCCTATCCAACTTGTGATTGTCCATTTTGAAGGTTCTACATATAGATCAGTTTCAGCACCACCGCCACCACTGATAATATAGATGGTATTATTCACTTTCAATCGTTCATAATGATGATGATGCCCTGCAAAATATAAATCGACCTTGTATTTTTCAATTAATGGTACTATTTGTTGAATAATTGATGGATAATTTTCTGTTGAACTATATGGCGGATAATGAGAAAATACAAATATCCAATCGATTTCACTGCTTTTATTAAGCCTAAACAGAGTATTATTGAGCCAATTTATTTGAGACTGTGTAATATTTTTAGGATCTGCCAAATTGAGGCTAACAAATGCAGCATTACTATAATTGAATGCATAATAAAATATCGTTCCTGGTAAATGCATATATTTTAGATAAGTTCTTCCTTTATCCTCCATACCCCCTGGCCCTTCGTGTTCCTCATGATTTCCCATTGAAACCATATATGGTACGCCATTTTGAGTACAAGGATACACCTCGTAAAAGAATTCATCCCATTCTCGTGCATAACTCGGTCCCGAAACTATGTCTCCTACATTGAAAATAAAATTCGGGTTTTTCTCTAGCATTTTTTTAACTAGCCATGAATGTTGAGTTATTCCCCAGTGATCAGGTCGGGTATCGCCTACTAATGTAAATTTAAAAGCCGTATCGGAGGATGGATCAACCCCTGTTTTGAAATAAAATATTTTATTCATAAAATCATAATTTACAGATGTAGAATTTATTAAATAATAATATTGAGTATTTGGTTTTAGCCCAGTTAAATTGAATTTATGTACACTCCTCGGATGGCTTTCTATTATCGGTCCTTCTTTTAAAGATGTATTTTCTCCATAATATATTGCAGTTTTACACGAAACTGGCGTCTGAAAGCTGACACCCATTGAAGTACGTGTATCTCCTATAAATGTTAATATGGGATATTTTAAATCTGGATTAAAAATCGACGGATGAATGTGGTTTAAATGTAATAACCCAAAAAATGCAACTGTGATTACTATAAATAAAATGAATTTTTTAATTGCTAATATTGCAGCTTTTTTCATCTAAATCAGCCTTATTCCTTTATTGAATAATTTAATTTCTGTTAAAATTTTAAAAAGAAAATTTTGATTAGTTTAAGATAAGATTAGTTTAAGATAAATTAATTATTTTAGCTTTTTTAATTTATTTTTTAATCTCAAAATTTTCAATTTTTTATTTAATTTTCAACCTAGAATCACGTCTGAATTAAATTTTTGAATGCACTGAACAATATTTATGATTGGTAAATAAGATATGAGTTAGAAAACATTTGTATAAGTTAATTAAATTCTTTTTTAATCAATATAAAAT
>CAZYEE010000017.1:0-25257 GCA_964646355.1 uncultured archaeon | reverse complement strand
TAAGCCCTACAATTTAAGTTATTTTTTAAATTGGTTGTATATAAGCTGGCGTGCTCAGAAATTTTAAATAATAAAGAATACAGAAAAAATATATCATTATAGTTAAAAAATAGGATTAATATTATAAAAATAATAAAAAATAGGCTAAGGATAGAAAATTATGCCTTAGAAATATAAATAGATAACCTCTTGAATTGTTCATGGTTATGTACTAAACATTTTAATGATAGAATTTGGGTGAAATTGCAATAGAACAAAAAATAATTGTCCGTAATGAGCGATTTGGTGGTGTTATATTTGACCAGAAGTCCGGTTCTATGTCGATGGTAGATGTTGAAGGTTTTAATGTTTTATTGAAACTAATGAATAAAAAAAAGTTATCCAGAGATGAGTTGAAATTTTTAGACCTTTTCTTAAAAGCGGATTCACCAAAAAAGTTTAAAATTTTATTAGATCCAAGGATAAAATTTGTGCCGAATTCGAATTTAATTACAAACACGCCTATCTTAATCGATTTATCGCTTACAAATAAATGTAATCTTCATTGTTCATATTGTTATATGAATTCGGTATCTGGTGGTGGTGGAAAATTTTTATCTATGGACGATTTTGAGATTTTATTAAAAAAGATGAGGGACGCGAGGGTGCTTCAGATTGCTTTAGGGGGCGGCGAACCGACATTGCACCCTGAATTTGTGGAGATACTTAAAAAATTAAGAGTAAATGGAGATATAATTCCAAATTACACAACAAATGGCACATTATTAACAAATGAAATATTAGAGGCATCAAAAAAATATTGTGGCGCAGTTGCGGTAAGTTATATGGAAAATTTGTATAAAACGACTTTAGAGGCTGCTAAAAAATTTGTAGATTATGGTATTCAAGTTAATGTGCATATCGTATTATTAAAATCGAGATTACAAAATCTTAATTTAATAGTGGAAAAATATCTAAAACTGGGAGTAAATGGTATTGTGTTATTATTATTTAAGCCAATGGGTCGAGGAAAAAATCAAAAGAATGAAGTATTAATGCAGCAGGATAAAAAGCTTTTATTATTAAAAATTTTTGAAATACTAGCACTGAATGAAAAATTTGATTTTAAATTGAATTTTGACGCATGTTCAGCTCCTTTATTAAAAGATATGCCATTTTTAGCTGAGTCAATTGATGGTTGTAATGGGAGCAGATATAGTTGTTATGTCGATTGGAATTTAAAAGTAAAACCATGCTCTTTTATGCAAGATCAGCCAGGGGTAGATTTAAAAAATAATACATTTGAAAAAATATGGCGATCAGAACTCTTCATTGAATTTAGAAATAAATTAATGAATTATAGATATTTAGGTTGTAAAACATGTAATTTTTTTAAAAGCTGTTGGGGTGGCTGTCCGTTAGATCCTTCAATTGTTGTATGCGACAAAAAAGATGGAAAATAATAATTTTTTATGGAGATTTTATAAAATTTTTATTTAATATTTTCTTATATAATTAATTCTTCTTTATCTTTCGTTTATAATAAATCATATATACAAGATTTCGGAGACATATACTATTAATTTATCTTGATCCATTTGAATGGGCACGCCGAGGAAGATTAGAAATTCAATAAACAAATTTATTATTAAAGAATAAAATAATATATTTATAACTATCAATAATTTTAATAACCATAAAAATTTATTAATAACCATAAAAATTTAAACAACTCAGTGCGAATCTATAAGATTTTTCAATATGTTTATTTCCTTCCATTACAAAATCCATATGCCCCGGCAATAAAAATTCTACATCTAATTTGAGTAATTTTTCTATCGATTTTACAAGTAATTTCATGCTGCCTCCAGGAAGGTCAGCTCTTCCAATGCTTCCATAAGAAAAGACAGTATCTCCAGAAACTAATATCTTATATTTTTTGTTGTATAAACATATACCATCTTCGGTATGCCCTGGTGTATGGATAACTAGAAATTCCATTCCATCTATAGTTAATATATCACCGTCTTTCAAACCTCTTATTCTTATATTTGATATTTTTCCATAATAACGAACCGCTGATTCATGAACACAAACTGTTATATCATTTTCAACTAATAACATTAACAACGCCCTAAGACCACCTGAATGGTCGGGATGATGATGAGTAATAATTATTCGGTTAATATTTGATTTTTCTAAGCCTAATTTTTCAATTGTATTAAGAATTAATCGAGCATGGCTATCCGAGGCTCCTGTATCTATTATAGCGATTTCGTTTTTACCAATTATATAACAATTACTACTGAATCCGTATGATTCAATTGAATATACACCATCAATTATTTCCATGGGGATAACACCAATTAAATGGATAAAGTTTTGCAGTAATTTATTTTCAGAAAGTTTAAGATTTGTATTAAAAATAGAAACATTTAAATTTTTTAAAATATTTTGATTGCTATTGTTAATGAATTCTTAATGGTGCGAATAGGATGGATGTAGTTCTCAAGACCTTTCATAAATAACGGTAAAAAACACGGCTTTTTTTTAGATCTAGTCTATTTTGAGAATTATATACCATTATTTAAGAATTATACACCATTATTTGAAAATTATATAATATTATTTAGGAAGATTAGATTATTAAAACAATTTAAAGAGGTAATGGGATATGGCTGAAAGTAAATCAGTTGACAAAATTCATGTATCGCCCCATATAAAAGAGATAATAAAGAATATGAACCTACCAGATAAGGTATATGTTTTTGATACGACGTTAAGAGATGGAGAGCAGACTCCGGGTATTTCATTTACATTACAAGAGAAAATTCAGATAGCTACGCAATTAGATAAGCTAGGTGTTGATATTATAGAGGCGGGAATGCCCATTGTTTCGGAAGGAGATTATCAAGCTTGTAAGGAGATATCAAGGCTTGGTTTAAATGCGGAGATTATAGGATTAGCTAGGATAAATAGAGAGGATATCGATAAAGTGATTGAGTGCGATATGAATGCAATTCACGTATTTATAGCAACTTCAGAACTGCATATGAGAGATAAATTAAAAATGAGTAGAGAGGAGGTTCTTTCTGCAATAACAACAGAAATAGAATATGCAAAAGCCCATTTTGGGAAGAATATCGAGTTCTCTGCTGAAGATGCAACCAGAAGTGATTTAGATTTCTTAATCCAAGCGAATAATACTGCGATTGAAGCAGGTGCAACTAGAATTAACATTCCAGATACTGTAGGAACAGTTATTCCCAAGGTTTATGCACATATTATTAAAAAGAATATCGAGGAGTTTCCAAGTAATATAAGAGTGTCGGTACATTGCCATGATGATTTTGGACTTGCTACCGCTAATACCTTGGCTGGCGTTGAGGTGGGTGCTGCTCAAGTTCAGACCACAGTTTTAGGGATCGGAGAACGGGCGGGAAATGCTGCCATGGAAGAAGTAATAATGTCCTTATATGCGCTTTATGGAATAAATACTAATATCAAATATAATTACTTATATGAGACTTCTAAGCTTGTTGAAAAAATTAGTGGACTTGAAATACCTGTCAATTTCCCGTTAGTAGGTGCCAATGCATTTAGACACGAGAGTGGAATACACGCCCACGCTGTTATAGCAAATCCAAGAACCTATGAACCATTAACACCAGAATTAATTGGTATTAAAAGGACCGATGACTTAACAGATATTTTAGAACAAAGTATTGCGGTAGGAAAACATACAGGTGGACATTCACTTGGAGCTAAATTAGAGAGTTTTGGACTCATAGCAAATGATGAGCAGTTTCGTGAAATAAGAAGAAGAATCAAGGCAATTGGAGATAAAGGTAAGAAGATTACAGATATGGATTTATATGAAATAGCGATATCAGTAATAGGTGAAGTTCCTGATAAAGAGCAGACCATAAAATTGGAGGAATTATCAGTAATTTGTGGTAAAAATGTGACACCATCTGCGACAGTTAGACTTAAAATAAAAATAAATGATG
This sequence comes from uncultured archaeon, assembly GCA_964646355.1. Taxonomy (GTDB): domain Archaea; phylum Asgardarchaeota; class Lokiarchaeia; order Helarchaeales; family HEL-GB-B; genus HEL-GB-B. The sequence goes on along the minus strand of CAZYEE010000017.1, from coordinate 21,268 downwards.
AGTGGGTTGATAAAGTTGCAGCTGATATCGGAGTTGGGCCTGTAGATGCATCTTGCAATGCATTAGCAAAGGTCTGGGAACAATTTGGCTATGGAAAACTCAAACTCAAGGAATATCATTTAGATGCAATAACAGGTGGAACTGATGCTCTTGGTAGAGTTAAAGTAAAACTGGAGGATATGTTTGGAAACTACATTAATGCAAGAGCTGTAAATCCAGATATCGTAATGTCTAGTGTTCAAGCAATGATAAATGGGATGAATAGATATCTAATGAAATTCAAGAATAAATAAAAATAGTAAAAACTTTTAATACTATCATAAAACTCTGACAAAAATATACTATCATTTATTTTCATAGATAGAAATCATTTATTTTATTGCTTAGATCAATTTATTTCATCATTTGAGATTGTGGAATTGTTAATTTAATAGAATAAAAAGCTTTTAGTTAAAGTAATATTATATAAAGTATATAAAACATGTCGGTAAAGATTATAAGATATAGAATAATATCAAAAAAAAATATATTATATAACATTCAAGAAATTTAAAAACAAACTCAAAATACTACCATTTTCTTGATTAAATGTTAATTCTAATCTAAACAATAACCTTTTTATTATTACAATTAGAAATAATTTTAAGTGGTTCTAAAGAGAGATTTATTTTAATCCAAATGAATGAAATAATCTTATCACATAAAAGATTTGTAGGTGTGAGATTTGAAACTTGAAAATCATGATAAATTTTGGCAATATTATCGATTTACAGGAGATTTTTTCGGAGTAGATATGAAAAAACATGCAAAAGAGAAATTTGGAGATTTTCTTGAGGGAGAAATAATAGCAACTATAGAAGAATCTGAGAATGATGAATTTAGATATGGCTATCTTGTGAGAAAGAAAGACGGCTACCCATATTTATTAATATTTATAGAGCAATTAGATGTGACTACAATAATCACGGCAAAAGTAAATCTTATAAAACAAGAATAATCCAATTTGTTAAATTGAAGCTATTATTGCAATCCTTAAGATCATTAGCATTACTATTTTAAAAAATTCCTAAACAATAACAATTATTAATCAAGGAACGGTATGATAGAGCCTAATTAAAATTAGAACGACCGGATTATATGCTATTATTCCCATATTGGTTTATTTACGATTTTATAAGTTTAGCTGTCAAAACTCCTTTTATTTCAAGTATCTCGGATACAATATTACCAGGGATTTCTTTATCAGCAATTAACATCAATCTTGGATATGGTGAAATATAAGGATCTGTTGCTAAGATTTGCCTTATACTTATATTTTTATCAGCGATTAAAGTAGTGACTTTTGCAATAATACCTGATTCTTTAGAGTCAGCAGTAACTTCAAGGATATTCTTTTTTCTGCCATGTAAATAAATTCCAGCCGGATATATACGCGAAAGTACGTGCTGAACTATTCTAAGTTCATTTTTTTCTTCATCATTTAATGATCTAAATTTTTCCTCATTTGGATGTATTCGCTCCATAGTCGCTATAACGGATCTTCTATCAATATTTAATGCATCGGCAATTTTTTTATATGGAATTTCTATATTGCCACAATAAATTTTTCGATTGTCTTTAATAGATAGTCCAGATTCAATAATTAGCTCTATTACATTTAGTTTTTTAGGGCTATTTTTAAAAAGTCTTTTAAGAATATTCCAAAAATTTGAAACATCTGAATTATCATAACCCATATGACTATCAGCCCGATTTAGGTTTTGTCAATTTTTGTACAGTAAAGTTTATATATATAAGTTTTTGTATGATTTTAAGTAAAATTGTAGATATTCAACCTTAATGCATGAAAAATAACATAGATGATACAAAATGAATAAATACGGCTTAGCTATGAAGACTCATTTCATTAGATTTGGAATCTCGAGAATGTTAAATTTAAGGTTCATACTGGATAATGGGCTTTATAGTTGGCTGTATTGGCGTAAATTATGAAAAATAAACCTAAAAAACATAAATAAGATTTATTTATGTTCTTATTTTAAAAAAAAATACAATTTTTTCTTAAATTATTAAAATTTTAAATAAAATAAGCTATGTGTGATATAAAATGGTCGAAAAAAATAGAGTTATATTGGATTTGGATGAACTTCCGACGAAATGGTATAATATTGCGGTAGATTCCCCCGAACCATTTCCACCATACTTAAATCCTGCGACGAATGAACCAATGCCACCTGAGCCACTTATGGAATTATTTCCTGTAGAATGTATAAAACAAGAAGCAAGTGATAAACGGTATTTAGATATACCAGATGAATTACTGGATGTCTATTTAAATAGTTTAGGAAGACCTTCTCCTCTATGCAGAGCAGTTAGACTCGAAAAATATCTAAACACTCCTGCCGAAATTTATTATAAACGGGAAGATCTATCTCCACCTGGAAGTCATAAACCTAATACAGCAGTAGCACAAGCATATTATGCAGCTAAAGAAGGAATTAAAGTATTGACAACCGAAACGGGAGCAGGTCAGTGGGGAAGCGCTTTAAGCTATGCATGTGCCTTTTTTAATCTTGAATGTAGAGTTTTTATGGTAAGAATAAGCTATGAGCAAAAACCATACCGTAAATTCATAATGAAATTATATGGTGCAAATGTAATTCCAAGTCCAAGCGATACTACAGATTGTGGAAAGAAATTTCTTGAAGACAAAAAGAATTACAATGGATCTCTTGGAATGGCAATAAGCGAAGCAATTGAAGTTGCGATGAAAAATCCTGAAGCAAAATACACACTTGGTAGTGTACTAAATTTTGTATTAATTCATCAATCAATTGTCGGTGAAGAAGTAATCAAACAGTTTGAAAAAATGGATAAGGTACCAGATTCTCTGATCGGCTGTGTTGGTGGTGGATCTAATTTTGCAGGATTTGCATTTCCATTTTTAGGAAAAAGTCTAAGAAAAGAGTGCGATAAAATTGATGTTGTAGCAGTAGAACCAACAGCATGCCCCTCGATTACAAATGGTGAATATAAATATGATTTTGGAGATACAGCAAAAACTACACCTCTAATTAAGATGTATTCACTTGGATCGGATTTTGTGCCGCCTCCAATTCACGCAGGAGGTTTAAGGTATCATGGAGCTGCTCCGGCAGTAAGTTTTCTAGTTTCTAAAGGATTAATACGTAGTGTTGCTTATCCACAAGAAGATATCTTCAAATCTGCGGAATTATTTGCAAAAGTGGAAGGACTTATTTGTGCACCTGAAACAGCACACGCAATTCATGAAGCAATACAACAAGCTAGAGAATGTAAAAAGACAGGAGAAAAGAAAATAATTGCATTTAATTATTCAGGTCATGGATTGATGGACCTCGCTGGATACGAACAAATATTAGGACTATAAAATCTAAAATCATTTATTAATTTTTTAAAAACGATATTTTTTTATTTCTTTTTAATAAAAGGATTTACCGTTATGAAGTATTTTCTTAAATTTTTATATGAGGTTTTTGAAGGAAAAATTAATAGATGCTCGGTAGTTAATTGTGGAAAAGAAATTACGGATAATAAATTCAAAGTGATTAATGGTAAAATATTTTGTATAGAATGTGCGACAATATATTATTCAAATTTCATTAGAGGATTTGCGTCGAATATTTTTGAATAATATTGGATATTACATAAAGAGAGTATAAAATTATATGTCGTGATAGAAAAATGAGAAAATGCAAGATTGTAGTATTACCTGGAGACGGTATTGGACCTGAAATTATTAGAGAAGCATTAAAAGTACTGCGGGCTTTTGAAGAGATTTCAAGTGGCATTAATTTTGAATTTTTGGAGTATGAATGTGGTGCCCAGTATTACTTAAAAACGGGAAAAAAAGAGGAATGGCCCAAAGAGGTTTTTGACATCTGTAAAAATGAGGCAGATGCTATTCTATTGGGCGCTATAGGTTGGACTGATCCTAAGACCGGTGAAACAGTTTCATATCCGTCAGGAAAAATGGTCGGCTTAGAAATCCTATTTGGACTAAGATTTGGACTTGATCTTTATGCCAATATAAGACCAACTAAATTATTTGAGGGGGTGCCTCATAAAATTTCAGGTGAATTCAGAAATGTCTGGGACCCAAAAAACGTTGATTTTGTTACTATAAGGGAGAATACGGAGGGTTTGTATGCAGACACTCATGGTGGACTGAACAGGGGCGGATTGACAGAAATTGCAACTGATGTGCGGTTAATAACAAGAAAAGGTGCAGAACGTGTTATTCGGTTTGCTTTTGAGTACTGCAAACGTAGAAATAAAGGTTCACCAAAAGATGGAAAATTAAGAGTAACTTGCGTTGATAAAAGTAATGTTACAGCTGGTTGTAAACTTTTTCGTAAAGTTTATCAAGAAGTAGCTTCAGATTATCCAGAAATTGAACAAGATTATGCATTTATAGATGCATTTACTCAATGGATTATCCGAACTCCAGAGTGGTTTGATGTTTGTGTTGTGCCTAATATGTTTGGAGATATAGCGACCGATTTAGCAGCAGTTCTTCAAGGATCACTTGGTATGGCTGCAAGTGGAAATGTTGGTGATAAGTACGGGATGTTTGAACCACTGCATGGCAGTGCGCCAAAATATACTGGTAAAAATGTGATTAATCCAATTGCTACAATACTTGCTGCCTCGATGATGCTTGATTGGCTCTCAATGAAGAATAATAATGACCAAAATTTAAAAAACGGCTCAATACTTATAGAAAAAGCGGTTCAAGAAGTGTTAAAAGAAGGAAAAATTAGGACATATGATATCGGAGGAAACTCTTCGACCAGTGATATGGGAGATGCAATAGCCTCAAAATTAAAAGAATTAGCTCAATAAACTATTAATTATTAAAAATTCAAACATTTTTCTATATTTTTGTTTATATAAATTTAATATTGATGGTTGGATATATATTATGAAAAAAATTTGCCTAATTGGCGGAGAAGGTATTGGGATCGAGGTAATTAATTCAGCAAAAAAAGTATTACAAGCACTTGCTATTCCAAATATTGAGTTAATAGAAGCAGATGCTGGGGCCCCAGCAGAGAAAAAATATGGAACATCATTTCCGCAAGAAACCAAGGAATGTATCATAAATTCAGATGCAATACTTTTTGGAGCCACACATACTAAAGCAATTGATGTATTATTATTTCTAAGATTTGAATTAGATAATTTTGCAAATTTAAGACCTTGTAAATTATATGATGGATTAAATTCCCCCTTAAAAGTGGAAAAATCTATCGATTTCATAATTGTAAGAGAAAATTTGGAGGGTCTATACAGCGTTATAAAAGTTGGTGAGGGAAAACTTATAGATCTTGTAAAAAAGGAGGTTATCTCGGAAGAAATATTTGAAAAATTTTTTAAAAAAAGTGATGGATACTATGCAACAAAAATCATTACGAAATTCGAATCAGAACGTATATCCAAGCTGGCTTGTGATATTACAATTAAGCGTAAAAAGGAAAATCATCCGGGTAAGCTTACCATTGTCCATAAATCAAATGTTATGAGTAAGACAGATGGGTTGTTTAAAAAAATTGCGTATTCAATTGCAGAGGAATATATTAAGAAGTATAACATTTTATTGGATGATTATTATGTAGATGATATGGCAAGAAGACTGGTAAGATTCCCAGAAGAACAGGATGTCTTATTGATGATAAATGAATATGGGGATATATTAAGCGATCTCGGTGCTGAGATTGTAGGTGGACTTGGATTAGCACCTAGTGCGTGTATTGGTACAAAACATCCTTATTTTGAACCTGTCCATGGTAGCGCTCCTGATATTGCTGGAAAGGGAATTGCAAACCCAATCGCCGCGTTGCTTTCTTTAAAAATGTTGCTTGAATATCTTGGATTAAAAGAAGCAGAATTGCTTGAAAAATCATTGAAAAAATATTTTTTGTTGTTAAAGGATATAAAAAATAATTGGAAATATATTCCCAGAGATTTGGTGCCCCGATTTTACAAAATACAGAATAAATTTGGAAAGACTGTCCAAGTTACAGAAAAAATTATTAAAATTTTGGAAAGCCTACCTTAAAATCTGAATTTTGTTAATTTATTTATATATTTTATACAATTTTATTGTAATTCTAAATTCATTTTATAAGCAAACTTTTTTAATCGTTTGATAGCTTCTATCTTTTCTTTATCACCAAGTTTAGCATTTTCTACTGCTTCTTTTAGTATTTGAATTGTTCTATCATATCGTTGCAATGGAACAGGATATGGAACTCCATCTTTTCCACCTAAACAATAAGAATATTTTACTGGGTCTTTCCAATCGTTATAATTTCCATAAATTAATTCTGAAATAAGTGCAAGTCCTCTGATTGTAGCTGGCCCTATTCCCCTTATTCTAATAAGTTCCTCATAATTTCTTGGCTGGAATTCATAGGCTTCATTTAAAGCGTCCCAGTTCATTCTTTTTGGAAGTAGTTCATAATGTAATATAAGGACTTTTTGCGGATGCTTAACTTGTTTTTCTGTAGGATTTATGTAGTCTAGGATAGAAGTTTTTGTATATGATGTAATTGATTGAAATAATCTTTTTATTCGAGTTGAACTCTCTTTCGATAGATCCACACATGTTTTTCTACTTTCATTTGCCTTAGATGATGTCATATTCAATACTCTTTTTTGCTTAATATCACACATTATTTCATTTGGATAATCATCAATAAAGTTTTTAACCCCATCTGAATGCCAGTGATATCTTCTTGAAGTTTTATTTGTAGCATTTAAACCCTGCTGAACTACAGTCCATTCACCAGACTCTGAGATAAAAATCGCATGATGATATAAATTATACGAATCTTGAATTACTGCGTTGTCAATTTTCGCGGTCATACGACTGGAATATTTCAATTCATTAATTGTATCTTCTGAAAAATCGAATTTTTTACCAATTTCATTAATATCATTAGGTGTATTGATCGATCTTTTTCCTTTGCCTCCGGCAACTAGTATACCATGATCTTCTTTAAGTACTGATTTTAGAACTCCTGTTAATACAGTAGTTACTCCCGAAGAATCCCAATCAAACGCCAATGTATTTGACAAACACTGAAACCATATGGGATTTGATAATCGTTTTAAAATATCTTCTGCTCCAAATTCATCATATAAAACTTTGAATATTTGGTCTGCTAGCTTTTTCATTCTATGAAGAAGCCAGTGCGGTGCTGTCCCAGGGTGCAGCTTAAGTGTTGCAATACCAGATTTTCTCACAATTAAATAATATAATTTTTTTATTTTTAAATAAATAGGGAAGCTATCAAACTGAATTATTCCGACAAAAGTAAGTTTAAACGATTTAGATAGAGTATTGGAGAAAATATAATAAATATGGTGAATATAAAATTTGCGACATAAATATGATTAACATTTTTAAATAAAGATTTGAGATATAAGAAAATACAAAATATATTAATGATTTTTAGAAAATATACAGCCGCAGTAATTCTGTCTATATAATGAATACTTTTTACTCAGTTCAACACTTTTTTTAAATCCATCTTTCTTTTTAAAATCTTTATTAAGAAATTTTATATTATAAATTAATGCCAATTGTTCTCCAATTTCAATTATATCACTTGATTTTTTATGTGGGCTTATTGTCAAGGTAGTTGTAAAAATGGGTATATTATGATTTGCTGCCCATTCAGCCGCTTTTTTTAATCTGAATTTAAAACAGATTTTACACCGTTCCCCTCCTTCTTTATCATTTTCATGTCCTTTTATAGCATCAAACCATTCATTTGGACGATATTCTAGAATAATCAATGGGAGATCGTAAATTTCAGCCAACTTTTTTAGGGAGGCTAGCCTTTTTTCATATTCTTCTTTAGGATGTATATTATAATTTGAGGAAAATAAAATAACTTCATATTCATTCTTTAATATTTCAATACAATGAGTGGCACAAGGTCCGCAACAACAATCTAGCAATAATTTCATAATTTTGTCTTACCTTTATTTTTCTTTAATTCCTCAAGTTGTTATAAATTCAATTTATTTCTTAATATTTAAAATTTAGTTTGACAATTTTAATTATAGAGAGTAAATTTTTATGTTGATATTTTAAAGTCCGCCAAATATGACAGAAACCATAAATGTGCCCAAAATGGTCCGTCCACCCAAATCTAAGGAATTATGTCTATTGTGTAAGGGTTCAAGAAATTTATGTGGTAAGTCAAGATGCCCGATTTTATTAAAACAGGCCCATATTATACCAGTTAAGAGGATCATCTTGAAAAATGAAACAGAGTTTCAAGGAGCAAGCCCCCCAGCATTTTTTGTGGGGAGGTATGGATATCCAAAAGTACAAGTGGGCCCAATGATCCCACCACATGAAGCAGAGTTGGACAATAAACTACAGATATTAGATGAGCCCGATATGTGGTATGGCAAATCAGTGGATGAAATCATCAGCTATAGATCATTTTTAATTCGTTCCAGTTTTAGAATTCCAGATGTGAAAAGATATAAAATTAATAATAAGTTATTGGATATTAGTCAAGAGATTGTGATGGCTGGAGGCCCAGTTGAAACTGAAGTTAAATTTACAAAGGCACCTAAACTTGCTAAAATCGAACTAGATAGTCATTCTCAGCCATTTGGGCCCATTGGTCATGTTGAAAAAATGGTATTAACAGAAAACCCTAGAGTGAGTAAAATAGTTGAAAAAACAGTAAGTGATACGGATCTCCGAGCTTCAGAATCGATTTTTCAGCTTTATAAGAGCAAGCATAGTGTTTCAAAAATTCAAATGCTATTATCTGCTGGATTACTTGGGATTGACCGAAAATTAGTGCCCACCAGATGGAGTATAACCGCTACAGATGATACAATTTCTAAATATTTAATTAAAAAAATAAAATTATTCCCGGAAGTCGATAAATATCTAATTTTTCAAGATAAATATCTTGGAAATAATTTTAAAATTATAATTATGCCAAGAGAATGGCGATTTGAGAATTTGGAAGTCTGGATTAGCTCATTATGGAAACCTGATGGTAATAAAGACCCGATAATAATGCAAGATTATGAACCATATGAAGGTAGAAAAAATTATGCTTCAAATGTTACAGGAGCATATTATGCAGCTCGTTTGGCAGTCTGTGAATATTTATATAAACAAAGAAGGCAAGGTGCGGTGCTTGTTCTACGAGAGGTAAATGAGGAATATTTAGTACCTCTAGGTGTTTGGGTGATTAGAGAAACTGTTAGAATGGCTATGAAGAGACCACCCCTTGTTTTTGAAGACCTCAATTCTGCTTTACAATATATTGAGAACTCTGATTTTAAACTCCCATTAAAATTTTGGAAAAATAAAAGTCAGATTATTAGATATATACTACGACAAAAGCGCCTGACCGATTATTTTTAAAACAATATTAAAAATAATATATCTAAAATTATTGAAATAAAAGTTAATTATTCCTCTATTAAACTAACGAAAATTGAACATAGTTATCCAAAAAGATTTATTAATAAATGGGAGTTGATTAAACAATATGGACCACTTCCTAATCAAAATTTTTAAAGACAAAATAGATGAAGACGTTCATAATAAGTTTTTAAGATACAGTAAAGGAGAATTTGAGGGCCCAAAATTAAATTTAGTAATAAAAGGAAAAAAGATCAATTTTTATGTAGATAGAGATTATGACGAATATTTTTTGGATTTCATAATTAAAAAAATGAAGGATGATGAATACAAAATTTCAGGAAACATATTAACACCAAGTGATCCTAGCGCTGAAATGGCTGAAATGGGTTTAAACACCAGTATAAAAAAGAAGAAGGGAATATACGAAATAAAAATCAATGATTCTATGAACTTAAATGAACTGCAAGATGCTTATAAAAAACTCAATAAGTTAGGATATCCACTTCTTTCCATTTCACCTATTACAAGAGGAAACCCTTGGAAAATTACTACTAAAAAGACAATTCCGCGACCTTCTGGAAAGTCGAAAGACCCTGAAAAAGAGGAGGAACGCCCTAATTTTTGTAAAGGAACTTTACCTAAAGAAGAAACTCTCTTAAAACAGATTATTGATGAATGCTTGCTTGATTATAAGGATCAAGCTAAAGAATTAGAAAATTTATCTTTTAAAGAACTCATTTTAGAAAATAAATTTATTATAAATGAAATAATATTACCTGATCCAAAAATTAAAGCGGAACTCGTCAAAAAGCAAAAAGAATTAAATGAATTAAATAAACAATATAAAACAGGTACATTAAATACCTCCGAAAAACGTGAATTAAAAAAGAAAATCAACGATTTGACTAATTATATCGATAAGGAATCTAAAAAATTACGACTATCCACTAAACGTAAAGGTATAATAAAAAGAGTATTAAAGCTCGATGAAACAAAGGTTTATAAAAATGAATTTCCATTTGAAGCATGAGTGTGTAAAAAATGGGTCTGATCGAAGTATTACCTGGAATTGGCATAGTTCTGATAATTATAGGAATTATTATTGGAATCTGGTTAATTCTTCATGTAGAAGGAGCCTATAAGTTTTCTGCAAAAAAGGTAGTTGTTGCAATTATATTGTTATCTTTATGTTTAGGATTTGGAATCGAATTTTTAATGATATTATATTAATTTATCGCCTTTTTTGTATTTCTTAAATATATTTACTCCAAAATAAAAATTATGGCATTTGATTACTAAATTTAAAGATTACTTGATTTAATAATTTTAAAAAATTATTCGATAGATATAATTCTTTAATTAACTAATTATAAAATGATTAATCGTCGAAATATTTGATTGTTGGATTGATTAATCGTTGGTCTGTAGAATATTCCCACATTGAGAGCATATATACTTTTTAAATTGGCTAACAAAATACCATTTTTTGCATTTTGGACAGTATAGTCCTATTTTTAAAGGTTTTGAGCATGAAGGACAGTTCTGCTGGATAATTTTCTTGGATTTAAACCATTTATTGCAATTAGAGCAATAATATCGATATATTATCTCATCTTCTGATTTGGATACCATTTCTGATTTAGATTTTTCTGGAGTTTTCGTTTCTTTAAGAAGGTCTATAGCACGTTTTGTAGCACTTGGTGTCTTAAGAGATTCAATATTATCTGGCACGATATTAGGAACTGGTGGTTCTGTTTTAGATGGATCGGGAGGGATTGGTATTTCTGTTGATGGAGAGGATTCACTAGTTTCGATAGTTCTTATATCAGGTGTTTGGGTCTCATCAAATGATTCGTCCATTTGATCAAAATCGATTTCGATTTCAACCGCTGATTTTTGTGGACTTGGAACTTCCGTGCCTTTTTTTTCAGAACTGGACGCCTTTTGGGTTATAGGAACTTCCTTAACCTCGATTTCTTTTTTAGTCCATCCAAGGGCTTCATGAAACATGTGTAGATACAATACCGCACCATATAATAAATTTCCTTCCAACTCCTCTTTATTTCGTATAGAAATAGGACCATCAAATTTGACATTTGCCACCAGCTCAAAATCAGTTAATCTATCGGAGGTGAATTCAATTTCCGGATGTTCTTCGATCAACTTTTTTATATTTCTCAAATCTTTTAATACATCTTCACACCATTGAGTTAATTCATCTAAATTAAGTACCAAAATCCCGTATTCATAACTCAAATTGGAAAGCCAACCACATGAGTCTACTATTTTGAATCCAGTACAAACCCTTTGTTCCCAATCGATTATTGGTATAAATTCCTTGCAAACTTTTTCATTCATACCGCTCATCAAATTACATCTAAAATTACGTGAGCCCCAGTTTTCCCATGCTAAATAAAGCAGTTTTTCCTCGCCTTTAATAAGTTCTTTTAGAAAAACGCGACCAGCTTCACGAATAAATTCACCAATTTTTGCTTGGGATGCAGATGAGGGCATAATTCTCCTTTGAGGTGGTGCAGGCCTGGGTTTTTCCTTATCTTCAATTGGGATTGAGAATGCTGAGGTTATTTTCAATTTATCCTCCTGTTCTTCAATAACTTCGGGCGTTTCCTCGGCTGGTGGGGGCATCTCTTTTCTTTTCTGAATAATGCTATCAGGTAATCTAAGCAACATCAAACAATGTGGACAACGAAATACTTGCGCTTCAATCATTTTACTTGTCTCAGACCATTTCTCAACACAACATAAATGCATATAGTTCTTACAATAAGGACATATCCGAAAACAATCTAAATCTTGGTTGCATATGCCACAGCCAGTAAGTCTACATATAATACAAACAGGTTCTTTGTCTCCTAGATAAAAGTCGATTGATTCCTTGAATTCAATCATTAATTCAGTGGGGTCAATAAGGGGAGTGGCAATTAATGCTAAATTAGGCATTTCTTTCTTCATATCATAAACATCTTTCTTATGGGCAAGTGTCTTTAATGGTAATCTAAGCAATTCTTCACTCATTGCTTGGTGATAGGTACCTAGTTGAGTCATAGACTCCAAAATGTTCTCACCCCAGGTTTCTCTGCTATTTGAAACTTCTATTGCATCGACGATGATTCCCAGTTCTGCTGCCATCTGTGCTTTTTCAATCGGGTCTACTGTTCCAATCCATGGTTTTCCATCGGAAATTATTAATATACGGTAAACATTTTGACCCTCTTGTAATATTTCATGGCATAATATGTTCAAAGAGACAGCAACACCTTCCCCAAGCCCCGAAACTCCTTGTGGCGTTAAAGATTTAATTACATCAATAATTTCTTCTTCGTTATTTGTTAATTGAAGCAATACTTTTGCACTTGTTGAAAATCCTACTATCGCGAATCTATCCCGCTTATCTATTTTTAGTTTTGCTTTCACAAAATCAATAAGTGCATCCTTAACAATCTCCAATCTTGATCTTTCACCCAAATCGCGTCTCGCCATACTTCTTGAAATATCAATACAGAGCACAGTATCCTCTACATCTAAAATATCTGCATCTGACATTTTGCAATCATTGATTTTATTTTATTATAATAGATTTGAGCCTGTTGCTCATTTTAATTTTATTGTAAAATTATTTTTGCACCTTGTTTTATTATATCTTCAAAAGCTTGTCATGTTACCTTTAAATTACAATTATAATTTGAAATTCCTTTAATTTTAATCTTATTGAAGGAATCTAATTTATGTCATATAAAAATCGATTTTCCTATTATTTTTTAATAAATGAAACTAAAAAATTGGAGACCAATTGCTATATTTCCAAGAATAACATGCAAAACAAGCCAAACAGATGAATAAATATCATAATGAATAATATCAAAATAACAGAATAACATTCCATATATTAAAGTAAAAAGCCCGCATAGCACACATAAAATGAATGAGATTATTCGATATGTCGAATTTGTTATGATCAAATTGCCAGTACTTGCTCCCAATCCAATATAAATTAAAATTAAGGTCAAATTATTAAAGAACTGACGGTCTTTCATTGGATAAGTAAGAAATATTTGATAATAATAATTAAACCTAAATAATAATATTAAAATTACTATAATATACGCAATATTTAAGATAAATCGTTGTTTATTTTTCACATTTACCACGAGGTCATTTACTATTTGTGAAAATATTTGAAATTAATTATTATTTTAATAAAATAATAACTTTTAATAGATGATGAATTTCTTAAATATTTAAACCCTTCCAATATAAAGAGAATTTCTTTATTTAAGAAACGAAAAAGAAATGCTGTTGTTTTGATATATATGAAAAATGCAGTTCTTGTGATGTTAAAAACAAATCCATCAGATCATATAAAATTTAGAGTTCAGATGAATGAGCTTAGGGCTCTTGCCCAAACACAGTATAATATAATCGCAGAAATAATTCAGACCAAACTTAAACCAAAGGTTAAATATTTAATTGGTAATGGTAAAATTCAAGAATTAAAACAGTTAGTCGAACAAAAAAATATAGAAAAAATAATTTTTTACAATAATCTAACCAGTAAACAAAAATATAATATAAGGACAGCGACTGGTTGTGATGATGTAAGTGATAGATACGATCTCATATTAGAAATTTTTGAAAAAATGTCTAAAGATAATCTCTCAAAACTGCAAATCGAAAAAGCACGATTAATAAAAGAAATTCCTATGATAAAACTTGCTGCTTCAATAAAACTGAGGACCGAACATCCTGGTGCAATGGGCTCTGGAGAATATGCATATCATAGTAAAATTAGGAGAGTTCAAGAAAAAATTGCGAAAATCAATTCAAAAATTACTAAATTAAGAAAATTAAAAGAAAGCTGGTTTAAAAAAAGGGAAAAATTAAAAATGCCTGTAATATGTTTAACGGGTAATTATAATGCTGGAAAGACAACACTTTTTAATTTGTTAACAGGCTCTCAGAAACCTGTTAGTAATGAACCATTCACCACCTTATCAAGTAAATATATGAAGCTAACCGATAGAGATATGCTCTTTGTTGATACTATTGGATTTGTTATTGATATTGATCCAAAATTAATTGAATCTTTTGAATTAAATATATTCGATATTATTCATGCAAACATCATTCTATATCTAATTGACGTTTCCGAGGATATTGAGACACTAAAAATAAAATTCTTAAGTGGATTCAATATTCTGCTTGATTTAGGTATAGATCATAATAAAATGATTATTGTATTTAATAAAATTGATAAGATAACAAAGAGTGATTTAGAGTCAAAAATTTCAGCAATAAAAAGTTTTATACCTTATAATTTTAAATATGTTGAGATTTCTGCATTAAATTCAATTAATATAGATGAGTTAATCAACAAAATTGAGGCTTTATTATACGAGTTGGAAGATTAGTTAATAGCATAAGAGTTATGGTCTATATATTAGCATGGCGTCTCCGAAACTGTAGAAACGATATTTTCGATCAATTGCGACTTGATACGCTCTTTTTAATTTATTCCAGCCATAGAATGCACTGACCATAAGTAATGGTGGGCTTTTTGGAGTATGAAAGTTGGTAATAAATCTCGAAACTTTTGACTTAAACTTATAACCAGGACTTATGAATAAATCACTAAACCCTTCAGGTTGGATAATAAGACCATTTTCATCACATGCACTTTCTAAAGCCTTCATGGTAGTAGTCCCAACAATGAAAATATTTGAATTTTTTGATACTGCTTTATTATATAACTTTATAGTCTTGTCTGGAATTGAATAGAACTCTGGATCCAGTGGAGATTTGTTAATATTGTTCTGTTCTACTGGAACAAATGAGGATGCACTTATATGTAGAGTTAAATAGCATAATTCTACTCCTTTTAATTTTAAATCTTTCAGTAATTTACGAGTGAAATGCAAACCTGCCGTGGGAGCTGCAATCGAACCTTTGACTTTTGAATAGACAGTTTGATATATATTATAATCATTAAACTTTTTCTTTATATAAGGAGGAAGTGCTATTATACCAATTTTGTTAAGAATACTTCTAATAGATTTATCTTTGGGATAGAATTTTACAAGAAATTTTCCATTTTCTACCCATTCACAAATCTCGCCCTCCAATATTATATCTTTACCTTTAAAGATAAGTTTAACGCCTGGCTTAAGCCCATGACCTTTTAAAATAACAAGCCATAGATCTTTTTCTCCTATCTTATTTGACATGTCCCTAATAAATAAAGCCTCGATTTTTCCACCAGTGGATTTGTTTCCATAAATTCTAGAGGGTATAACTTTTGAATTATTTACAATTAATAAATCGCCTTTATCAAACTCATCAATTATTTCATAAAAATATCTGTGAACAATTGTCTCACCTTTTAAAATCATTAGACGTGCCTTATCCCGTGGTTCAATTGGCTCTTGGGCTATAAGATCCTTTGGTAGTTCAAAATCGTAATATTTAATATCGATCATTATTGTACTAAATAAATAGATAAATTAAATAGTTGACCATAAATGCCAAGATGTCCTAGTTGTGGTTGGACTCCCAATAAGTCTGCAAAATGGCAATGTAATAAATGCAACACTATATTTAATACTTTTGAAACTGGGGGAATATGTCCTCAATGTGGTGAATTTTTCAAAAAAACACAATGTTTATTTTGCGGAGCATGTTATCCTTTTGAAGATTGGTATGAAGAAGATGATTTCTTCTATGAAAAAATAAAGAAGAGAGAAGATGACGATGTTACTATTTTTGGGGAAGATGAAGAATTCCGAATTTAATGAAATAATTTATCACTAAAAAGATTTTCATGTACTTTAAATTCATTCAAGATTAAATTTTTTAAATGGATTACCATATAATGCATACACACCATAAAATACCGGACGTTTCGAATTCACCCATACCTTTTTTCTACTTTCGAATAGGCTCTCGCAGACGTCAAGTCCCCTTGTAATATTATGATAGAATTCTAACATAAAATCAGGAATTATATCCTCCATTATCTGCCAGTTTGGAGCAATAACACTAGGAATTCCAGCCAGCATTAACCCACGGATCAATACTAAATAATTATAAATATCAGATTCTTCGGCATCCTCAAATTCAATAATATCCAAGATGAATAAAGGTGCTGTATTAAATCCATTATTGATCAATTCATTTATGCCCATAGTACTATAATTTTGTTCGTTATAGAATAATAAACCGCAAAAGAAAGTCTTTTCAATTTTTGGTTCTTTTTTAGCCATAGTCCTCATTATGCCTAAAGGATCAAAATTTGTATATCCTCCAAAATGTACAATTGCGATATTGTTTTTATTTATAATTTCTAAGAATTTTTCTTTTGATGCCTCTTCATTCTTCAATAGCAAATAGGGGATTTTATAATTATCTAGAAGAGAAATGATTCCGTTTATTTCTTTTTCAGCTATTAATGCAGGAAAGGAATTAAAGGTGGGGTTAGAAACAAAAAAGAGCTGGTTCTCTTTTTCCTCAAATTTATTTTTATTAATGCATGAATCTAAAATTCTTAAAGAATAATTCCTGCATATAGGAATTTTTAGTCCTACAGGCTCTATAGCTTCCCATGGTACTAAGTGTAATAAATTATGAGGAATTAAAACTAACTTGGATTTATTTTCCAGTGTATCTAAAAGTTCTTTTGGTAATATATTCGTAAAAGTATCTTTAATTTCGATAAGCTTTTCAAAAGAATAATATTTTAACACAGGATCATTTATCATTTTGATAAATATTTGAAATGAGTCCATGAATTTTTTACTATCAAAGTTTTTCACTTCAAACAGTTCAATATTTTTAGACTCCATGACTAGAATCTTGAATTTATTCTTGTAGATTGGTGAATTTGGAACATAAAACAATTCCCAGACCACAACATTTTCAATCTCAAACAATCGCATAAGATCATTAAGCGGATTAAACTCAATTGTTGGTTTTATTAATCCTGAATCTTCAAGATTTTCCACAATTTCGGTACGTAATTTTCTGGATTCATTGCCTAAATTTAGCAGTTGCTCATTTTTTGATTTAATTTCATTTTTTAATTTAATTACCTCATTTTCTAATTTATCAATTGTTTCTTTAATAGTTGTTTGGTCTTCAAAACGCTTATATTTTTGAAGTAATCCGTGTAATTCTCTTTTTCTTTTATGAAGATCAACTAATTCTTTTTTAATATTAATCATGTCGCTGACTAGTAGCCGCTCTTTTTTTATCAATTCAATTTTATCGGGAGGAAATTTTTCAATAATATTAAAAAGCTGCAGAATATTTATTATTTCAAGTGTTTTTGCTATTTCAATGAATTTTAAAGCTTCATATAGATTATTCTTATCTTTGGTCTTTTTATAAACATCAAATAATAGCTCTATCATACCATAATAGGGATTAAGCTCTACTTCTATTTCAATAGGCTCAAAAGGACTAACCAATTCTTCCATATATACCTCAGAAAGGTTTATTGCCTCTTTAAAATATTTTTTTGCTTCTTGATATTCTTCTTGAGCCCATTTAATATAGGCAATATTATTCAGAATTTTGCCTTTTATACTTAAATCTTCAATTTCATTTGCTATTTTCAATGCTTTGTTGTAATATTCTAATGCCTCTTTATATTTTCCAGCTTTATGATATCTCAAACCCATTGAGTTATAACATCTACATTCATCCTCCATTATACTGTATTCCCTGACTATATCCAGGATTCTATTTAAGTCTTCTAAATGCTCCTCTTCTAGATTTGCATCCAAATTTTTTAAGTTAAACATCTCTCTCCACCTAATTTATCTATTTTTAAATGCTAATATACTGGAATAAATTTTGATTTTATCCCAGATTTAAGTCTTATTTACAAATTTTATTGCTTCTTATTACATTACATTTAATTTTTTGTATAACTTTTATTGGAATATGAGTTTATGAGTTTATATAAATTTATTATATTCTTTTAACTTGAAATCTTTATAGTTAATTTTATTAGCTGAAAAATAATTTATATCTAATTTTTCATTCTTGTTAAAATTATAGATTGAGAAAATGTTAATTATAGATTAAGGAAATTTTAGGACAAATATGATTATATGATTAAATTTTTATACGAAAAAAATTTAAAAAAAAGAGTATTTTTGTGTTTTTATAAAAAAATCGATTTTTTATTTATTAGTCATTAAATAAATTTATTATAGAGGATTTACGGTCATTATAATTATGGAAAATATAAGAGCTCTTCTATAATTTAGAAGAATAGTAAATACCACTATATTTTTTAGTGAAATTTTTTAAGAAATAATTTAATAAATCAAAATGAGTCATCAAATATTGTATATTAAAATTATTGTTTATTTTTAGGTGATTGAAATTTCTGAAAAAACAAAATACATTTTAGCGCATGACCACGGTACCAGTGGTTCTAAAGCAGCTATAGTATCAACAAAAGGAGAAGTTATCGACTGGGAATTCAAGGAATGTAAATTATATTTATTCGAGAATGGTGGTGCGGAGCAGGACCCAGATGAGTGGTGGGATGCTATAATCACCACTTCTAAAAGGTTAATTGATAAAAACTTAGTTCCGGTAGAGGATATTGTAGCCGTTTGTTGTTCAAGTCAATGGTCTGGAACTGTACCTGTAGATAAAGATGGAAACCATTTAATGAATGCAATTATATGGATGGATACAAGAGGTGCTCCATATATTAAGAAATTAGTTGGTGGATTTCCAGAAATCTCAGGTTATAAACTTACAAACATATTCAAATGGGTTAAACCTACTGGTGGTGCTCCTGGTCTATCGGGTAAAGATCCTATTGGGCACATATTATATATAAAAAATGAACTTCCAGAGATTTATGAAAAAACCCATAAATTTCTCGAATGTAAGGATTTTTTAAACCTCAAATTTACTGGCAAATTTGCGGCATCATTTGATTCAATCACCTTACATTGGGTGACGGATAATAGAGATCTGAATAATATCCATTATCATGAAGGACTTTTGAAAAAGGTAAAAATTCCTATAGAAAAACTTCCCGATTTAAAGCGATCTATTGATGTATTAGGGCCCATAAAGAAGGAAGTAGCCGATGAACTTGGATTAGAAAAAGATGTTAAAGTGGTTATGGGTTCTCCAGATCTTCAATCTGCTGCTATTGGTTCAGGAGCTGTAGAAAACTACCATGCACATCTGTATATTGGGACTTCATCCTGGATTATTTGTCATGTCCCTGAGAAAAAAACAGATATCTTTAATAATATTGCCTCGATTCCTTCCGCCATTCCAGACAAATATTTCGCAGTAACGGAACAAGAAACAGCTGGAGCTTGCTTAAGTTTTCTTAGAGATAATATACTTTATCATAAGGATGAACTATTAATTGAGGAACAAGTCCCGGATGTTTATAAGATATTTGATAAGATTGTAGAAACAGTTCCTCCAGGTAGTGATAACGTAATATTTACTCCATGGTTGTATGGAGAAAGAACTCCTATAGAGGATCATTATATTAGAGCAAATTTATTAAATGTATCACTTAAAACTACTAGAGCACATCTAATCAGAGCAATATTCGAGGGAGTCGCCTTTAACAGCCGATGGGTTTTAAATACCATTGAAAACTTTGTGCTTAAAAAGTTTAAGGATGGAAAGAAATTGGACCCAATTAATATGATCGGTGGAGGTGCAAATTCAAATATTTGGTGCCAGATTTTCGCTGATGTCTTGAATAGAACCATCAAACAAGTAAAGGACCCGATTCAAGCTAATGCCAGGGGTGCAGCCTTCATTGCTTCAGTAGGGCTTGGATACATCACTTTTGAGGAAATTCCAAAATATATCCAATATATTAATATATATAAACCAAATCCAGAAAATAGAAAAATCTATGACGAATTATTTGAGGAGTTTGTTAATTTTTATTATAGAAATAAGAAAATGTATAAACGGCTTAATAAATGACTTATTGAATAATTAAAAGGAGAGTTTTATTTATGAGATTGAAAGATAGAGTAGCTGTAATAACTGGTGGTGCTCGTGGTATTGGCAGAGCTACTGCCATAAAATTTGCAAAAGAGGGTGCAGATGTAGCGATATTTGATGTTCTGCCAGCTGATGAAGTAGTTAAAGAAATAGAATCACTTGGTAGAAAAGCTAAAGCCTATAAAGTTGATGTGGGTTATTTAGACCAAGTTCAAAAAGCCGCTGAAGAGGTAATAAAGGATTTCGGAACTGTAGATATACTCGTTAATAATGCTGGAATTACCAGAGATAAATTATTTATCAATATGACCGAAGAAATGTGGGATGAAGTTTTAAGAACAAATTTGAAAGGTATTTTTAATTGTTCCAAGGCGTTTGTCCCAATAATGCGTGAGAAAAAATATGGCAGAATTATTAATATTAGTTCAGTTGGAGGAAAGGCAGGTAATATTGGACAAGCTAATTATGCAGCGAGTAAAGCTGGTATCATAGGGATAACCAAAACTTTAGCAAAAGAACTACCATATGGAGGTGCAGAAATTACCGTTAATGCGATTCAGCCGGGTGTTATACTAACGGATATGACAAAAGCGATGCCAGAAAAGGCTTTTGAAAATTTTGTAAAGCAAACTCCACTTGGTAGGGCAGGAAAGCCTGAAGAGGTTGCAAATGTTATTGCATTCCTCGCATCCGAAGAAGCCAGCTTTGTAAATGGAGCGATTATCGTTGTAAGTGGCGGTAAAGATATTTAGTTAAAGTATTTTTTTTATTTTTTTATAGGTTTCTTATTTT
>CAZYEE010000016.1:0-25446 GCA_964646355.1 uncultured archaeon | reverse complement strand
TGGATTTGGATAAAAGTTTGCATAAATTATATCTTTTATATCTACCCATTTAACTATAAAATCTATCCAATATTTTAATTGTTTTAAATAAGCTTGATAAAATTCCTCATAAGTCTTAAAACTGCATGGATCACCTATTTTCAACCCACTATCTTTCGACCAAGATCTTATTCTCCCATTTGTCAATACCTGTTCTAATATTCCATATAAATTGATATCATTTCCAGAAGTGCATGAATGAGTATTACCCGCACCTGAGGGCTCTACACATCCTATGATCCCATAGTTCCGTGCATCCTCTAACGAAAGCCCCGTTTTTTGTAATGCTTTTATTATAATATCATCATTAAATATAGCTGGTCCTGATGTCGTAGAACAAACATCCACAATTTTATCAAACCATTTATCGCTACTTTTTGATGAGACTCTTATTGAGAATGAGTTAGTCATACATTTCAATTCTTTAATAGCATCCATAAACAAATAACTTAATTCATTTGTAGCGTCATTTCCATTTTCATCAACCCCGCCCACACAAATTCCTACATTATCTCCTCCAAGCTCTGAAGCAGTAAATTTTGCATATGATGGCAGTGGTAATAGATTAATCGAAGTTTTTATTAATAGATCTTCAATTAAAGTAAGAAAATATTTATCGTCATACCCTTTCTTCTTGTCTATTAAATAGTACGGATATAAATATTGATCGGGTCTTCCAATCGCAATAATTGCTCCAATACCGTATGATAAATATGAAAGTACCTGATTGAACCAAACCATTTGGATAGCTTCATGAAAGTTTCTGGGATTTTTCCAAGGAACTTGGCTACATACTTCCGCTATCTTTTTTAACTCTTCTTTTCTAATTTCATCTTTCTCATTTTCCGCCATTTTTAAAGCTAAATCCACAAATCTATCTGCATAGATTTTAGCTGCATCACAACATATACATACAGCTTCTAAAAATGCTTTTTTATCCATTAATGATAATCTCTCTGGCGAAATATACTCTACAACTTTTGGTGCTGGTTTATTCAAATCCCTGTAATCCTCAGGATTTTTTGAATGTCCCTTTTTAACATTAATTTCTGATACTCTACTTTTTAGCTTTGAACTTAATTCGGAATCAAATTCATTTTTACTTATTTTTTCTTCTATTTCTTTCAATTGTTCCAATGCTTTTACTTTTACTTTTGAAAATCCTCCGATTTTTAATAAATTAGCATGACCATGAACGAAATGACCTTGAGTATCAAATACATTATTTACAAAATTTGGATTGTTGGTTGCTAATAACGATAACCCCTTTGTTATATACCTTAATCTACCTTTTACAAGTATATCATAAAATTTTTTTAACCAAGAAAAACCCCCTAATTGTCTACCTCTTTTTATCCATGATTTAATACCAATTCCTGGTGTAATTACTAATTTACCCTTCTTTAGTAATTTCATTCGCATTTCTTTTACTGTTTTACCCTTCCAATAAGGTAATATCTTTTTCATTAATTCCTTCTTATCCTTTTTCTCTATGTGAAATGGCTGCGTTTTTCTCTTTAAGAGATTTTTTAAATCAACTTTCATTACTACATTGATTTCGCCTCTTTCAATCGGAATTACTGGGGCTAATATTTTTGAAGTCCTATTTCCCACTATGATTTCCTCTGGTAATATGTAAATAGTCATGTTTTCTATTAAATGTTTAAATGCTTTTGCCGCTCTAATTGCAGGATGCTCTCCCTCAGTTTTCTTATATGATTCCGTGTAATATTTTGGTCGCTCTATACATATCTCGTACGGTGCTGAAAAAATTTTCTCTTTGTATCTGGTAATTCGTTCATTCATTAATTACCATTCCCTTTTTAAAAATTCTTAACTATTAAAAATGAACTAAATATATTTTTCATCTTTTAATTATATAAATCTAAGTTTCTCCATTAATATAACTCAAAATCTGATTATTATTAAAAATTTCAAAAGCCTTATTTATTTAGAAAACATTTCAATTTATTTTCTAAATAATCTTAAATTCCATTTCAACTTAATTTTTAAAATAATATTTTTCCCTTATCTGGATCTCAGAAATCTACATTATTTTTGTTAAATTAATAATTCAAATTTAATATCTCAAAGATTTTCTCAATTATATTTCATATTCCAATCCGAACCTAAACAAGATTTACTCTAAACATAAAATTTTTAAATAAGAATATAATAATTCAAACATAATGAAATTGACGGAAACAACAAAAATTAAGGGCCACTGGCTTAGCCTGGTTAGAATGCTACAATATTATTTGCATAACTAAAGCGCACGGCTGATAACCGTGAGGTCCGGAGTTCGAAGCTCCGGTGGCCCATTATATCTTGTTTTAATAATTCAATAAATCTCCCAAAAATTAATTAAATGTTTATTTTTAATGGAATTTTTGTGTAATTTGGCATAATTTTCTAATTTTTAAAGTTTGAAACGTATTTACATAAATTTGTATAAAATCATAGGGATGGAATTAGAATCTGTTTTTAATTTAGTTATTTTAAAATATGTTAAAATTTAAAATTAATGTAAATCATATATTGGTATTTATAATGACATGGGACGCATATTTTAAAAGAATTATAGAAGATGAACTAAGTAAAGAAAAAATTCAAGTAGCAACAGATTTGACTGTGGGAAAACTTCCACTTAAAATAGATTTAGTAATAAAAATATTAGATTTTACAGGAGTAAAATTTGAAATATTACCAATAATTTTGAAGAAATTAAAAAAAGATAATATTTTTGAGTTTAAAAGTGCAAGAGATCATGCTAAAGGGAGAGATATCTCTAAATTGATAGGATATGTGGGTTTATATTGTGATCAAAATAACATAAATATCTTAGAGATGAAGGATATAACCGCATGGTATATTTCAGCCCAAAAACCAAGGTTTATTGATAAATTAAAATTTGAATATATTACAAAAGGTCTATATTATTTTGATTTTTATTTTCCGATATATTTATTAGTTATTAATGAGTTAAAAATAACAGAGCAAAATATTCCATTATTATTGTTCTCATCGGGACTTAAATTAAGAAAAAGTTTAGAATTCCTGATCGATAACAAGAAATTAAAAAATTTTTTAAACGTTGCTTATTTCTTATATCCGAAAGAGGTGTCGAAGTTGTTTATTGAAAGAGAGCTTACAGAAGAAGAATTTACTAACAATATCCGATATGCAGTAGAAAAGCTAGGTATAGAGAAGGTAATAGAGGCAGTGGGGTTAGAGAAGGTAATAGAGGCAGTAGGGTTAGGGAAGGTAATAAAGGCAGTGGGGTTAGAGAAGGTAATAGAGGAAGTGGGGTTAGAAAGGTTGGTAGAAACTATAGGTATAAATAGATTAGAGAAAATAATTAAAGAAATAAAAGAAAAAAATAGTAAAAATTCAAAATAAAAAAATATCATCAATCATAAAATTAAATTCAATATATTTTTAATGAAATAAACTCTTAAATTGCTTATAAAATACTGGATTTGCGATGTTAAGAAATATTTGAGACGAAATCTTAAATTTAATAAATAATATTAAACAATTTAAAGTTGAAGATTCTTAGTAAAAGATTTTTATTACGAATTTTTTAAAGTCAGTTGTTAATGAAAAGATGGATTTTTAGGGATAAAATTTCCGACCTAAATTCATTATAGTATTTTAGCAACCTAAATAGGTTAGACTGGAACTTGCGCGTGATATTATTTCATAGAATGATATTATCAATGATTTCACTTACCAATTCTAGGAATGCATGCGCTAATCCGTTGAATAATTTTTAAGGGTTATGATTTTTCATTTTTCTAAGTTCATCCCAGACATCTCGAGAATAGTTGAAGAATTGTTCAGTAAATTCCTCAAAATTGAATGCTTCACCGGTAATTCGAGCAGGTATTCCTTCTACTTGAACTCCATCTTCTATATCACTTGCTACAAAGGCGTAAGGTAAGACTTCTGCATTATCCTTGATTTCAATTCCGGGTAATAATCCTACGCCGGGTGAAATCATCACATTCTTACCAATTATAACTTTACCTTTTCTAAATCCACCAACAATTCCTTCATGAGTAGCAATCACTGAATGTTTCTTTACTATCGAATTATCGCCTATCTCAATTAATTCTGGGTACCACCCGTCAATATTAACATGTGGCTCAATGATAACTCCCTTTCCTATTTTAACTCCAACTAATTCAAGGATTTTTTTTCTTAAATCATTAGAAATATTCGGTAATTTTTGGATTTCTAATAAAATATTATTTAATAAAGCGGTAAATGGATCTCTAAATTTTCTCCAATCAAATAACGTATATGGAGTTTTTTCAACTTTTCTTTTTTTAAGTTCTTTCATTTTTCCCCTTATTGAAAATGGATAACGAATAGATTCTGGTAAACCAATTGCAAATGTATTGTCTTCTACATCTGAGGCTAGGACTCCAGGTGAAACTATGGAATTATCGCCTACGGTAACTCCAGGTAATATTAAGGCGCCCGCACATATTAATACATTTTTTCCAATATTAACATCTCCCACTCTCAATTCTCCATCTAGGATTTCATGAGCAAAAATGCAAGAGCCCATTCCTAAGATAGTATTGTCACCAATTGAAATTTTCTCTGGAAAAATAGGATCTATTGTATTTCCATGTGTTATCATAACATCTTTACCTATATTAGCACCTAAAACACTCAGATGTGCTGCCTTAACAGATGGTAATCCGTATTGAAACAATTTTAGTCTAAGACTGGTCCTAATTCGTCCGATAAACGAAGTTGCAACTCTATATTTCCTTTTTTCAGATTCAGTTGCTTCTCTTGTAGCTCTTGTTTTATGTTTTTTGGTCCCTCCATATTCTTTACTTTTTAATGCATTTCTATAAACTTTCCTTGCAAGATCCCGCTGAAAAATTCTAATTCTTTCTTTTGATTTCTCAGTTTCTCCATCTTCGACATGGACTGCCAATGGTGTGACTAATGTAGTATTCTTTAAAAGAGGATACATCTCATAAATTTTTTTTAATTCAGTTGGTATTTTCATTTTTTAAGCCCGTGTATTTGTAAATTTAATTAAAAAAAAAGTATAATTTATATATTTGATGGTTCTGATTAAAAAATTTAACCAAAACCAGATTTATAGGCTTAAATTGCAAAATGATTAAAATGACGCTAATTAATAATTTAAAAATAGTTAATGCTACAATGGATGATATTGATGGAATAAGAAATCTTATGAAGCAATTATGTAAAACTCTTGGTAAAACTTTTAATGAAGAGAGATTTTATAGAGGATTATTAAAAAGGTTAAACGATAAAATCCAGAAAAATGGATATTTTCTAGCCAAAGATGGTGAAAAAGTCGTAGGAATGATTTTTGCTGAAATATCCGAAGTTATTAATATGAAAAATACTAAGGAATTAGAAGGTTTTTTAAAAACAGTAATAGTCGATGAAGCTTACAGAGGTTTAAAATTAGGTGAAAAGCTAATCGAAAGGGCAATTGAATATTTTAAAGAGAAAAATATTAAGATAATTCGAACGAACGTTCATGAGAAAGCAGAAATAGCTTTAAAATTATATACTAAATTTGGATTTGTTAATGAATTTGAACTTGAACCTTTTAATAGGTATATCCTAAGATTATGAGATACATCTAAATATCTCAAAAGCAATTCTGTTCTCGTTAGAAAAACGATAATAAATCTAAATGAAATTAAATTGGCGAGATGAAGATTTGGTAATGTATCTAGAAGTTGAAAAGGGAATTAAAATTTATTATGAAGATCATGGCAATCCAGACGCCTTTACCTTGCTATTATTACACGGATGGGGAGTAAGTTCAGCATTATGGAGTGAACAAATTCCATTTTTAGTAGAAAATGGGTTCAGAGTTATTACAATGGACGCCCGTGGACACGGCAGGTCTGACGATGGGAAATATACGAAAGATCTTAATCTACTAGAAGTTATTTATGATGATATCCAAGCATTAATTTCGCATTTAAAAGTAAAATCTCCCTATGGAATAATCGGACATTCAGCTGGTGGCGGAATTGCCATGTCAATATATTTGTCTAATCCTGAAGATGTTGCTTTTCTATGTATTTTAAACTCCTCATATACTCTCTATGAATCTATTGATGAAAGAATATTCTGGTCGTTGATACCTAATTTAATAAATCTTGGATTACATCCTATTTTTTCGGGTCCATATAGATATATTGTAAGAAAAGCCATACCAATTATCGCAATAGTCTTAAATAAACCACAGGAAAAAGTAAAAATTTGGGTCGAAGATATTTTAAATGTTAGAAAAAAGGTTCTGTTAGAAGAATTAAAACATATTAGAAAATATAATCTAAAAGATAAATTAGATAAAATATATATTCCATGCTTAATAATAGCTGGAGAATACGACTGGCTGACCCCTCCATATAAATCAAAAATACTTCACAAATATATACCTAATTCTGAATTACACATAATTAAAAAAACAGGGCACTTATCTAAAGTGGAAAAATCTGAGGAGGTAAATAAATTAATTTTGAATTTTATAAAACGTGTTCAAAATAATGAATTTAAATCTCAGAATGCTTAATTTATTCATTATTTTGTTGCGGAATATATTCTAAAACTCGGTATCGACTTTTAAAATTAAGTTTTTCAAAATATGGCAACATTTTTATGAAATCTTCTTCTAAATCTAGTTTTATTACTTCAGCACCCATATCTTCCAAGTGTTTTACCGCATTTTCAACTAATAAATGTCCAATACCTTGATTTCTATTATCTTTATTTACGACAATAGCTGTAATGTGTGCTTCACCTTTTCCTAGTGGATTTACTAAAATTTCGGCGACCACAAGCCCTACAATTTTACTTTTACCTACATTATCAATTTCTTCTGCCACTAAAATTCCTTCACGTTGCAATCTATCTTTTAACCTTTTTTTAATACCCCATTCAAATCTCTTTTCGTTAAATGGAATTCCAAAATAATCGTATAACTGAAGCATTAAACCTCTTACTGCTTTTATATCAGCAATCGTAGCCGTTCTAACTTTTATTTCGCTCATTATAGTTCCCTATTTTTGTAATTTTTAAAATTATAACCATTTTAATGTGAAACTAGTATTAATAAGTTTTCATTCAAAATTCGATATTAATAGGGTTTACAATATTATTAGCTGGTTATAATTAAGAAACTAAATAAACATAAGATAATATATTTTTACATTGTTGGAGCTCGGTCTTTTTATTATATTAACATTTTATTCTTCAAGAATTTTTGAAAAAATAAGAAATTAATCAATTTAATATTATAAAATGATCATAACAAATATATGATTTGAATTCAAATTGAATATAAGGCATTTATTATGTTAATTCACTGAAATCATCTTCTAAACTTTTCATTAAATTAAAAAAAGCTTTAGAAATCTTGTTTTTATCATTTTTTTCTATGAAATTTTTCATTTCATCGAGTAATATTTTTATTTTTTCTTTAGAATTGTTTGAATACTCGTATTTTAAAAGAAATGAGACAGATTTTCCAATATTTTTATCATAATTTTTATTAGTTAAATGGGATTTAAATGCTAAAGTGAATAGAAGTGATGGAATGATAAATGATATATCAAATCCTTTGAGAACTCCATAAGAAATGTCATCAATAATATTATCTAATGCCCTTTCGTCTAGAAAATCAGGATCATCTAGATGTTCCGCGTATGATTGGCATTTTTTTATGAAATATTCCTCATTTTTCTTTATAATTGTCATAACTTTTTTATAATATTTTTTACCTTGTGTTTCGCTCAATCGAGTTAATGTATAATCATCTTCGGATCCATTTACTAAATATTCATATTCAAATTCCCAGAGATAATATGTTTTGCAAATAGGACATTGCTTTAGGCACCAATGAGAATATGAATTGGAATCGTCGAAAAATGGTGCTCCAACTATTTCTAAATAGGATTCTTCTATTGGAAGACCATCCGATTCGAGAATACCCCCCTTATAAAATGCATATTCTTCATCATTAATGTAAATGCAAATCGGACAAGAAATCCAAGCAGGGATCTTTTGATAACTTTCTTTACTCCCTTTTTTTGTATCTTTTATAACGCCACTTTTAGGACTTCGTTTAGAAGATTTTCTACTATGGGATTCCTTAATTTTATTTTTAATGTAATCATCGGTCAATTTTTGTTTTGTGGCTTCAAAATTCTCAAGAACTTCTAAAAAGCCTGTTTCATCTTCGTCTTTACCATTTTTTCCAAATAATTCTTCTTGGATAAATGTTGTGAATTTAGGGTCTGAAAATTTATTAATTTCTTGCCTTTTATATTCATCATAAATAGTTTTTCCTACATAATATACCTCCGAAATTATAAGTTTTGGCGAAATATCCTTAAAACTCTTGATAAAATCAATCATATCATATTCTTGAAGTTTATCATGATTATCTGAAGAAAAAGTATATGCATAATCAATATCAATCCCAATATGATATATTTTTTCGTCCAATAAAAAAGGAAGCATATAGAAATCGATGATTCTTGGTTTAAATTGGTTTTCTATATAGCCTATTCTTCTTAAAAATTTAATGACAAAACAAATATGTTGTAAAGGAATAATATTTTTTGAATTCTCATCAACCTGAACATGTTTTTTTGTATTATTCATATCAATACCATTCTTTTAAATTGATTATTTGAATATCGTAATTTTGTTTCGATAAAATGTGTTAACAACATTTTAAATAATTAATTGGTAATTTTATTCAAATCTCTTTAGAAATTAAGGTTTAATATTACATAATTTTTAATTTATTTAAAAATAGACTTTTAATATTAAAATATCCTCGCTAATTCAATAATTATTAGATAAGAGTAATATTTCACGGAATATTTTTAGAATAGTAGTGATTTATTATTACTTATAAAAAAGAAAAAAGTGCAAAAAAATGAGTGATATTAAGAGTAAGCCAAAAACTACTGAATATGGACTAAAATATAAAATAGCAGAACCACATGACCTATCACCAAGAGCGAAGTGGCTCAGAAACTATTATTTTAAAGGAGTAAACAGAGAATGGAATAATGAATATATGCCATTTTCAACTGGAGTAGAATGGGATCGAGTCTGGTATGAAGGTGATTACTATATTGTTCCAGAATTATATGCATTTATGGGTAATAAATCTAGAGGGATTTTTGGCACTTCTTTAGATTTAATGGCGGTTTCCGTTAAATCGTTACCTGTAGATTTTTGGGAAAAATCATTACCTGAACGCCGAATGATTTTTTTCGAGGAGGTGATGCTTAATTATATCCCCCAAGAAATTATAGGAGAAGCGGACCTAATAGCAGGAGGGCGATTCAATACACAATTAAGCAAGTGTTTTAATCTAAGAGAGGAAAAAGAATTTAATAGAAAAATCTTAGCTGCAAGAAAAGCTGTTTTTAAATATCATGAACTAGGATTTGGGAATGTAGGTGCTACAGGCGGGCATCTGATTGCAGATTATGAGACAATTGTTAAGAAGGGATTTAAATACATTTATGAAAAGATAAAGAAGGTTTATGATGGATTATCGGAACAAGAAAAGAAAGGACCTAAAGGTGATGAGCTCAGAGCCATGCTCATTGCAGCGGAAATACCACGAAAACTTGCCAAAAAATATGCTGATGAGTGTAGAAGACTTATAAAAGAAACTACTAATGAAGAAAGAAAAAAAGAATTAGAACAAATGGCTAAAAATTTAGAAAAAGTTCCTTGGGAACCCGCAGAGACCTTCTGGCAGGGAGTTCAAGCGGTCTGGCTGACGCATATGTTAATAATGGCTGAAGAATCATATCCAGGCCCTGGAGTAAGTTTCGGTAGATTTGATCAATATTTGTGGGATCTTTATAAAAAAGACGTGATAGAAGAGAAAAATATTACTAAAGAGTTTGCAAAAGACATCCTTGGAACTTTTTGGTTTCATTGTAATACCGTCTATGATGCTCAAATGAGAGTTGGTGGAAATCAAGGAATAACTTCAGGATTTGGACAATTAATGACTTTAAGTGGAATGGGCCCCAATGGTGAGGATCTGACAAATGAATTAACATATACAATTTTAGAAGTAATTGATGAATGGAGTCCAATATTAGAGCCCAAACCAAATATTAGACTTCATAAAAATTCACCTGAACGATTATTAGATAAAATCGTAGATATGATAACAAGATCGCAAGGGGCGCCATTTATTCTAAATTTTGATGAAAGAAGCATGGCAGGTCTAGTTTTAGAAGGAATACCTGAGGATAAAGTCTGGAATTATGCATGCGTTGGATGTTTAGAAAATACAATGCAAGGGAATGATCGTTCTGGAACGGTTAATTGTAATCCGAATTTAGCAAAAAGTATAGAATTAACATTATGGGGTGGAAAATCTAAATTTGAGAAAGGAAAGCCCGTGAAAAAACCAAAACAGGTGGGCCCAAAAACTGGAGATGCAGAAAAATTCAAGACCTGGGATGAATTTTGGAATGCTTGGGTGGAACAGATAAAATTTATCATAAAATACACAGTGGATGTTTATAATATCACTGAAAAATTAAGAGCTGATTATCTGCCAACCCCCTATCTCTCTACAATAGTTAGAGGATGCATTGAAAAAGGTTTGGATATTAGGTGTGGAGGCCCTGAAATTCGATTTGTTACAATAGAAGGAGTTGGTTTTGCAACTACGGTAGATTCGCTCCTTGCAATTAAAAAATTTGTTTATGATGATAAGAAATTCACAATTGCGGAAATAAAAGAAGCAATACTAAATAATTTTAGTGGAAAAAAGGAATATGAGATAATGCGTTCTATTTTGGCAAACAAAGCTCCAAAATATGGAAATAATGATGATGAAGCAGATGAAATGGCTAGAAAAGTTATGGAAGTTTGGTCTAAAGAAGCTTTAAAATATAAAACACCCACAAATTATAGATTTAGAGGTGGAATGTTATCTTGGAACTATTGGGCTGGCGAAGATGCAGCTTTTACACCAGCTACTCCTAACGGAAGATATGCAGGAACTTTTCTATCGAATGCAATATGTCCCACGAATGGTGCTGATGTAAAGGGTCCTACCGCAGTTGCAAATTCGGTGGGAATTGCTTTAGGAGGAAAAACAGATGATGGAAAATATATAAACTATTTACCAAATGGTGCAAGTCATACTATAACATTTAATCCAAGCATTTTGAGAGATCCTGAACACAAAGTAAAATTCAAGGCATTTCTTAGAGGTTATATTGAGAATGGAGGTAGCGCCTTACAAATAAATATTTTAGATGCAGAAATGTTAAGAGATGCTCAAAAGCATCCCGAAAATTACAAGAATTTATTAGTCAGAGTTACTGGATATAATGCATATTTCGTAGCTATCGGTAAAGAGCTTCAAGATGAGATTATTGCACGTGAATCGCATCGTATGTAATCAAGTGGGTTGCGATATTTATGACTGAAATCGAAATTGGTTTTATCGAAGATGTAATAGCCAGTCCAGAAAAAGGATATATATTTGAAATCCAAAAAATGAGCACTGAAGATGGGCCTGGAATTCGAACCACCGTATTTTTTAAACAGTGCCCATTAAAATGCATTTGGTGTCATAATCCAGAATCAATATCAAAAAAACCATCAATACAGTGGTTCAAAGTAAAATGTATTGGATGCAGAACATGTATTGATGTTTGTCCTCAAAAAGCAATTAGTCTGGACTTGAATGGACTTCATATTGATAGAGAAAAATGTTTAGGATGCGGGAAATGTGCAGAAGCGTGCCCATCTACTGCATTAAGAAAAATTGGTGAATATTGGAATTTAGATGATCTTTTTAAAGAAGTGGCTAAAGATAGAGTATATTATGAACATTCTAATGGTGGAATCACAGTATCTGGTGGTGAACCAACCTTACAGGCAGATTTTCTGGAAAAGTTTCTAAAAAAATGTAAAGAAGCAGGGTTTCATACGGCTCTAGATACTTGTGGTTATACACAAAAAAAGACATATGAGCGATTAATCCCTTATACTGATCTAATTCTTTATGATATAAAAGAAATAGATTCTAAGAAACATAAAGAATTTACAGGTGTGCCAAACGAGCTTATTTTAGATAATGCTATTTGGTTAATAAATAAATTGAATGATCTGGGTAAATCAATGTGGATACGAACTCCAATAATTCCCAATTATACCGCTACGGAAGAAAATATTTATGGAATTGGCGAATTTATTGTAAATAAACTTGATAATAAAGTAGAAAGATGGGACTTGCTCGCTTTTAATAGTCTTGCAGCAGCAAAATATGAAAGAATGGATATAGATTGGCCATGTAAGGATTTTGAACTACTGACTAAAGAAGAGATGGAATTTTTTTATAATATTGCTATGAGTACTGGTGTTAAAAATGTAGAATGGTCTGGATTGACTAAAAGGACGAATAATGAAGAATAAATTTATTGAAAAAGGATTAAAATAATTTTAAATAAAATTAAATTTAAAAGAAGGATATAAAAAATGGGTAAGAAAAATCAGGTTGAATGGAAATCTGAATTAGATGAAGATGCTTTAAAATTGGCACAAATTGATTATGGTGCAAAATTTATCGCTACTATTGATCACAAAAAACGTCCTCATATCACTTTTATTTTAAGTAATCGAGCAAAAACCTCTAAACAATTGGTATGGGGCCAATTTGTGGAGGGCACAAGTAAAAAAAATGTGCTTAATGATCCTAAACAAGGAATTCTAATAATGACAGCTGAAGCTCCGTTTAAATTCGTTCAAATGAAAGTCGAATTGGAAGAGATTAAAAAAGAAGGAGAAGATATCGAATATTTCTCTAGAACAGAATTTTATAGATATAATTGTTATACAAATGTTCATACCGCTTACTATAATTCAATAAAAGCCGCAATCGGTGTCCGAAATTTAAGTATTCTTGGAATTCTTAAAGGAATTTTAATTAATTTAATTGGAACTGGTATCGCAAAATCTAAAAATTCTGAAAAAAAGCTTCCAAATCTTGGATATAAATTGTTTAATGGACCATTAAACCCGAAATTCATTGCATATATCGATAAAACTGATGGTTTTCCTATTATATTACCATGTTTTCAAATTAGGGCTCCAGATTATAGCAAAATAATATTTCCATTATCGCAATTTAAAAGCGAGTTGAATTCTTTTCAAAAAGGAGACCAATTGGCTGTTTATGTCATGAATTTTGAGCCCATAATGCTTCATATCAACGGTAAATTTCTTGGCTACAAAAAATATAGAGGAATAAAATATGGTTTAATCGATATCGAAGAAGTCTATAATCCAATGCCTCCCTTATCTGGAATTATTTATCCAGAGCTTCAAACTCGACCAAAAGTACAAGTTTTTACTTTATAATCTTTTAAAAACATAATTAAAATTAGAATCAAAATCGAGATTATAGGTATTTAAATAGCTCAGTCAAATAGATGATTTAATAATAAAAAAATGAGGATTTTAAATATATCAAAACTATGATACAGTATTCTATCGTTTTTTATTATATTTATTGACTTTCATTTTCTAAAATTTATCTAGTGTATGATATTACATTTAGATATTAAGTAATTTTGAAATATCAAGTCCAAATCCTGGCAATCTCCAAATAGCCAACTCATTATGCCCCAATATTTCTGACTGTGTGAGTTTTCCATTACATACATTTTTTACTTTTTCCCAAAGTATTTGAGCCAAATCTTCAAGGCTTTTATCTTTTGTTATTATTTCTGAGGCATCAATATCTATATTACATCTCATCCAATCACAAGTTTTTGGATTTCCGCAAATTTTAATTACAGGACAAACTGGATTTCCAGTGGGTGTACCACGTCCTGTGGTCATAATTATGAGTTGAGCACCTGCAGCTGCAAGCCCTGTCATAGATTCCACATCCAGACCTGGCTCAACCATAAGCCATAATCCTTTTCCTTTTGGCTTTTCAGAGTATTGAATAATACCTTGAATTGGTGCAGTTCCTGCTTTTGCAATAGTCCCAAGTGATTTCTCTTCAATAGTAGTAAGCCCACCTTTTATATTTCCTGGAGTGGGTTGGGCTCCTCTAAAATCAAGCCCTAATTTTTTAGTAGATTCAATAAATGAATCGATGGTTTCTTTGATTTGGTTGGCAATCTCCTCATTTATTGCACGTTTCATTAATAAATGTTCAGTTCCTATCCATTCAGTAAATTCAGGAAGAATTACAGTTCCACCTAATTCTACAATTTTATCTGATACGATTCCTACTACTGGATTTGCAGTAATTCCCGAAATAGAATCAGAACCACCACATTCCAAACCCAATATTAAGTGTGAAAAATCGAACGGCTCTTTTTTTAATTCGTTAGCTTCATTTCTCATTTTTCTCGCTATTTTAATTCCTTTCTCAATTGCTGCAATTGTACCTCCTTTAATGTCCTGGATATCAAAAAATTCCAGAGGTTTTTTGGAATTTTTTATCCTTTTTGCCAGAATATTACTGGTTAAATTTTCACACCCAAGCCCAATTATCAGAACACCATAAACATTTGGATTCATAGCAAGTCCAGCTAATGTTCTAGCCATATATTCAAAATCGGGCCCAATATGTCCACAACCAAAAGGATGGGTTAATGCAACTGATCCTTCCACTTTTTCTGATATCCTCTGTGCTACAACTGAAGAACATACTACACTAGGCAATATTACAATCTTATTACGAATTCCGACAGACCCGTCATCTCTTAAATAACCCATAAATTCTTCAACCATTATTTATACCGCTCCAAATAAGCACTTTTTACATTTCGAGTATGAACCCAATCTCCTTCTCTTATATCTTTTCTCGCAATTCCAATTATTTCACCATATTTTATAACATATTCACCCTTTTTAATTTCCTTTAAAGCAAATTTGTGTCCAAAAGGAATTTTTCTGTTTATTCTAATCTTTTTATTATTATAATATATTTCCTCTCCTTCGTGAATCTCTTTAAGTGCAGTTGCTACATTGTCCTTCTGTGCCATAACGATAAATGCTTTTCTCAATAACCTCACCTATTTAATAAATAATTACATTCATTTTAATCATATAATTGTCAATTTTTATTTAAGATTATATTCATCATAACCGACATACATTGTCCCTAAATAATTTTAAATTGAGGATATCGAATTTTTAATAGTCAATGAATTCTTGAGAATAATGAAATTAAGAGACCATATCATCTTTTTTAAGAAAATTGAGGATAGAATTAATCAGCAAATTAGAATCTGATAATAATCCGAGAAAAAAAGTAAGAATATAAATTAAAATACTATTTCAGACAGTCTGATAGTAAATATTAAATATTAAATAAAACGCCTAACAAATTTCTGTCGAAATAAATTTCCAATAAAAATCTTTTATTAAAGTCTCTTGAAAAAAGAATATAAATAATAAATAAAATTATTCTTGGCGTGTTTCAAAAAACTTTTTGAATCTTTTTCCATTTTGAATATAATATTCAGCTCCCATTCTTACTCTTTGTCCTAGTTTTAATGGATCATCTACTTTTTTAACGATTTCGGCAGGCACACCCGCCCACATAGTTCCTGACTCACAATGTGTTTTTTCCCTTAGTACAGCACCAGCAGCAATAATGACATTATCTTCTATTACCGATTCGTTAAGAACTACTGCATTAATCCCAATCAATACATTGTTTCCTATTTTACCAGGTCCATGTACCATCGCATTATGTCCTATGACTACATAATCACCTATTTCCATTGAACCGCCTGGTTCTACGTGGATAGTAGTGTTATCTTGAATACTTGTATTTTTTCCAATTTTTAGAGATCCAAGTTCGCACCGTATCACCGACCCAAACCATATATTTGTGCCTCTATCAATTTCTACATTTCCAATTATCGTGGCTGTAGGAGCTATAAAACATTTCTCATGAATCTTTGGTTCTTTTTTATCTTGGGGAGATGGAATTATCATAAATTAAAATTTGAATCTCTTTTTTTAAATGTTAAGGCATTGTAATTTGAAGCCAAATATTTTTTAATTTCAAGTTAAATTAGATGAAATTTCTAATTTATTTGGTAGTTTTATCGAAATAATAATAAATTATGCATGAAATTTTATTTAAAAATATTAAATATAATCTTTAAATATTAACAAAATGAATTTTAATAAAAATATTTTATAAAAGATTCCTTTTCAAGTAATATTATGTTAGATATAAAAAAGAACTCCTTTAAATATTAACCTAAAATAATAATTTATAAAATATCTATAATCTAAATCTATATAACTAAATGCTAATATATGCTAATTTTTTAAATTTATAATAATATCTATGCATAAAGTTATATCATTTATTATTTTAATTTTATTCTAGGAACCTACCAAAATTCTGGTAGATACAATAAGTTTTTAAGTAAATTATTTATTTTAGTTATCAAAAAAAATAAGGTGAAAAAAAGAAAATGAAAAGTGCAATGAGCGAAAAAACCATTAACAGTAAAAGTATTGCGTTTGTTTCAATGATGAGTGCTATAGGAACTATACTTGCTCTATTATCCTTATATTTAGTTCCTTTAGTAGGGCAACAGGTAGCTCTTGACTTGTCTCATATAGGTACTTATATTGTAGCCTTAAGCGGAGGGCCTCTGCTAGGATTAATTACAGGAGCTCTTGTAGGATTTCTTCCTTCATATCGGTTCGCAAATCCTGCAATTATTCCTGGTAAAATGATGACTGGTATCTTCATCGGACTTTTTTATGGACTGTTTCAAAAAATAACTGCCGTTCGAGAAAAAAAATACTTAACTGTTATTGCAATAATTGTCTCAGGGCTATGCGGATATATTCCAGAATCCATTTTTACATGGTGGGATTTGAAATATATAGTCGGTCTTCCTGATTTTTATGTTATTCCGATTATAATAAAAGCATGGGTAGAAATTATAGTAATTACAGTACTAATGGCTATAATTTTAAATATAAATTACATAAAATCTCAATTAAGTCATTTAATTGGAGATCAGATAAAGCTTTCTGTATATGATTATCTTCTAAGCGCTATAATAACGATTCCAATATTTTCAATAACCTTCTATTTCGCCTCATTGAACCAGTTAATTCCAATTGATATTTGGAATTTAAAACCCGATGTTTTTCTAATGATTCTATGGATTTCACTTAGCGTGGAATTAGGGCTAATAATAACAATGGTCGTTTATTATTTCTTTACAAAACATAAATGAAAAAATAACTGAGATTTTCAGTAATTTTCAATATGAAAAGTGCGAAGTAAAAAAAGGTGTAAATTAAAAATAAGTAAATTGAATAAATTAATAAAAAAAATTGATAAAAATCCTTAAATAAGCAGAAAGAAAAATTCATTTATTAAAACTTTATTTAATTTTTTCTATTTTTTTATGACATTCAGGGCATTCTCCATAAACATCAATATATTCTTTCCAATGGTCCTTATGTCCGGGTGCTTTGCAATGTGGACATTCAAAAATATTTTTTTCACCTTTTTTAATTTCCATTCCACAAACTACGCATAGTACTGTAGCGATTTCAGTCTGAGTGAGTTTATTTTGACAAACTGGACATGCACCACTTTTTTTAACCCATTCAATTAGATGTTTTTCATGGAATGTAGATTCACAGAAAGGGCAAACTACCTTTTCAGACTCTTTAATGAAGTTAAAACATATCCCACATTTATGTATATCATTCCAGCAGAATGGGCATGACTCGGAATCAGGTTCAATTTCTTTTCCACAATGAGGGCATCTATAAAGCACGCCTTTAGGTTCATATTCAAAGATATTCTTTGCTACATCAATTTTACCATCAATCTCCTTATTTTTAATCATCATTCTAAGAACAGCAAAAATTAAATCAGCAGAGGTTCCTATATTATAGACAAGGTCTACTAACGGAATATATGTTGTATTATACTGTTCATAAATTGCATCGCACACCAGCTGTATTTCATTTT
This sequence comes from uncultured archaeon, assembly GCA_964646355.1. Classification (GTDB taxonomy): domain Archaea; phylum Asgardarchaeota; class Lokiarchaeia; order Helarchaeales; family HEL-GB-B; genus HEL-GB-B. Next base: position 7,346 of record CAZYEE010000016.1, on the reverse strand, counting down.
TTAGTTTAGCCATGACTTCATCATATTCAGACTTAATATATAGCATTGCTTTGTTAATACTCATTTTTAAGACGGGATCCTCAGACTCGGTTGCTAAGGTCAAATATGGCAGTAATCTAGAGATGTAATGTATTTTTCCAGCTTGAGCAAGATTTGATACTATTTCAGGGACTATATTTTTATCAATTCTTTTATCATCTACTCTAAGAATATTTATCATTGTATCAACCGCAGCTTCATATTGTTGTGTATCAATTAGATATTTTAAATGAGTAATATCAAGTTTAATATTTGGATCGTTGATTGCTGGTGCATATGGAAATGGTGTCTGGATAGTCTGTTCCTGTTGCGGATTTGGTTCCTCCACAATTCCAGAAGTTCTATTAAAATCTACTACATCTTCAGAACTCACTGAAATGTCGTCAAGTTCGTCTAATGCATCATTAAAGAAATCATCATCTTTCTTACTCAATTTGAAAGCCCTTAAAAAATCTATTTTTATAATTATAGCATTCTAAGTAAATAAATAAAATAAAAATTTCCAAAATCTAAATGAATTTTTTCCTATAAAGGTTTTTTGGAGTTTAATTGTAATCTTATATTCTTTTTATATTTTTTAAGCAAATTGGACACTGATGTGTTAATTTATATACCTCATTCCAGCAATGAGCGTGAAATTTCCTTCCGCAATGAGGACAAATGTGTTTACATTCACTAGTTCCAGATACTCCCTCTATTCCCAACGTAAGCTGCTTATTGCAAGTAGGACATCTAAAATTATGGCAAAATCCACATACTTTTTCTGAATTTTTTATTAATAAATCCTTTAAATCCTCGAGTATCTCAACTAATTTTTTATTTTTTTCCCAATATTCTTTTTGATATTGAATGAAATCTGATATCTTTTGAACCATATTGAAATTATCAAGTTTTGAAATTAATGTAATTTGAGGTGGCTTTTTAGGATATCTAGGTGGTAAAGTGAATTCAAAATCAAATTTTTCTCCAGTTTCAATTTCTATTCTAACATTAAATATAATACTTGCGCCAGATTGCACAAGTCCGCTTATATATGGCTGAATATCCTTTAATTCATAAAAAACTCTAACTCTATGCTCCAATTTCTGTGCAATTTCATCTACAACTGAAATTATGCTTGAATTCTCACTCCAATTTGCAATGGTTCTTATTTGGGATGGCTTTATAAATTTTGAACTGTTTTCATCAAATTCAATTTTTGGAGGCAATTTGTCATAAAAAACATTAAACGTAAACGCTTTATCCTCATCAAATGTTAATATAATTCTTACTTTTTTTGGACCTAAAGCTATAGTATGATATCTAAAGGATAATTGTTCACCAACTTTATCAAGAACAGCAGAACTCTTTATTAATCCTTCCAACTCATGAATAATATCAATTATATGAGGTGGATTTGATGGATCCCACTTTTTTAGGATATGTAAACTTCCCTCAGGTGTGCCTAAAATAGTTTTTAAAGTATCATCATATTTAATTAAAGGTTTATTTGGGTAATTCTTAAAATCTATATCAACTTCATACGTCGTGTATAATGAAATTGGTAAGTATACTTTTATTACACCTTCCTGGAAAACATCTACTGAATATTCATATGTAATTGAGTTTAATTCTTGTTGGAATATGTCCTTTGGGGCTCTATTGATAATTTTTTTGCTCATAAATAAATTATTGTAAATATAATATTTTTATTTTATCTTAAATGAAATTAAATGCGATAAACCTAAGATCATTCTGAAAAATATTTGTACAAAATTTGAAAGATTTAAATAATTAAATTATTAAACAATAATAAGTAAAAAATACAAGTCAATGTTATAACTCGGTTCTAATTTAATAAAATATTAAAAATTATGATTACCATTTAATTTACTTCTAAAAATTATATATCTTTTTCTAATCCATTATGTCTATAATTTTCTAAATTCTAAATTAAATAGAAAAAAATTACCAAATTTATTATTATTCTGTGTCATTCTTTTTTCTAAAAACTATAAATTTATCTAATATGTATTTGACAAAGAAACCTACGACCGTTCCCGCCAGCACACCTATGAAATTATAACCACCTAAAAAATAGTATCCAAGGAACCATTGAGTACCCAAATTAATTACTGACGATATAAATCCAAATATTACATATAAAATGTAAAATGCAGTTTGTTGGGATGATGACCCAAATTTCTTTTTAAATACATATAATTTATCCAAAATAAATTTAACTGTATAACCAATAGCCAATCCAATTGCACCTGCACCTATATAATATTCCTCTCCAATTATAATTGTCAGGAGATATTGAACGCCCCAAAATATTAAGGTAGTAAAGATCGCAAAAAATCCATATAAAATTATCTCTCTCAGCCGTTCTCTAAAAAAAGTCGCATATTCTTGATCAAGAATTTTTTTAATTGTTAAAGATGCGCCACCCGCTAATATAGGAAATAAAATATCGTATCCAACTAAATATTGAACACCAATATAAATTATACAGGCTCCTGCGCTTATTATTGAATAGAGTACATAGAAAAAATTATCATTTATATAATCGTCCCATTTACTATAGAAAGCAAAATGCCTATCTATCAAAAATTTTATTAGATATATTATAGAAAATGAAATACCTGCATTAATTAAATAGTAATCAGTTCCAATAAATAAATTTAACAATGTTTGAAATATAATAACTGCTATTATTGATAGAAATTCTACCATATTATAATATTTTTTTGCACTATTTTTATGCTTATCTCTGTTGTTATTCATTTAATCACTAGTTATCCATTTTAAATGGTCTAATTAATACCATAATTGTTATTAAGACAACTTCAAATTTTTATAAAATCTTTTTGTTATCCCTTTATTTACCTAAATCATTCTAGAACGAAATTAAATACTCTAATAATCTTGAATTATATCGTCCAAGAAAATTTAATAAATGATATAATTGTGAAAAATGATAAAAAAAAATTAAATAATCAAATCTCTATTATATTTTTCAATGACATCAAATAAAGTTGAACAAAAGGATCAAAAAGAAAAAACCAATTTTCTTAAGGCATTTATCACGCCAGAATCTTTAAGATGCATTTTATTTGCATTGATATTAGTAGGAATTACAGTAAGTATTTCATTTCTATTAGGACAATTGACATATATGTATCTTGAGACAAATGCATCGAATTCTGGTCATATGTATAGTATAATTTTATCCGCCATAACGTTCTTTTTCTTTACCAAATATTACAATAAAAATAAAAATATTGTACAACTGAGAGCTTTTCTTATTTTATATTTAGTAGTCTACTTTTCATTGGTATGCATAATTCTAACATTTCTATATGAGAATGTATCTTATTTTGTTTCAACATTAGGTAATTCACTGATCCTTTTTTCGGTATATACTCTGATTACTTTTCTATTAAATCCCGAAATCTTAGGTATTCACGGCAGTTTCAGAAAAATTTTTGCAAAAGGTCAACAAGTAAGAGTAATTCTGGTTTATCTATCAATTCTGTTAATGCAAGTGTTTGGTTTTTCACTATTAAATTATGCAATTTCATGGTTTGCATGGTATAAACATCTTCCAACTGCTTATAATCTCGATACCCCTCCTGGAACATGGTTTGATTTCATCTATCTTAGTTTTATCACTTTTGTAACAATAGGCTATGGAGATATTCATCCAGTTTCAAATGCTGCTAAATTTTCGGCGATAATCCAGTCAGTATTATCTCATATTATTAGTATCTTGTTTCTGGCTATTTTATTTGTTTATATAAGCTCCTCAATAGAAGAGTCTTCTACAGACAAAATTCACCATAAAAATACCTAAAGAAATTCGATTAACCTAATAATCTTCAATAATATTCTTTTATTTTTTTTTATTTATGTAATATTATTCTCTAATTTTTATTGAGGTTCCTAAGATTTTTAAGATAATCAAGATTTTTCTAAAAGCTCCCGATTTTTAAAATTAAAACCTAATATGTCTAATAAATAAAGCTATAATAATTCAAATTATTGGTTGCAATAAAAATAGAAAAAAAAGGTGAGATTCAGATTTATATTTTTTTAGAGACTTATGGCCAAGTCAATATCTGAGGTTGTAACTTTTTTGCGTCCGGCATGTCGGGCGTAAACAATTGCCTGTTTTGTTAAATCAATTGTAGTTTTTTGTAGATAATCGATTAAATAGTCGACTGCATCTCTAGCAACAATTTTTGCTCCTACGCTGGCCATAATTGCCCTCAGAGGGCTCCAAGCAAAATATCTCTTTTTAGCCATATTTCTTCCCTCAATTCATTTCATTTTTTTTTACTTTTACTCAAATCTTTCAATTATTTTTTTTTAATTTTTTTAGTTTATATCATTAATACCGGAAATAAAATTTCCTATATGACCTAATGAGATTACATATATATAAACATTTCGTAGGTCTGGACAATTATTTGACTAAATGACTTTATTGACATACTTTTTGTTTATCATATTTTGATTAATACAAAAAATATTACGATCTAATTTTCTCATATCCCGACACAATTAAATTATCTTTTCCAAAATAATATTTCCACAAATCATCATTTTATTTATAAATAAATTACTGAAAAATGGATATGAATTAAGGAAGGAAATTAAATTTTAATCTGGAATAAATATTTTGTATAAAAAATGGTTATAATTTAATATTAAAAAAAAATTAATCTAATCAAAAATTTTATTTTATAAACAAAAAACAATAACAAAATTTAGGAATAATAATTTTAAAATCATATCATTTTGTATTTTGTTCTATTAATGGGATTACTATGACTTCAAAAAATTTTCAACATTTAGTTAAGTGTTTCCAAAGCGTATAATACTTGGTTAGATATAGTTAATTTGTGAGGGTTTCCAGCGATATTAAAGTCTTGGAAGTGTTGATATAAAATCAAGAACTTCTGGAAAATACGTTATTATAAAAATAAGTACAATAAATATTCCACCACCTATTATCATTCCTTTATCAAGAAACGCCCGTTCAGTTTTCCTTGCGACATGCTCTTTAGTATATGTCAGTGTCAAATACCTGAAAATTATATAAAAGAATACTGGTAGTGAAATCAAATAATATTCACCATAGAATAAGTATTTATTTACAGAATAAATACAATAGTCCATTAATAGGGCAGCAGTTGAAGCAGTAATCAACTGATCTAAAAGTTTTATATTATAAATTTCATAAACTGGTTTATGTTTATGAGCATCTTCTTCTCCAATTAATTGGAGATCGCTTCTTCTTTTACACAGCACTAGAAATAACGCTCCTAGAAAAACAGTCAAGGATAACCACGGTGATATTAAAATATTGACGAGTATACATCCACCGAGTGCTCTCCAGATATAATTAACACTTAACGTTAGAATATCTACAATTGAAATGTTTTTGAAATAAAGATTATAGATTTGTCCTGTTATAAAAATAAGCAGAACAAAGATAAAAAACCAATAGTCATCTATCAGATAAGAAATATACAAACTAATACCTAAAGGGACGAATAAACATATAATAAACAAGATTATTGCTAGAAATCTTGAAATTTCACCCGAAGCTAAGGGTCTATTCTTCTTTTCTTCATGCATTTTATCTTTTGGCATATCAATTATATCATTAATGATATAATTTGAACTAGAAATCAAGCAAAAACAAATAAAACCAATTATTAATAGAGTATAGGTCCACATTAGTTCAGATAAATCTGGCCCAAGTAATCTCTCAGCAAATATAGCTCCTAAAAAAACCAATGCATTCTTATAATATTGTCTTGGTCTCATTAACTTAATAATTGCTTTTATTTTACCCATTAATGATTCAATCCTTTTATAATTGGTTATTCTTTTTCATTTTATAATAACAAAAATGGCAAATTACTTCCTTTTTTCCATTAATAATATGTTCAATGAACATCGTACCTCTTTCGATAGGGGATTTACATTTTGAACATTTTTCCAATTTATCACTTTTTGTATTTATATACGTGCCAGGCATTTTGTCTAACACCAATTTTCTGTAGGTTTTTATTTAATTAAATTAGAATTTAAATTTTCTCCTTTATATTCATAATTGTAAAATATTGGAAGAGGTTGAAATTAAACTGAATATTTTTATCAAATTATTATAATTCCGAATAAAGACTGGCGCCCGTTTTGAATCCTAAATCTAAAGCTTTCAAATTGTTTGAAACATCTTTAAATTGTTCTTTTATAGTATCTTCTATTTTATTTCTAGATATCGGAATAGTACCAGTTGCAATGGCAGCGCCTAACATAATATTATTCATATATATAGCATTTCCCATTTGTTCAATCGCCAATTTTGTAGCATTAAACATCATTATCTTAGTAGAACCCGAAATATCTTGAATTGCATTTTTAATCTGATCAATCGAAGGATATTCAAATTGTCCTGAGATGCACATTGGAGGAGGAATTGTATTAGTATTGATGACAAAAATTGTATTCTGATTCGCATATTTGGAATTTCTTAATACTTCAACTGGTTCTAATCCTAATACCAAATCAGCTTCACCAATTCCAATCGTGGGTGAGCATAGATAATATTCTGGAATATCATCATTCTCATCGGCAATTAAAAATCTTACATATACATCGACCGAACCTTCCCGTTGAGCTAATCCATGCTTCTCGGCTCCTATCATCTTTTTTATTTTTGGCTCTTTTAGTGCAGAGTATTCAAATATTCTTTTTAATGTTATTGTTCCAAGACCTCCAATTCCAACAAACATTCCATTCCATATTCTAAGCATCTTAAAAATTCCTCCATAATTAACTTCAATATTAACTTTAATTAGTTTTTATCATGTATTTTCTCTATTTTTTTTTATTATAAATGAACATTCACCTCCGTTTTTATGACTGCACTATTTTGACATATGTGATAACAAACGCCACATTTTGTGCATCGTGCTTCATCGATTTCCATTACAATATTTCCATTGTAATTTACTCTTTTTAATGCAGTACAACACAACTGCTCAAAGCATTCGCCACACATTTGGCATCTTTCTGGATTAATCCAGTAGTATTCTTTTCTAGGGCTCTTTAAGATTTCATCTCTATGAGCCTTCTGATATTGAAGCATACATTCCCTTCTAGATATTATTACTTTGAGCCCATTGATTTTCAGTGCTTCTCTAATAGTACTTATCATTGACATTGGCTGATAAGGATCAACAACTCTTACCCATCGAGCTCCTAGTGTCTTGACAATTTCTCCAATATCTGGTTTTTCAGTTGGTTCTCCC
>CAZYEE010000015.1:0-25666 GCA_964646355.1 uncultured archaeon | reverse complement strand
AGGGTTATATACTTTTTTAATACAGTTTAATGGTACCCCTTGTAATTTGATATTAAAAAAAGGATCAAAATAGATGTATTTTTTAAAATTTTTTAATAAAAATTGAGTTCTTTCATTTAATGAATAAATTTTCTTATATTTAACATTATTTTTTATTCTATTTCCTGAAGCGTCTTGATAATACCTTAAATATGCAATAATTCTATCTGGTGGATGTATACATCCTTTAACATCAAAAATAAGATTTTCTTTTGTTTCGATAAAACATCCTTCTCTGGCTAGAGTGTTTCTCATATTTATTATGCCCTTATATCCAAAATTTTACATTTATAATATTTACTTATTAAAAGTGTTTCTCAGATTTCCAATAGTTGTATCAATTTCTGCTATGGCATTATGCGAATGTATAGATTCTTGGCTTTCTACTCTTAGTTGTATTTTAACGCTATCTGGAAACTCTTTATATTTTTGAAACAATTTTAATGCCATTATTCTAATACAATCCTCAACAAATCTAGGATTTAAATGCGAATATCTAATCAGTCTACCTTCATCAACTCTTTTTAGAATATTGTAAGTGATTCCGGACATGCTATTTTCAATTATATTCATTAAATCAAGTAATTCAACACTATAATTTGGAGGAATTTCAATAGATATTGTTCCTACACATCGTTGGCTATGAGTGGCAATTGGTATCAAATTAAGCAGGTTATCTATTTTTTCGTCATCGAGTTCAAAATCAGCTTTTCTACTGCGAAGTATGTTTCTTGCGTATTCTCTGGAAAGTTCTTGACCACAAGGACATGCAATCATTCCAACTATTGAAATGCTCAATAGATGTTGTATATTATATTGTGTTTCATTGCTTTTATCTCTATAACCTGTTGTTTTTATTTTAATTTCCATACTTTTTTGTACTTTACCTTTATCTTCTTGAAATACATCAATTACAAGTATTCCGCTCAGAATTACTTCTACTTTAGGGGTATATTCATGTTTTTCCAATAATCGGAGTGCCATATTTTTTGTTATATCTTCAATTTTACGTGCAGGTTTATGAGAAATTTCATCAATTACCTCTTCAATAGTTTCGCTATTTCTAGACATGTGTGTACCTCTAATATCCTTAGGTAATTCTACAACTGCCGAGACTAATGGAGTAAATTCATAATCCTTATGGTCATATCTAATTTTAACACGGGTTCTTACATTACTAATTCCTACTCTATCAATCTTCAGATTGATTATTGCCATTTGTTTTTGAATATCTGGTAATTTATTAATTTTTTTCACCTACTTTCTGGTATTTTATAATATATATTATCAAAAATTGACCCCTCTGCCTCCTTAAGTTTCATACATTCAATTAATGTTTTAAATTTACCATTAGAGAGTCCATCCGCAATAATTGCAGCTCCTTGTGCCGCTTCTTTTGTAAATTTTGATCCTGGAAGGAGTGAAACATTTCTAACAGGAGCTATATTTGAAAGCTTCAGTTCTAAGTCCTTTTTTATTTTAGAGTTTCGAGATAACTTCCCCGATAGTACAATCTCTTTTGGCTTTGGAATAGAAATTAACAATGCCAATACATTTTTACAGATACTTTCTAATAATGCATCATAGGCAAGTTGACATCTTTTATCTTTTTCGACCATTAGAACAAATTCCTCAGGTCCTATTTGACTTGACCCAATTATTGACATTACCCCGCCTTGAAATATTGTGGATTTTTTAATAGTTCCAATATAATAAGCAAGTTCTGCGTCTAAAGCTCCACCGCACATAAAACCCATAGGACCAGAAGATCCACCTATTCCATCTACTATTTTTCCATTTTCAATACCAAGGACTGCTGTAAATCCACTACCAATTTCTACCAAAATAAAATTTGTTCTATCATATTCAATAGATAATTTCTGGGCTTGATCATATATAGCTAAAACAGCAGTACAAACTTTATCGGCGGTCCCCATATCAATTTTGTTCACTTTTCGATGCTTAGGAACGGTCGATAAATGTTTTACACCAGGAATAAAATATGCATTATAGTTCCTTTTTAATAATTCATTAATAACCTTTCCTAAACCAACAAGTTCAGAGCCTTCCTTCTTTTTTTTAAGCGTTAATTCAAAAATTTTTTCATCTGTTAAATCATTAATTGAAGTAATTGGTATACCATATCCACTTGGCGCTACAATCAAATCTATATCATGAATCGAATCTAGTATATCTGTCAATAATTCTGGTTTTTCTATAACCCGTTTTGTTGGAAACGCATTTTCATAGATAAGCTCGGCATCTTCAAGTCCTACTATTCCCCATAATTTAGTGCCCGGGTCAATTCCTATAACTCTTACCATTAAAAAACACGTTCTTATTTGTTTTTTCTAATCCATTCCACTATTTTATTACGTTTATTCATAGCTTCGTTAGCCAATCTTTTTATTTTTTCAGCGAGTTTATTTTTTAAGTTTTCGTCTATATTTTCACCAACTACTTTTTTAACTTTTGTATAAGCACTTTCTCTATATCTTGTAATCAACTCAGTTTTACCACTCTTGGTATTCATCGTGATTTTTCCAACATCTTTATTTGTGTGTCCTATCTGTTGGATTTTAACACCAACTTTTCTGACTGTATTTATAATTTCATCCATATTTTCTTCCGAACAGAAGATTAATAACGCATCTAAGGAGACTCCTAAATGATCAACATCTAATTTTTCTAGCATATTATAAACTTTTGAATTGATTAGTGCCTTGAATTTCTCCTCATCTATATTCATCCCTACTTTTGATTCATATGCTATCTCGTTCAGATCTCCCCTAATTCCACCATTAGTTACATCGCACATACAATTAATTTTTGTTAGAAGATTATTTTTAATTATGGTTTTACATGCCAGTAATGATTTTATATTCATTGTTTCCTTTACGACATCTGGAAAACCCCCATATATCGCTGTAGTTGTTATAGTTCCTCCACCAGCTCCCTCGGTCATTAATATTACATCATTATTTGTTATATATCTTCTAGCGAGTAATTTTTTTGTTATTCCTATAGCACTAATGCCTCCGGTGATTCGAGTCCCTATTACCATATCACCACCTATACGAAGGGTGCTTCCACCTGTAATAGGCACTTCTAATAATTCTGAAACTGCTGCAACTCCGCCCATAAAATCAAAAAGCTTCCCAATATCTGCATCATCACCTAAATGTATGTCTATTAAAATTGATATTGGTTCAGATCCTTTCACATACAAATCTCTTAATGCAGCTTTTGTCACATGAAAACCCGCTAAAAATGGAAACTCACTCAATCTAGAATGCATACCCTCCATTTTAGAAGTGATATAAATTTCCGAACTATTATTATTTGGTTTATATATAACCGCTCCAGCATCATCTAATGAAGTAGGCGCTAAAAAAGCAGTTTTAGATGTTTTTGACAAATCAGCGATTATTTTATGAACAAAAAAATCGCCCCATCCACGGCATCCGACTCCCTGTTGTCCGATTGTAACATTACATGTTGGATATTTTATGATATATTTAATAAACTCATCACAAGGTATTTTTAAACTATTTTTTACCTCTTCAAATACTGCTATTGATAATTCTCTTGCTTGCTCCTTGCTTATATCTTTATATATTAAATACTCCTCAATTAACTTATCTAAAATCTTATCTCGATCATAATTTTTGCTGATTAATCTCCTTACTAATCCTTCTAGATCTGCCATCGTGCGTAACCTATTTTCATATCATATTCATAAAACAAAATTTTAATTAATATCTATCTTAATTATATTTCTCTAATAAAATTTCAAGGTGTTCATACTATGAGATTACAAGTGATTAAAAGAAACGGACGCTTTTATTTTCATGTATATCTACCAAAAAATATAGTCGAGCATGTATTAAAATGGGAACGTGGTGAAGAATTAACTTTTACAGTAATAGAAGATGGACTTATTTTACGAAAGAATAATGTACCTAATTTTAACGATGATGATTGGAGTAAATTATTAGAGTGTGAACATTGTAATAGACCAACCTCCTATATAAAAGGAGTAATAAAAAAGAATCACTTAATTTGCGTAGCTCGCTGCTCAAAATGCAAAAAACGAAAACGAATAACTTTACCATTAACCGAGATCAATACATGGCTTAAAAATATAAAAGATATGATCGAAAGGTGCGATTTATGTAATGAAAAAACTTTAAAACAAGTTAGAGTTAGATATGGGTACGATTGGAGGTCTTCTAATTACGCAGCTATCGTTTATTTTTGTAAAAAATGTGGTGTAGAACGTACAAAAATAATTCCTTATGATATTTTAGAAAATATTCGAGATATTGTGCCAAAAAAGATTGAACTCCCTGTAATTAAATGTATTTATTGTGGAGCTATTATAAAAGATTTAGAAAGTTCTACCTGTAAAAATTGTGGGAAAATAATTGTATGTAAAAGCTGTGGAAATTTTCTACTTGAAAAATCAAGATATTGCACACATTGTGGAGAGGAAATTGATGAATTAATTGATGAAATTGAATTAGAAAAACAATACTGCCCATTTTGCTATGAATTAATTAACCAAGGCGCGCTCTTTTGTGAAAGATGTGGTAATCAAGTATCATGTATTGTTTGCGGATCTCCTATAAAAGAATCTACTAATTATTGTGGTCAATGTGGAACTTATCTCAAAAAGGAGATAAATCTTACAAGCTTTATAGAAAAAGATTAGTCAATATTTACTTTTTTTATTTCATATTTCTTAAGAAATTAATTAAATCTCTAAAAGAGGATCAAAAATAGAAAAAATATCATAGATGAAATGTAGAGGAAGTATAAGTTGACTATAAGATAAATATAGATAAAATCAATCAAAAACAGGATCAATGGAAGAAAAAAATTAATCTTCTATATTTAAACGTTTAAATATATCCTCAATAATCCAAATATATTTACTATTCGGATACACTTTTTTTATTATTCTTCTATAATGTTTTAATAGAAATATTAAATCATCTATTTTAGCTTTCAATTCTGGTTTATCAAGTTTTCTATATAATGAAACTCTTGTTGAATGAATTATGGCCTCTAAAACACATCCTTTTGCTCTATTTATTGGTTCAAATTGTTCTCGATATTTAATATTGTAGATGTAATGAAGAGGTTCACATTTAAAATTCGCACGGATATCCTTCTCTGTTAAATCTTCTATTACCTTTATTTCTATTGAAAGATCCGCATTTTTTAATATTGGAGTATTAAATTCGGAGATGATTTCAAAAAAATCTTTAAATTCTTCCATATTTTTATCTTCTAATGATAATTTGTAAAATATTTCCAGATCATTTATAAAATTAATCGTAGCATATCGGTTTTTTTTCATATATTTATATGTTCTACTTGTTTTATACGGCTTAATTAAAACATAATCATTTTCAAATATAATTCCCATTGGAGCAGCATGTGGGGTATTTATATTTTCTTTAAATGTAGAAATAATTGTTTCATATATAATATGTTTCTTTAATCTGAATTTTTCTGTAAATAAATTCAATGATAATACTGATGATTTTTCCCATGACATTTTTTTCACTTTATTAGTACAATGACATTTACATATTACTCGATTATATGTGTAGACTTATTTTAATATCTTTTTATGAAACAATTACCCGAATTTGAAAATGGTTTAAAAAGTGAAGTAGATTTTCAAATAAAGTCTATGATAATACGAGATTTAACACATGCATATGATCATCTGGACGAGAATGACAGACTTATGCGGTTTTATATAGCAAAAGCGGTTCTAGACTTACACCTTAAATATAAAAATAGCGAGCTATAACTATTTCAATGATTTCTTGAATAATTTAAAAAACTCCTATCGAATTAAATCATGAAAAGCGGTGAGTGCTAAATATATTTTACAAAACTTTATATTTTTTGTCATTATTTAACTTAAAGTATGCAAAACTTCATTGACCCTGCTATGAAATATTTTGGCTCTGAGATCACAGAACGAGATAGAGCAATTTTTGAAGCTGGAATTAGTCTAGGCGCATTATTTCATCAATTCGTTGGAATGCCACTAAAAAAAGATAAAAAATTTATAGAAAATACTCAGAAAATTATTTCTGAATCTATTTCTACGCAACCATTTATTAAATCCGTTGAAGTTAAAATCGATTTTGATAAATTAGAATCACATCAAAATATATATGATTATTCGACTTTAACAGGCAAAATTCTAGAAGTAAAACTTATTGCTAAATATGGCAAAACTTTAGTTTATTCAAGGATTAAATTCATTGAAGAACTAAATTATCCATTAATGTACATCGAAAAAATTGAGGATTCTACCATTTAAAAATATATTTCATATCTACAATTTTAGATTATTTTTAATTTTCAATTTCAAAGAAAAAAATTATTAATCATAGATCTATCATTTCAATTTTAATTCTAATTTTTTTAAATTATTATATTTTCAAAAATAAGTACTTTTGAAATTTAATTTTGTTATGATTCTATATAGAATTATCTAAATAAATCATCAAATAAATTGGAATTATTTATAAAAGTTTTTAAATTATTCAAATGAGTTTTTACAAAATTAACTTCTTGAAAAAAACCGTTTTATTTTTTTAAAAATGAAAAATTTGGAAAGATTTTTTAGTATTAAATAATATATAGAGGTTTAAAATAATTTATGGTAAATATTATTGGCAATTATATTAGTATAACTTATAAAAGATTTATACAGGATAAATAAGGACTTTTGTTATTAATTTTATCTTTATAATCTTAATTTTTTATTATCTAATATTTTAGTTGCGTAAGATCCCATCCATTTTTTAAACGTTTGATAATACCATTTTTAATCAATTTTTTGATTTTTACACATTTATTAGCCCAAAAATTATTTTTATCATAAAGAATAATACCATCTGCACACACTTCAAGTATCATAGTATGATAAGTGTCGACCATATAATTAATCTCATTTTCAGTATAAACAATTGGTTCAACAAGACCATCTGAATATAAACTAAATTCAAGTAATCGATCGATAAATTTTGTTTGTTCATTTTCAATGATAATAAAGAGGTCGAAACCAGAGTTATATGAATACGTATTTTTTGCATGCGAACCAAAAAGAACAATAGAAATTATATTATTCTTTACATTTAATATTTTATCAATATAATTTTTTAAGCTGGGATAATTTTTCCTATTTTGTAATTTTTTCAGCAAATTTATAAACCTCTTCTGCTAATTTCAAGGCTTGGAATGCATCATTATTATTAAACATTTCAGCAGGAACACCTGAAGGATAAGCATCTGGATATCTGGTTGGGATATAATATCTATTTAAAATAAAACAAGCGTTTTTAATTTTATTTGGAATTTTTACAAGCTTTTCAACTTCTGAAATTAAATTAATTAAATTATGACCAAAACTGGGTATGTTGTATTTTTCGAGGATAGATTTTAAAGATTTTTCAGCTGAGTGCTGACATGTAAAACATGTCCACGCATAATGTTTTGTGTTATACAAATCTTTTGCTGCTTCAAGCTCTCTTCTAGCTTGTTCTAACCAGTCGTGAGATCGATTCATTTTTTAATTACTTATTATATTTCAAATTTCTTCTTTTTATGGAAATATATTAAATTATTGATTTTAAATATAAACCCTTTCAAAATCACTGTTGATAAAAATATTGAATTCTTGAATATAAAATTTCTGACTTAAATAGTTTTTACAAAAACTATCCCCTGACAAAAATACATATTTTACAAAAATACTCCATTATATCTCGAAATTTTTTTAATAGAAAACACATAGCTTCAAATATTATTGAAAAACAATTTAGTCCTCTTAATAAGCTTGTAAATTTTATGGTCAAAAGGTCTAAAGCTGGCTGGAATAACTTCCACTATTTTTATTTTTCAATTCGTGTTTTCTATGAACTGGTAGGAGAAACCCATTGATAAAATCAATATCTGCGACCGGATAGCACGTAGATCTGGTACTCTTTTTCTTAGGATACCTAAATATTGTGATGAATTTGAGTTGAAAATTCTATATCTAAAAATTCCATTTTTTCATTAGTAGTGGAATTTATAAAAACGTATTCAAATTTATTTAAGAAAATATTCTAAAAGTTCGACATATTTATATTTCCATTAAAAATAAGTTAATCATTGTTTTTTATTTATACTATAATTCTCTATCAATTGATTCTTAGGGTTAAAATGACGGAAAAAGAATTTATTGCTGTTATAGATGCCGGAACTACTGGAATCAGGACAATTATTTATGATTTAAATGGTACTGAAGTGAGTAAAGCCTATAAAGAGCATAATAGTTATTTTGAGCATCCAAATTGGGTTGAACAAAACGCAGAAGATTGGTATTCATCGGTTAAAGAAACTTCAAAGGCTGCTATTAAAAAAGCGAATATTTCAAGTGGCAATATTATTGGAATTAGCATTACAAACCAACGCGAAACAATAGTCCCAGTATCTGAAAATGGGGATCCTTTACGTAATGCTATTGTCTGGCAAGATAGAAGAAGCATTGATGAATGCTCAATAATTGAAAAATTAATTGGATATGAAAAAATTAATGAAATTACTGGCTTAACTATCAATTCTTATTTCTCCGCTCCAAAAATTTTGTGGATTAAGAAAAATGAACCTGAAATTTTCAAAAAGACCCATAAATTTCTATTAGTACATGACTTCATTCTCCATAAGTTAAGCGGAGTTTTTGCCTCAGATTGGTCTAACGCATCAAGAACAATGCTTTTTGATATAAATAAATTTAATTGGAGCGAATATCTATGTGATGAAATGGGTATTCCTATCGAAAAAATGCCTGATAGTGTACCATCCGGGAAAAAAATCGGTGAGATAACAAAAAAAGCCGCATCAGAGACCGGTTTTGAGGTGGGCACGCCTGTTATTTCAGGTGGAGGAGATCAACAATGTGCTGCGGTAGGAAACGGAGTTATAAAAGAAGGCAGGGTAAAAGTTACCACAGGTACTGGCAGTTTCGTTCTCGCTTATATTGAAAAATTAGTAAGAGACCCGGAAAGGAGAATACTCACTACTTGTCATGCAATACCTGGTAAATATGTACTTGAAGCTTCTGTATTTACAACTGGCGCTGTCTATAGATGGTACCGTGATAATTTTGGAGAAAAGGAAAAAGAAATCGCCAAATCAAAAAATATTGATCCGTATGAAATTCTTAATGAAGAATGTAAAAATAAAACTAAATTGGGCGCAAATGGACTTTTATTGATCCCGCATTTTGCAGGAGCTGGTGCCCCATATTGGGATAGCTATGCCAAAGGGGTATTAATTGGATTATCATTGAGCCATACAAAATATGATATTATTAGAGCAATTTTTGAAGCAGTTGGCTTTGAAATTAGAAAAAATATTGAATTATTTAGCGAAATGGGAATTGAAATTAATGAAATTCGAATAACAGGTGGCGGTACTAGGTCAATATTCTGGAATCAAATCCAAGCAGATATCTATGGTATACCGGTTCTAAGAATTACCACAGAAGAAACCACAGCTCTCGGTTGCGCTGTACTTGCAGGCGTAGGAGCCCATGTCTATAAGGATTTTGATACTGCAATTGAAAACATGGTAAAAATAAAAGAAAAACTTGAACCTAATATGCAAAATCACAAAAAATATAACAAGATTTATGCAATTAACAAAAAGATTTACAATATTCTGAAGCAAAACAACATTTATTCCGAATTAAATGATTTTATAATACAAGAACTTCAATAATTTTTTCCTATTTTTAGTCGTATAAGTAATTTAATTAAGATTTATTCATTTTTTTATTTAAGATTTTTAAAAAAAATCAATTTACAATCAGGATGTATTATTACTGAAATTAATCTATTGAACTAAATAATGTTTCTAATATTTTTCGTTCAGCTTTACGTATATGTTCGTGTAATGCTTGGACCGAGATATTAAATTTCTTCGCAATTTTATTGGCTGAGATTTCTCTAGGGATTCTATAATATCCTTTTTTCACTGCATACCTAATAATTTCGAATTGTCGTTCTGATAATACTGAAAATATTGAATTTATATTATTTTTTAATGGCATAATACTCAGAATTTTGAAATTTTCTTTATTAATATGAAAGGTAAAGAAGTCTATAACTGATTTTAATTGCGTTTCATGCGAGATAACTGACAATTTTAAATAATTTTGCTCAAAAATAATCGGATAATGAAGAAGCATATCAAAATCAGACATCAGGTCATGAAATTTATTTTTCTTTTTTGTTTTTACAAAACAAATATATTGATCATCAATTCTCACCAACTCTTCTATAAATTTTATTCCAAATTCTTCAATTTTCAATAAATCTTTTGGTGAATATCCATCTCTAAATTTAAATTTTTGTATTGCTATTAAATTATAATTATCATATCTAAAAATATGTAATACCTCTACTCTTTCAATATATTTAAAAATAGACTTGAATCCTATTATTTCCATCAATTCTATTGGTATTTCGCCTGTAATCTGAATTGTGATTTGTTTCATTTTTCGTCAATAGTTTCTATTGATATTTTCATTTATATTTTAAACTTTCAAATAGATATCTGATAATCTGATATGAAATTATAAATTTATATTGAATACTTTAAACTTAAAGGATATTTATAAATTTATAAATTATTTTGAAAATTTTGTCAAACTCAATATGCAAATCATCAAAATTTAGGAATGTTCGTCAAAAATTTTTCGAAAAAATGATATTTATAATCTGTATAAACAATAAAAATTATATTAAAATAATAATGCATAAATGAAATTTATTGAGAATTTTAATAATTAACATTATTATCTATTTAATACTAAAAAATATGAATTTTATAATATATTCTGTATAAACCTCTATTTTTCTTAAAATTTTATTTTTTTATTTATATTTAGACTTGATATTTAATGTGATATTTATTTATTCACTGATTTCCGATAATTTTATTGAAAAAACATAATGTAATTAAAAAAAGATAATAGGAATGATGTGAAATAAATGAAAGTACTAGTTACTGGTGGCCTAGGTGGCCTAGGTAGATATGTTTGTGAAAGATTAATAGAGCTAGGCCATGATGTATCAATTTTTGATTTAAAAACAGTAAATAATATATCTGTTGCTAAAAGATTTCCAAATCGAGTGTATTGGGGAAATATTCTGGATGAAAGATCATACATAGATCTTATATCTGATAAAGATGTAATTATTCATTTAGCATATATTCTACCTCCTTGGTCAGAAACAAATCCAAAAGCCAGAGAAATTAATGTGGATGCTACATTAAAACTTATTAAAAATGTTGAAAAATTAAACCCTAATTGCAGGTTCATTTTCTCCTCCTCAGTCGCAGTATTTGGTATAACCAACGATAAAGAACCCCCAATCACAACAGACCACCCTGTCCGAGCTACAGATAATTATTCCAGTCATAAAATTGAGTGTGAAAATGCTCTTATGAACTCAAAATTAGAATGGATAATTTTAAGGTTTGCTGAGGCGCCATATCTAAATATTGATTTAAAACCAAAAAATTTAAAACGAATGTATTCTCTTCCATGGGATCAACGAGTAGAATTCGTTCATCCATTAGATGTCGCAACTGCAGTTTCCAATGCGGTCTCAATTTCATCCGAAAATACCAAAGAAATTTATATTATCGGTGGTGGCCCCTTATGTCAGCAAATATACTATGATCAAATTTGTATGTTGTTTGAAATGTTTAATTTAAATCCTC
Source organism: uncultured archaeon (assembly GCA_964646355.1). Lineage (GTDB taxonomy): Archaea > Asgardarchaeota > Lokiarchaeia > Helarchaeales > HEL-GB-B > HEL-GB-B. Next base: position 13,819 of record CAZYEE010000015.1, on the reverse strand, counting down.
CTAAAAAAGAAAAGTTTTCTGACAAACCATTTTATTTAGATTGGTATGATACTGCAAAATCTCAAGAAGTTCTACAATTTCAAAAGCGAGATTTTAATGATTATATACAAGATCTTGAATCAAATTTGGGCTGGAAAGTAAAATTCATTAAATTCTTTTCCCCTCTTGTAAATGCATTGATCTAATTTTTTCTATAAAATCAATTTTTTTTATAAAAGATTTTATAAATTGGATGATTGATTTTAATTGGTTATAAAAATTTTCGTTCAAATTTTATTTTATATAAATTTTAACTTTAATAGTTTAAGATAGATTTTAAGTTCTATTTTCTCCTTTTTATTAAAACATGCTAACATATTTAAGATTAAAATAACAAGTAATAATAAAAAAAATATTTAAATTATATTCTTTTTCATTATTAAAAAAGAAAATGTGATGAATTTTGAAAGATACAAATAGACGTTATGAAGGTTCTGAAGAATTCTGGGGCACAGCTGGTGTAGCAATTGTTTTTACAATTGTCGGGTTTATTAGCGTTGCTTTTATTTTACTTAAAATTGATTTCATAGGTCTTAGATTCTGGGGTTTTTGGATGTTCATTCCCGCATTTTTCTTATGGGTTAGTACAATTTCAACTTATATTTCTAACAAACGTTTAAAAAAGACAGTAGAAGGTGCAGTTAGTGTTTATAAAGAAAAAGGTGGTCGTGTCTCCTTATCGGACTTGTGTGCTGAAACAATGATCTCACAGAAAGATATTCTAAAGGTATTAATGGACTTGAGAACAGAGGGAAGAATTAAATATATTTATGACCGAAATAATGGCGATATTCTTTTTGGTGATTCTTATAAAGAAGAGGAATTAAAAACGGAAAAAGAAATAAAAAAAGAACCCGAACCTGAAATCGCCTATTGTCCATATTGTGGTACAAAAGTATTAAAATCCGATAAATTCTGTTATAAGTGTGGGTCTAGTTTTATTTAGAACCTATTTATTTACCAATTTTTTTTTCAACAATCTGAATAATCTTATATAATAATTATTGACTCGCAAATTCCTCTATAAACTCTATAAATTATAATTTTTAAAAAATTATTTTTCTTGATTTTTTAATAATTTTTCATTTTATTACTTTATTTTTCTTTAATGCTTGCTTTAGATCTTCCAAAAATTCAGTACTCAACTTTCCATCTTTTATGACATTTCTATATATAAACCCTGCACGGAATTCATGGCCTCCTCCTTCAAATTCGGTTGCAATATTGTTAACACGTATTGAATGACTTCTAATAGATACTGTTTGTTTATTTATTGCAAGGTATATATCAGCGGTATATTCATTATATAAATATTTAACCAGCTGTCCAGGTGTTAAAATGTCCGAGTAAGCAGCTAAAATAGTGATTCCATCAATTTTATACCATAGTAGATTTTTTTCTATTTTTTCAAATTCTTTTTTCTCGATTGTCAATCTGTTTTTGTATTTCTTATTAATCCAATCATTTTCAAATTCACCTTTTGATAGATAATCAGTTAATTTGTATAAATCCCATAAATTTTCTTGTCCACCATAAACTACTCGTTGCAATTTATTTGATAAATCTTCTTTTATATTATGATCAATGAAGTAAGCCAATTCTGAAATTCTCTCAGAAATGTTATCCTTCCATTTAAATCTCTCTGAAAGATATTTGTATAAAATTGTTGCCGTACATACATTATTTATTTCATGAATAAATTCTCTAAAATAGTTATTGATTATTTTCTTATTTTCAGCACTAATATGATGGTGATCTATCCAAATTATCTTTTTAATTTTTAGCTTGATTTCGTTATAATCTACATTCCGAAAAAATCTATGTCGACCATTAAGAAAATTCAATAGGCTGTCATTAAATCCAATATCAAGAATATAAAACTGAGAAAATTTTTTTGTAAGACCTTTAGCTAATAGATCTATATATTCATCATAATTCGAATAATAGTAATAATAAAAATATTCATCCTTTTGATCAAAATATCTTTTTATAATAGCTGTAGAACCTATTCCATCTAAATCTTCTTTATGGGACAAAATTACAATCGTTTTCATCTTAATAATAAATAACCTAAAATTAATTTAAACTTAACTTATTGTTTATTGTGAATGATCTGTGGAACTAAAATAATATATCTTTAATGTGTTTAATAATATAAGTAAAGCTATTATAACTGATAGAATTTATGGAGAATGTATTTTAAATTCTCAAAAATATAAAAAAGCTTTAAAATTATATATTAAAAATATTATCCACCTATTGTTTAAAAATCAAGCAAAAAGAAATTTTTTTATTCATCTATGAAAATTTCATTTGGACTTAAAAATTAAAATTAAAAGTATTAAAAAAAATTTAAATTGAAAACAAACTGATTAATCAAATTTTATTCTCTTTTAAAATATTTAAAGATATTATTAAAATTGTTAGATATAGCCTAAAAAATAAGGATTGTGTTCGTAATTGATAGATAAAAACAATACTAATAATAAAAACAAGGAAAATGGAAATAATAATAAAAATGAGAAAAATGATTTTGATGAATCTATCAGTTATAAAATTCCTATAAGTGAGCGTGTGGGTAGAAATTCGTTATTTAATTTAGGGGGAAATATTATTAGTTATATTTTAAGATTTATTTCAATCCCAATAATTTTAGCAATAATCGGTTTTGATATGGGCTATTATTATACAATTACTTCATACGCTGCTATTATAATACTTTTTGATGGACTTTTTAGTTTAGGTGTTGATTTTTCATGCAGCAAATTTATTTCGGAGTATTTTGCAAAAAAAGATATGGAGAAAATTAATACAGTTTATTCAATAACATTATTCCTTGATATTATATCTTCAATTATAGCATCGATATTAATGACTGTAATCTTTTTTGTTTTTATTCCATCACAAAATCTTATAGACCCTACTTTTATGAATATTTATGTAATTTCCTGCATTACTTTGATAATAGGGAGATTTATCCTAAAAATTGTATTTATTTATGGTTACATTCTTTCAGGTTTTCAAAGACAGGATTTTTACGTCTTTTTATTTACTTTGGATAATATAGCGACTGTTATATTCAAATTAGTTTTTGTAATGTTAGGATTAAATGTTTTTGGACTTATTTTAGCGGACTATCTTTTTGTCATCATCAGATGTATTGTTATTTATTATTTAATAAAAAATAAATTCAAGGGATTAAAATTTAATTTAAAATATGTCAAATGGAAAAATATTAAAAAGTATAGTGGACAAGGTCTGGCATTTTATTTTGCAAGTTGGGATGAAAAATTCTTTATTGATTTAAATACTATATTAATTCCATATTTGCTACCTTTTAAAAAATCTGATGTAAATCCAAATAAATCAATAACAATTTATGGTATATGCCTAAAATTAAGTCGCTATGGCATGACATTAACTTCAAGTCTTCAAGGCGGTCAGGTTGCAGTAATTACAGAACTTTATACAAAAGCTCAGTATGAGAAATTAAAAGATTTATTCAGTAGATTATTTAATATATCCTTCTTTATTTCATTCGTACTAGCTACTGCTGTATCATTATTATCTCCTCAAATATTATTACATTATGTAGGTTCAGTCTATTATAATTCATGGCCAATTTTGACAGCACTAAGTTTCATGTATGCTATTAAATTAAGTGTGAATATTTGTAGAAATATCTTACAGAGTATGAATCTTACACATAAATGGACCTATATTGCAATTATTGAATATATATTAATCGTCCTGTTTAGTATTTTTGGATTTATATTTTTTGGCCTTAATGGAATGGCTTTTGGAGTCCTGATTGCAGTATTAATCTATGCATTTACTTTTTTATATTATACGTCTTATAAAATTAATTATTCTTTGAAAAAATTAACATTTAAAATAAGTAAAATTATTATTGCCACTTCGATTCCAAGTATTATTTTATTAATTCTACTTTTTAATGGTCTAATTCCTTTTTCACAGACTGAAGGTTTTGTTTATTTAGTATTTGATGGTTTAATCATTATGGCGTTTTCTGCTTTGTGTCTCCTTATTTTTTACCTTTTAAAAGGTTTTCATAAAAAGGATTTTGATGTATTAAAAAGATCTATTAATAATATATTAAAAAGCGCAAAAAGAAGGACGATTGAGCCTATTAAAAAGATTAAAAATAAGAATAGGAATTAATCATGATACTTAATGATATAATTCATAACAATGGAATCAAAGGATTTATTTTTGATTTAGATGGTACCTTAATAAATACATTAGAACACCATGTAAAAGCTTTTTTAAAAGCATTTAGCGAAAATGGTTATATTATTGATAAAGAGATTATTAGACAGAATATGGGAAGAACACCCTGGGATATACCACGTGATATCCTTTTTCATAAACCACCAAATGACTTAAGCCCTCAAGAAAAAAAGATTGTCGATAAAATTGCTTCTGCAAAAATGAATTATTACAATAAAATGAGTGAAAAAAATATACCTCTTCAAAAAGGTGTTATTCAATTATTGAATTTTCTGAAGAAAAATAATTTCAAATTAGCAGTATGTTCATCAACGCCAATGAAGAATGTTCATTCAATACTCAAAAAGACCGATCTTTTAGAATATTTTGATCAAATTATTACTGGCGATGAAGTGAAAATTGGTAAACCTGATCCTGAAGCATATCTTCTTGCCGCTCGCAGACTCAATTTAAAAGTTGAAGAATGTATTTTGGTAGGTGATTCAGTTCATGATATTGAAGCTGGAAAGTTGGCTGGAATTTTAACTATTGCAGTATGTACAGGATATCATACGAAAGATCAATTAATATCAAAAAATCCTAATTTTATTTTCAATAATTTAATTGAACTTTTAGATGAATTAGATAGTTATTAGAGAATTTCCACTTTTTTATACTCCTTAATAATTAACTTTCCTATAAGCTTCAGCTCTCCGAGTTTTAGTTTTACAACCAAAATATACTGCCATAAGTAAATGTAATATTTTCCCTGGCTTTAACATAATTTGCTGTGTCTCATGCATTTTAAGGGATTCCCGTGTATAAAAATTTGAGACATCTATAAAGAAATTTGGAATATAAGAATGATATACAAGTAAAACAGGCTTTTTAGCCAGATGTTTGACCGCTTCTTCAACACACATACCAGCTGCAATATGGTCATCGTGTTTATATGCGGATAAGTACATTCTATTTTCAGGCGAATACACGCGATCCGGTGAAATTGATTCCATTATCTCATATGCTGCAGTTACTGTTTTTTTATTATACTTTAAAGCTCCATCTGGAAATCTTAGAAAATGTATATTTTCTTTTTTAACACCTAATACCTTGCCAGCCTGAATTGCTTCTCTCTCTCTTTTTATACCTAATGCTTTTCTTCCCCAGCCATAATTTAGCCATCCTAGATCTCCAGATGTCATATATACTTGATGTACTTCATCTTTAAAATGTAAATGTCTTCTTATCGTTCCCGAACAATTGAAATCAAGATCATCGGGATGGGCGGCAAAAAAAATAACTTTCATAATCTCATTATTTTAATTAACCAATTAAATATATTTTATCCAATTCATTCAACATGATAGAGAGTGATTTTATGGAAGTTAAGGTAAATAAATCGATTATTAAACTAATTAAGGGTGATATTACCGAGCAAGATACTGATGCAATTGTAAACGCAGCAAATGCTCAATTAATCTTGGGTGGTGGAGTAGCTGGTGCAATCAGAAGGAAAGGTGGCCCTAAAATCCAAGAGGAATGCAATAAAATTGGTGGTACTTATGTTGGTGGTGCGGTGATAACAACCGGTGGAAATTTAAAGGCTAAACATGTCATCCATGCTGTTGGGCCCAGAATGGGGGAAGGTAATGAGGATGAAAAGTTGAAAAACGCCACTATAAATTCATTAAAGCTTGCTGATGAACATAATTTAAAAAGTATATCATTTCCTGCGATAAGTACTGGAATATTTGGATTTCCTATCGACAGATGTGCTAAAATTATGCTTAGTAACACCATTGAATATTTAAAGGGTACTACAGGGATTGAGCAAGTAAATTTTGTACTATTTACCCAGGATGACTTTAATATTTTTAAAAATACATTGGAAAATCTAATAAAATAAATTTATATTACTTATTTTTTATCCTTATTTCTTGACAATCTTTGATTACTTACAATATCTGATCGATATATTTATATTATATCAAATAATAGTTCCATACCTGTCGAGCATTCTCTATATTGTTCTAAAAAATTCGGAATAATGCGACTTATTGCAAACATTCCAGTACAATGACATGGCCCAATTATATTAAGATTAAATTTCTTTAAATGCTTAATTGTTTCTTCTATTCTTACATTGCTTGCTCCCATTAAATGAAACCCACCTATTACACCCAGAATTTTCTCATTTTTAAATAATTTTGATGTATGATATAGTGTATTTACTACTCCTGAATGGGCACACCCAGTAAGTATAATTATACCATCTTCTGTTCTTATTATTAACGCTAAGTCATCAACAATATCATCTTTGACCAGATTTCCATTCTCAAGTTTTTTAAATCTGTCTGGAACTTTTTCAAAAGATGTAACCCTAGAAATTTCTCCACTGGTATAAATCCCATCAAATATTTTAACTGGAGATTTTGAAGTAATGAAATTAGCCCCAGAATTTTCTAATAAAGTTCTATCGAAAGGCATTCCAATATCCCTTAACTTACCTCTTTTTTCTGAATATTTTTTTTGAAATACATCTGGATGACAATATATTTTTATATTTTTATTATAATTCTTAAGAAATAATTCGATACCTCCCGTGTGATCATAATGTCCATGCGATAATATTATAGCATCTATATTTTTATGTAGAATCTTCAATTCTTTTAAATTATGTATTAATGGTTTTCCAGTTTGTCCTGTATCAAATAATATGTTAAATTCATAACCGTTTTCAAGATGTCCATTCAATAATACAGATAATCCGTGCTCAGATAAAAGTTTAGATTGATATACAGTATTTTCTACCACTATTCTAAGTTTAAAATCCTTCACTATGCTTTTATCTACCAATTTTCTCACAAATCTTATATTATTTTATCAAATTATCGCTTATTATTAAAGATATTTAATTTTTTATGAATTTACTGATAAATGCAACATTAAAATGAACTTTAGTTTCAATATTTTTTTCGACTATTATTTTGTATCTTGTATAAATCTATTAAAAATTTGCAGTGCAATTTTTACACTATATCTAATAAGTTAAATTATCACAAATACTCTTCATATTATTTTTACTCCAATTGTATACTAATATTTTAATAACTAGATTCTTAAAATGTATTCTAATTTTTAATATTTTAAATGTGTATTGATATTTAAGAAAAAGTTTTATGTCATATCCTCTTTAAATTTCTTGACATAATTATAAATTATTTAAAGTAAATACATTTAACAAAAAAATTCGTTTTAATTATCAACAAGTATAAAACTATTTATATTTGTTTCAATAGTTTATGGATTAGATAATTTATTCATTAAATATTTAAATAGTAGGGAATTACCATTTATTGATAACAAAAACAATTTTATATTAAAATTAATTTAATAATTATAACCCAATTTTATTGGTTTAATATTATATTCAATTATTATACATGAAATTTTTATATTAACTCAAGAAAGATAGGTTATTTCAGATGGAATCTCAAGAAAAGATAGTTACTAGGGTAGTACGTTTTTTATATGATTCACTAGACAAACTTAGAGATGTAATGTCAGAAGTAAATGATGCCATCTCTGATTTAATGGTTTCATTACAAAGAGCAGAAAAAGATCTAAATACTTTAGGTATTGATGTTTCCTCCAGATCCCCTGAAGATTTAGCGGCTATGATTGCCAGCAGTAGAAGATCTGGTGTATCATCTCGGGAGCGTCTAATTGCACTACTTTCTGGACAACCAATAAAACCTGAAAAACCAGCTGCAAAATCTCCACTTATTAAGAAAAAACCAACTCCCACACCTGCTGCACCCGCAACACCAAAACCTGCAGTACCAACTCCGCCAAAACCAACAGTACCAAGTCCTCCAACAGTACCTGCAACGCCAAGTGTTCCAAAACCACCAACTACTCCTTCAGTTCCAAAACCACCAACAGTCCCTTCAGTTCCAAAACCACCAACTACTCCTTCAGTTCCAAAACCACCAACAGTCCCTTCAGTTCCAAAACCACCAACTGCAACACCACCTACTCCAAGAGCATCAACACCATCAGTCCCACTTCCGAAAACTCCACCAACACCACCAGTTTCTACACCACCAGTTCCTAGAACACCACCTACTCCAGCAGCTGCTCCAAGAGCTGGTCCTGCCGGTGGCTCAGGTCCTCCGACTATTTCAGGTCTAAGAGATGAAATGTTGGCAGAACTCAAAAGATTAAAGAGTATTATGAAAGGTGGCAAATAACTGACTAATAAAAATAAGTGATCTTACCCTTTTTACACCAGATGCTAAATTTATCTCCTTTAGTAGTTAAAATTTTTATTTGTTTTACATTTAATTTTTCATGACTTCTTTTTTTCCAAAATAACCCTTAAATTTAATTATAATTTTTCATTTTTCTTATTAATTAAATTACTAATTTTTTTAAACTGGAGTTAATTAAATTTATAAAACAGATCAATGGAGAAATTGACTAGAAAAAAAGATATTCCATTGAATATATTATATAGAATAACTTTTTAGGTTTCAGTTAATAATATCCTAATTTAAAAAGAAAGGAAAAAAAATGAGTAATGTATCTCCCATCAATCCCGAATAAACTCGCATTTTAAAAGATCTGGAACATTTAATTAGCAGAACAATCCCAGAATTTGAGGCTATTACCTGGGATACCTTTGGAGTGCAAGCAGAAGGAAATCATATTGTTAGACTTGGATTATATGCTTGCGGATTGACTGCCCTCCCGGAATCCTTTGGACAGCTCAAATCACTCCAAGAACTATGGATCTATGAAAATCAATTAACAACTCTTCCAGAGTCCTTTCTCCACCTCTCGAACCTTAAAATGTTATATATTGAAGGTAATCCCTTTGATTCGACTGCCAATGCTGTTTTGAAGGAACTAAAGGAAAGGAATGTAAGTATATACATCTAATAACCCGTGCTTTATACCTATTCTCTGTAAATTCATAAAATAAGTTGACCCCCTATTATGATTAAAAACGAAAATTCTATTTAAATGCCACTATCACTGGAAAATAGAATTTCTCATTGCAGTTTTGTAAAAGCAAAAAATAAATCGTTAACTCCCCATTTTAATATATAACCATTTAAATAAATACTTATTAGCTAAAAGAAGAAAATTGAAGTGAACTAGAAAAAAGAAAAATTATAAATAAAATTCTATTAAATTATGGTAATTTCTTAAATAGAGTTCGCCTAAAAAACAAAACTAGGTAAACCTTTAATCAATAGATTTTAACTTTAACTTTAATGGTATTTTCATAAAGTATTATCTTTAAATTCCACTAAAACCGTGATAAACATAATTAAATGAATTTGCTAAAATTATTTATTAGGATTTTCAATAACAGGGTTTTCATCAATATTTTTGTAGATAATTATATTAATTTAAAAAATTAGCCATCTAAATTATGGTTGACCTGAAAAATAAGAATTTATAAAATAATTGATTTAAAATCTTAAGTTATTTTTAATTAGAGTTAATCTTACTAAATAAATCTCATAAAAAGAGTATTAAATTTACATAACTATAATCTGTGAAAAAAAACAATTAAGTAAAATATCACCAGAAGATTTTTCATCATATCACACAATTAACAAAAAATAAAAAATAACCAATTTTAATTAAATTTATATATTTAAAAAAACTAAAATATTCAACTAATAAAATTAAATTAATTAATGTGAGGAAACTTTAAAATAGATCTAAATCAAGAATTATCATAATTACTATATGGTGTTAGAATATGCCAAAAATAGATAAGGAAGCTTTTGTAAAGCGAGTATACGTGCTTGTAAATGAGTTGAAAGTACCTTTAATAGACGCAAAAACCTATCATAGTTGTACCATTATTCCACAGAGGGCAACAATACACATTGTATTTAAATATGAAGAAGGAGAAGACACAAGAGTAAAGGGCTTCTTAGGATTAGCAGATTATTATCATACTGTTGTAATTAAGAAGAAAGATTCATTTTATATACCAATTGGATCAATTTTATTTGAATTGACTTGCTAATTGATTATTAATTTTTTTTCCTTTTATATTATAAGTTTAAATCCAGTTAATTTTCATAATAAGTATAGTCAATAATGTTTTTATGAATTTATTTTTGAGATTTTATGTATTTTGTCATTATTATTAACTTAATTTAAAAAAATTGTTAATTCTTTAAAGAAATTTTCTGATTTCTTTCCGCACTTTTTTAATTAAATAGTCTTTTTTAATTCACGTTCCATAAAGTTCAACAAATTTTGAAAGAAGAAACGTTGGACTAGCATATCATAATGCGAGATATTTCCAAGTGAAACAAGTTTTGCTACTTCTTTTTCATCAATCTTACCATTTTTTATTAAATCCATTCTAACGAGGAATTGATCTTGCATTCTTATTGGTAGAAGAATTTTTTGAACTTCGGATTTTAACTTCGACCTGAATTGGTCATCAATTTTGAATTTTTCATTTTGTCCGCTTATTTTATTAAAGTATCGATCAATTTTTTCATAGACATATTCAATCGAGGAAGAATCTATAAAATTCAGTTGTATATTAGCATCTAGGAATTCGATTATCTCTGATTTTTTTTCATCTGAGATTTCCCATTTCTCTATTATTTCATCTAGTTCTGCTAAAAACTTTCTTTTAAGATATTTTTTATATTCAAGAATATATGCCTTATTTTCTTTTACATCAGAACATATTTCACATATTTCATTATATGGTGTCAAATAGGCAAATCCCTTACCTTGTGGTCCCAACCCTCCTTTTATAACCATTGAAATAATTGGAAACTCAAAATCATAAATATTTGAATCTCGTTTTGTTCTTATTTTAGTTAAAACATCCTCATTAATTAAGTGAACTTCGGATAATGAGCTTAAATTATTAAAAAAATCAAAAGAATAACTTACCAGTTCCCTATTTTTTGTTATTTCTAATGTATAATATCCCTTAATCTTACTTACTTGTTTTTTATTATCATAATTTTCCATAAAAGTTCTATAATCACTTATTTTTCTTATATTCAATCCATACATAGTATATCCATTTAAAAAATCCTTTAAAATTGCGATATTGTCTTCAATTCCTATTGATCCACCAAAATAAAGAATAGGATTACTATTGAACTCATCTATTATATATCTTGGAAGAATTTTAATGATAAATATTAAAAATGGTTCAGTAGGCTCTCCAAAAAGCTCATGTACGCATTTAATAAAAAGTTTATATTGAATCTCTGATTTTATGAGATCTTTAACCTTATAATTAAATGTTATCTTATTCAAGACACCGAATTTATTTATCTCTCTTAAAATTTCAAATATATAATCTATATTATTAAGTTGTATGCTCGCCATAATTAGTTCTGACAATTTATATTCCAAATTTCGTACGTTTGCAAATAGTTCAGGGATATTAATATTTCTCCTCTTTAATTCTTTCAATAGTCGTAAAAATTTATTTAAATCTCTGTGAGCTAGCAAATACTCAATTTCCAGGATTAAATCCTTGTTATACTTTAATGTTGACATTTTAAGACCATCAAAACATTATGCTAATATTCTTAATTCTACATTAGTAAAAAATTTTATGAGAATCCATCAATCATTTTATTATACCTTTTTAAGAATTTAAAATATGGTTAATATGATTATTGCTCAGCGGGCTTATGAAATAAATTCGAAAGCAGTGCAATCTGCTGATGATATGATGAATACTGCAAACACATTGAGAAGGTAGAATGAAGAATAATACCTGCATAACAATTGTATTTTTATTTTTAGTTGTAACGGCTTCATACGGTTTTGCTGCCCAGGGCATAATAACAATTAATCTGAAGGACGAAGTTGAAGTAAACAGCTCAATTGTCAGGATGAAAGACATAGCAGAGATTCATGGAGCAGCTCCGGAGATTTTAAAAAGTATCAACGAAGTTGAAATTTGTCCCGCACCGCTTCCGGGAATTCAGAGAGTGATACGATCCGGTTTATTGAAAAGCAGACTGAGAGAACATAACGTCAGCATGGAGAATATCTCATTTGCCGGAGAAAAATGTTCGGTTTTCTCAAAAACGGCTATTGTTACGGGTGAGAAAATGAAAGATATGGCTCTTGATTACGTAAGGGAACGCGGAAAGGAAGATAAGGTTGAGAGACAGATTGAGGTTATGAGAATACCAAATGATGTGGAAGTTCTTGAATGTGATCTTCGGCTTGAAACTATGTCTTTGGATTACGGCTCAATGAGAGGGCTTTTTTCAATTTATATAGGTATATACAACGGAGATAAGCTTTACAGGAAAATGCCTGTATTTTTAAAGGTTAAGACTTTTGAGAAAGCAGTAGTTGCATTGCGGGACATAAAAAGATTTGATATAATAGAGAAAGAAGACCTTCTCCTGAAAAAAGTTGAAACGACAGGATTAAAGGAAGACTTTATAAAGAATCCGGAGGCTCCTGCCGGGAAACGGGCTAAATATTCTATTAACAGAGGGAAAGTGTTTTTTCAAAGCATGTATGAGAATCCTCCGCTCATTGACAGGGGAGACATGATAGACATTCAACTTCGGCAGGGTAATGTAACCATAACTGTCAAGGGAAAAGCAAAAAAGGACGGGAGTCTCGACGAGATGATACCGGTCAGAGTAATGATGACGAAAAAGGATCTGGTTGCACGGGTAATTGACTCTAATACTGTATCGGTTGAGAAATAATTTCACATGGAGAAATTTATTATGAGAAAAAATGTTTATGTAATTAGTATCATTTGTATAACAGTAATGCTTATGGCAAGCAGCGTTCATGTACAGGAGCGAACGGGGAGAGGGGTGCAGAGCTTATTTGGTGACGTACGGGCAAGTAAAATAGGCGACGTGGTTACTGTTGTCGTGAATGAAAATGCCCAGGCTTCCAACATTGCCAATACCCAGACTCAGAAACAAAATCAAACAAGCATGGAAGGAGACTTTGGGAATTTTTTAAGCAGGTTAACCGGTAAAATTGCAGCGAATACCCAGAATCAGTACAGCGGGTCGGGACAAACCACAAGCCAGGGAAGATTTTTAACGACAATCTCTGCCAGGATAATAGGTATTACCGAAGACGGAAATTTTTTGATTCGCGGCAGCAAAGAAGTTGAAACAAATGGAGAAAAAGTAACGACGGTCGTTTCCGGGATTATCCGGGGCGAGGACATTTCTCCTAATAATACTATCAGTTCGAATATGATAGCCGATGCGAGTATTTACCATGAAGGCAAAGGAGTAGTAAAGCAGGGAAACAGACCGGGAATCTTTACGAGGATTATTAACTGGATTTTCTAAATCTTTATCGAGAGGGAAAAATGGCATATAAAAGGATTATGCAAAAATTTGTGCTCACTATACTTATTCTGATTATGTTATTCACGACGGCAGTATCCGGACAGGTCAGGATAAAAGATATTACTCGGATACTGGGGCTTGAAACAAAAATGTTAACGGGTTATGGGCTTGTAACCGGTTTAAATGGTACCGGT
>CAZYEE010000014.1:0-26005 GCA_964646355.1 uncultured archaeon | reverse complement strand
CAGTATAATTTCTATCAATTAACAGTATCTCAGAAGTTATTGGTCTTATTTGGAGAGTAATTGATGCGGTAATTGGTAAAACATCGTATCTTTCAGCACGAATTGTGAATTTAATTAGCGTAATATTGTTAGGAGCCCATGAAGTATTAAGTATAATAACGTAAACACCAGCACCCAGAGATGTGTTCTCAATAGGTGGATCAGTATAATAGCCCACTGCTGCAGGCTGATCTACAGTAATAGTAATATTTGCATTGGGTATGCCAGGATTGCCAGGTGCTTCTGTATCGTTATATGAAAATATTATTGTTGCATTATCATTCCAAGGAACTGAATAATCGATATGTTTGAAGAATATATTTGTTAGATTTTTGATGAATGAAATTGAAATGGTAAAGGTCTGATTTAGAACAGTCTCATCTTTAAACAGAGTTATCTGCAAGTGATATGTAATTCCGTGTTCTGGGACAGTACCATTTAATGTAATCCTAAATGTGCCATTATTATAATTAATAATTGGTCTTGTAGAAGAGATATTATATGGATAATCTCCATTTACATTTATATTAGAATTTGCGATATTATCATTAGTATCAGTATTGTTATAATATATAAGAATTGAAACATTCTTACCCCAATGCCATCCTGTATAGCTTTCTGTTTTGCTATTTCCAATATAGACTAAATGGTCTGTATACATGCTCCTTGTTGCAAAAGTAATTGTGACAGACCTATTATTGTAATAGGGTTTTCCAATGTAAGTTACATTTATTGAAATATTATGTAATCCTATTTTATTTAGTAATATCTTGGATGTATTAATTTTAACTTCAAAAATACCCGCCGCTAACTCATTTACCCAGATTTGAGTATAAGAGCTAGTCGAGTCAACTAAAGCATAAAGCCTTATTCTGTTGGTGCTATTAGAGATCCCGACCCCACCGGCATCTAGATCTATATAACTCAAATTAAAAGTAGAGTTAGCACCATAATAGACCGTTTCAGGGGCAGTATATATTAATTCAGAATTTCTTGCAATTACAGTTATATAAATATTCTTGGAGGAATTGCTATATCTTGAATCAGTGCCCATATAATGAAATTCAATGGTAAAATTATGTACTCCAAGATTATCTAATCTACCAGTGTCAATCTTTACTAAATATTTATCTGTTAAGTTAAATATCCAGGCATAATTATTAGTAATGTCGTCCATAGTAGAATTGAATACTTTAAAATTGATATTACCAGAAGAATTAGAAATAAATTGGTTATTCCCATCAATATCAAGCAGATAAACAGAGATTGAGACATTATTTCCGAATGGTGTTTGATCTGGGACATCATATGTAATGGTTGTTTGTCTAGATCTTATATCAAACGAGAATGTTGTATTTGAAGGTGTAAAATGAGTTTTATTTGCATATACCCAAAGATTATAAGTTTGTACTTGAGGAACTGCTGATTTATCAATTTCAATTGAATAGATACCGTTTCCTAACTCTGTGATAGAATACGGAGAAAATACATTAGGAATCAGAATACTAGCACCTGTGATTGATGTCCCATCAAGAATAGATTCTGAATCACTAACATAATAATGAGCTGTGAGGGTAACATTTTCATTCAGAGGGATAGGTGGAATACTCTCAATATACAGTACAGTTGTGATGACTCGGACTTGTAGATTTATTATAAGAGTTTTGTTTGAATAATAGGGTATTCCATTCCAGCTAACATTGATTTGTATGTTATATATCATATCAGAATAAGATAGGTACGATGTGTCTATACTAATATTATAAGTACCATTGCCGATCTCGTTTACAATAATATGAGCACTTGGGTTCCATGAGCTTAAATTGGATGTAATCCTTACTTGAGAGGATTGGTTATTAATGTATTTATTGTTGTCTAAATCTTTATATGTTAATGTGAAAGCAACGGTATTATTTTTGGGAGTTATATCAGGTGGGTTATAAGATACTTGGGTTAGTATTGGTCTTATAATTACATAAAAAATGAGTTCTTTATATTCGTAATTGCTTTTATTTGCAGTAATTGTGATACCAATTGATTTACTGAAATTTTCTGGGTTAATATAACTACTGTTAAATGTTATTTGATATAGTCCGCTGCCCAATTCTTGTATTGTCCAGTAGTTAGTCCATCCTACTACTGAAATTATTGCATTTTCTAAGCCTATATTTAATGTGCTATCATTGTAAGAGACTTTTACGATAAAAGTAGAATTCCATGGAATTGAACCTGATGGGATCTGGGTAGTAATAAATGTGGTTTTACGATTAATTACATTTAATATATATTGAGTTTCTCCTATTTCATAATGATCTTTCCAAATACCCCACGAATTAGCTAAGGATGAATTAATTATAAGCGTAAATGATCCAATACCTAATGTGGTAGAAGTATTAAGTACAATTCTATATTGTCCATTTCCAAGAGAAATTATTTGGTACTGACCGTTAATAACAGAACTATTCCATTCATAGGTACCTGTTGCATTTTGATAATATACACCAAAATTAGCGTTTTCAAGCCCGCCCTCACGTCCTATTTCAGAACAATTATACCATAATGTTAGATTACCTAAATTCCCAAACTGAACTTGAGTAGGAGCTTGAATGATAAGTAATTCGGTCGAGGCTTTCTTTATTGTAATAATAATCTTGGCTGATGAATTATGATAATTAGGAGCTGAAGCATAAATTGAGAGCTGATAAGTGCCCTCATTGCGTCCAGTCCAAGTAGTGTTAATTTTGATTATGTATTTACCGTTCCCAAGTTCATTGATTGTATAATTAGAGCTGGGCCATACTGAGGAGTTCTCTAGCCAAAGATACGCATTTAAAATAGGTTCAGAAGTTTCAGAGTCATTAACAAAAGTAGTGATGGTAATATTGTCACCCCACGCAACAGTTGTGCTTGGTAATATTTCACTTACAAATATTGAGATTGGTGGGAATCTTATCGTTAATCTTATTGTGAAATTCTGAGATTCATAATTGGTTTGTGATAATGAGATATTAATCTCGAATGTTTTTCCTTCATAGGTGTACGAGGTATTAAATTCTATGTAATATTTATTGTTAATAAACCATAATGAATAATTCTTACCACCAGCCCATGGTTCATCAGCTTGTATATTAATATTGCTTAGTCCAAGGTTAGAAACATTCGTCTGGTGATCAATATCAATATAAGAGATTTCCACTGTAAAATTCTCGCCCCATCTCCAATTGGAGAGGTATGAAACGTTAGTTTGATAATCGGTAGCGATTTCCCTTATTATAAAAGTAAATGAGATGTTTTTCGCTTCATAAATATAGGATCGATTAACAAACACCCAAACGACATAGCTTCCAGTTGAGGTGTTTGTATAAATATTAAGCGTGAATACACCATTACCTCCACTGATAAAATCATAATGAGCCCAGTTTACAGAAACATTAGAGCTTGAAACTGGTATACCATTGTAATTATGATCAGTATCATTAAAATTAAAAGTGATAGATAAAGTATCATTCCAAGGTATTGTATTATCATAATCTAAATAGGTTAAATCGGTTTTTATCTTCCTGATTGATAGTTTAATAAATATAGTTTTATTTGTATAGAATGGTTTTCCACTACTATTTACTGAGATCTTTAGTGTATGTATTCCAATGGTTAAAAGTGGATCACTGGTATCAATTTCAAGGATATATTCTCCAGCTTGAGTCTGATACATGTTGTAAATTCTATTAACTGTTGCATTGACTGAGATTTGAATATTTCCTGTAGAATTATCAATTCCAATGGATGCATCGATATCATTATAATAAATTGTGATATTAACAGGATCATTTTTTGGTGTAGTGGAGGGAGCATCATATAATAGTTCTGTATTTCTATTTCTTAATCTAATATTTACTGAAATTGTTTTATTTGCATAGAAGGGTTGTCCTCCTGTCCAGTTTATCTTGATAGTGAAGTTATGTTGTCCAAGAGTATTTAATTTAGAGGTATTAAGAATTACTTTATAATTACCATTGAGTAGATCCTGAGTCCATGCATAGCCATTTGAACTCCATTGCTGATTATTATCACTATTCCAAATTGTTATTGAAACCTTTCCTGAACCATTTCCAATACCGGTGGATGAAATGGAATCGATATAAGTTAAATCGATTGTAGCGTTTAGTCCATAGCCAATATAGCCTGGATAATCATATATTATTTCGGTATTTCTTATATTTATTGTTATACTCGTGAATATAATAGTTGCATCATAAAATGGTTTACCAGACCAATTTGCTATAACTATAAAAGTATAATCACTCAAACCACCCAATTTTGAGGTATTTATTAGGAATTCATATTGATCACCTAAAATATAATGACCCCAACTCCAACCTTGTCTTGAACTGAAGAGAGTATCACTTGCATCTAATTGTCCAGATGTAGTTCCATTATCTAACCATAATTCCATTACTACATTTGAACCCCATTTTGAAGTATTTGTAATACTTTGACTTTCATTATCAATATCAACATATTTTACTATTATAGAACCATTTTCACCGAAACTAACCGACTCTGGAGGTGTATATATTAAATCAGTCGATCTTTTGCTTAAACTAATTAATATATCACTAGTTTGATTTTGATAGTACGGTCTTCCACTCCAGCCCATATTGATTGTGATATATTTATTTCCAATAGTATTCCAAAATGTAGAATCAATAGAAATTAAAAATCGTCCAGATGTGGAATTATCATAATCCCAAGACCAGTAAGATGAGTTGATATTAATATTGATCCTAATATTTGTGCCATTAATAGGAGTTGAATGATAGATATCGGTATAATCAACCCAAAAGTTTATTTCATTACCCCATGGAGTTAGTGGGGGTACATTATAAGATATTTGACTATCAATTGGTCGGATAGGAAGTGAAACATAAATTGTTCTTTCTTGATAATTGGGAGCAGAGCAAATTACTTCTAAAATATATGTCTTTGCGAGCCCAAGGGTGGTATTGACATAGACTGGATAGGTTCCATCATTTCTACTATAGTTAACCGAATAATATTTAGTTGCACCAATAGACCAATTCATAGTTATTTTAACATTTGGAATTGGATTACCTTGGATATCAGTATATTCTATAGTGAAGGTAGAATTTTCGCCCCAAACTTGAGATTGAGGTGGTGTAATACCAATAAGAGTGGATGCCTTACGTAAAGTGATGGTGATATTTATCTCTTTTTCTTGATAATGTTCTTTTCTTGCTCTTACAGTTAAGTTATAAGCTAAATTGAGATTGAAACCAGTGGTGTTAATCTGTATTATCCAATAATTATCAGTCCCAGAGCCCATAGGAATTAACTTCGCATTGTTTACCAGACTTTTATTGGAATCATATGTAAAATAGGTAAGATTCACATATGGACTGTCATTCACTACATTTGTACCTGTTTCAATATCCTTATAATAAACTGTAATGTTATAGAGGCCAAGTTCTACCTCAGTAGAGGGATAATCTGGAGAAGTGAGTATAGTATATCGTTCTCGGATTGTTAAATTGATTTCAGTTAAGGTTCTTGAAACATAATAGGATTTATTTATCTTAAACTCAAATGAATAGATCCCTTCCGTAAGATTTACCATACTAAATGATACAACATAATGTCCATTACCTTGATCATATACAGAAATATTATGTCCTTGAATTAAAGTTATATTTGTAGGTGATAATAAGGTAATTTTGACGGTTGCTCCGCTTATACCAATATTTCCATGATCAACATCTTCATAATATAGATTAATTGTAGCATTATCATTAGAACTCCACGGAATAGCGCCCGGAGGATCATAATAGAAGTTAGTGTTATTCAGACGAATATTGAAATTTAAAATAATAGATTGATTCTCATAAAATGGTGCTGATTTCTTCCATGTAAAGTTGATTTGTGCTTGATAAGTATCATTCCCAAGTAAAGAACCTGTATCGATTGTAATATTATATTTACCATTCATTTGATAACTCATATCACCAATAGTATAAACGAGCGAGGGAATTGTATGACTGATTATTCGGATAGTGATATAAACATTACCTGTATCATTCAGAATTCCTGGATGTGTAATATCGTCTATATCATAGTAATATAAATATAAAGTAAGTGGATCTCCATAAGGAACTGTAGGAGGAGTATCATAAGATACTTCGGTTCGTCTACCTACTCCATTAAGTTGACCTACTTGAAAATTAACCTGTAAATTGGATCTATTTTCATATTCATTGGTATTAAGCCAAGATATATTTATTTGCATAGTATAGATTCCTACTGCTGGAAAATTTAAAGTTTCTATCAAAATTTTGTATTTTCCATTACCTTCATCAAATATCCACATGTTAGGCTGCGGATTCATTACGG
Source organism: uncultured archaeon (assembly GCA_964646355.1). GTDB lineage: Archaea > Asgardarchaeota > Lokiarchaeia > Helarchaeales > HEL-GB-B > HEL-GB-B. The sequence continues at coordinate 19,561 of CAZYEE010000014.1, read as the reverse complement.
GGTTTATAACGGCTGCATTGATTATAACATTTCCTGAACTATTATCTATTCCAGGAGAGCCTGCCACTTCAATATCGTTATAATATACATAAATGGAAACATTATCCCAAAATGGAGTAACTTCTGGAGCATCATATGTAAATGAAGTGTGATGATATCTAATTGTAATTTGGACAAAAGCGGAATTATTGATATACAGATTTTTATAAACGGTTATATTAAGCCAATGTTGTCCAATATTTAACGTGCTTATTTGTAATAGTACGCTATATGTGCCTTGGGCCTTTTTAGTAAAGGATGTAGCAGTACCATTAACAGTAATAGAACTAGGATCTGTGCTAATCAGACTATTTGTATCTAAGTCCTTTACATAAATAGTAATATTAGTATTTCTATTCCAAGGGATACTTTGGGGTGGATCATACGTTATTTCAGTATTATGAGCTCTAATTATTACATTAATTAATACATATTTAGTGGTGTAATGCTGTTTAACAAAAGTTATATTAATTGTGTATGAGCCAATAGACCAATTTGTCGTGTCTAATTCGAAATTAAAAGTACCAGCGGGTGATTCTGAATATTTATATTTAATGGATGGAAACGATGCAGAGCTTATAATAACTTGATTTGGGCTTGATAATGGGGCTCCAGTATTAGGATGTCTTGCATCGTTTATTGAATAATAAACCGGAAATGTTGTGTTAAAGTTCCATGGAGTACTGCTAGGAGCATCAAAAGTCAATTGCACTTGAATAGGTCTTATTGTTATAGGGACGTATATAGATCTATTTTGATGCATATATTTACCTGCGTTGATTTGAATTACATAATCTCCTTCTGGCCATTGAGCAGTATTACTTGTACCAATCTCTATAGAATAAGAATTATCTGAAGGATTATAACCTAAAATGCTATATTTAGAAGCGTTGCAGGTAATCTCAGCTCCAGTTACTCCCAAACCTGATACATTAATATAGTAAATTTTGATAGTAGTATTAGTACCATAAGGAGTAGCTGGCACAGCGTCATATGTAAGATCTGTTCCCACAATAATTACAAATTTAAAGCAATCAATAAGGGTTTGATTATCATAATATCCCTTGTTTGCAGAAACATCAACATAATAAATGCCAGAATGGTCTAAAGTGCTTATATCACCAGTATAAATACCATTTCCTGAATCAATCATGGTCCCAATAAAATTACTTCCAGTTCCATACCAATCCTTGACCGTAAATTGTACCGTGGCACCTGATATACCTGTTGATGTATCTGTATCAATATATCGAACTTTAAATATAGCGGTTTCTCCGCTAAATAATTGAAGCGATTGTGATGAAGGCGAATATCTTTGAAGGTTGCTATAATGAATTATATTAAAGTATGTCTCCCTTTTACTGGCTTCTAAAGGCCATCTACTATTTCCTGTATAATTTATCCATGATACTATAACAGTATATCTACCAGCAGAACTATTCGACGCATCTAAATAAATCGGGCTGAAATTAATCCCACCATCTCCACTATTGACCGATACATTTTCAGTCCACCATAATTGTGAATTATAGTATATTGATAGGTTAGCTATTCCGTGATAATATCTAGAGGAACTTATAGAAGTATTAATAAGTATTCTATTTCCTATTCGATAATTTGTAGTAATTTGACCTGTACTTGCATTTCTTACAGTAATGGCATTCAAGTAATTATCAGATCTAAAGATAATCTTCCATAATCCTGAAAAATCATTAACCAATTCAAATGGAACGCCTAATATTCCGCTATTATTTTGAGTAGAACTAGCGACATCAGTAGGATTCGGATTATATACATTAGTCATTTCCCAATCGGATGGATAATAAATAGTAAAATTATGATGTTGATAATTAGTTGGTGTGAGTGAATAAAAATACGCTGTCCAGACAGCCTTATTATCCGCAACTTGTTCAAATTGAGTACCTCTACTACCATCCGCCATCTGAGTTAAGCTAAATCTTTTAACATATAATTTTGACTGGACTTTCATTTGAACAGAACTGCCATTGTCAGTAAAGAATCCAAATTGGATTGTTTTCCAACTTGAAGATGGATTCGATGCTTGAATAGTTTTTGCTGCAAGCCCAGTTCCATAACCTGTATTGGAAACTGCTATATCGTCCATATAAAGTTGGACTTGTGATGGCTTGACTTTTGTCCTTAATTTCAAAACAACATTATCAAATTGAGCATTACAATAAATATCATCGCCTCTTGGATGTGCTTCTGTAAAACATTCTACTCCAATTCTAATGCTCACAGTTCCAGGTAAACTGAATACATCCGAAAGCTCAGAAGTAGGTATTGTAAACGATCTATGATTCCATTGACCGAATTCGGGTGCACCATCTTGAAAAATAAATCCAACATGATGATAATAATAAGATTTTGATGAATTAACTTCAACAAATACTCTAATAACACCCGGATTCCAAGCCTCATCTATAACATAAAAATCATAATCAATTTGAGCATAAGTAACCTCGCCTCTATTGATATAGATATTTTGTTTAAATGATGCATATTCTGTATCAACCATATCTTGCCCATCATTAGTATCAATTTCACAAAATATTGAGTTTGAACTATAGTAAGCATTAACACTACTACCATAACTTGGATCATCATGTACCTCGATGGTCCATCCAGATGCAGAGCCTGTAAATCCACCATTTTGTTGCCATTCTCTTTCATCTGTTAGATCTATTACATAGTTTTCAATGTAATATCCAAACCAGTCTGGCGGAATTTGAGTTTGGACATATTTTGATGGACTGCCCGCATCTCCTAGATTTAAAGACACAATATCAGATGTAGAATCAGCATATTCAATCACAGCTAATGAATCACCAATATTTGGAGAATACTCAATCATTTCAGTAGCGCCAGTTCCAGAGATAACAACAGGATGTGCTATCTGATGTGTAAAATCTTGCGTAGTTTGGACATTCTGTATACCATTAGGAATCCACAAATAATATATGGGCACCCATTCATTTGTACCTTGTAAACCGTGATAGAACCAGTCTGCCCAAGCTGTCCTATGAGTAGATCCAGTTCTTGATGCTTGTGCAATAATAGCAGCAGCTTGAGCAATTCCAGGTGATCTATACACAGGAGTGACTGAGGTCCCTGAAATATCATTTGTAGTAGGTGGTGTGAGGGCATCTGCAATTGGCGAACCGTGTTGATAAATAATTATATCAGTACTACTTGGGCGCTCAATCCAAATATTATCAAAATATACCGTCATCTTCCCTGAAGTTTGTGGATTATCATCAATCGCAATGTCCATTGCAGTTACTGACTGCCCTGCAATATATTTTAGACTTATAGACCGTGTATACCATTTATTATCTGCATAGCCTGTTAAATCGACATTTGGGTATTTATAGGTAATATTCATTGTAAATGATTGAATAGATCCAGTACCTCCATTCGATTCATCTCTAGCTCTTACATACCAGTTTCTAGAAGTGGTAAAATCAGATTGAGTGAAGCCCCAACTTATTAAATCATCTGATTTTTCAGGAGGAATTATAACATCATTATTTGAACCACCTTCTCTGTTCCAGATTAGTGCTTCTTTACCAGAATATCCAAGGTATACACTTAAATCACCACTATCTGAATGGGATATATATAAAGTGAATTTAGCCCTAACAAGAACCGTCCCAGAAGGTATCACTACATTATTAATATAAACATATGTCCATGAGCCAGGATTTCCCCAAATATCAGTATCTTCAATTGAGGCTGGGGTATCAGAAGATACATAATAATTATAATCATGAAGTCCACCACCTGGATGCGCGTCTAATTTGTTTTGATCAATTGAACCACTATCTCTGAGATTCCCGGTAGTTGTTTGTATATCTACACCACCTAGAGTTTGGACACTATTTGCTGTGTCTACGTAGATATCATAATGAAGAACATCATCTGCAGCTACAGTCCAAGATAATGTAGAAATATCTCTATACCAATAACTATTAAAGCTAGCTGAGCCGTAAGTGCCTTCCATTTTTAGACAGTCTTCATCAAATCTTAAAGTTGAATATGCCCAGCCGTTATCATATGAAGGGAATGAATAAGTAGTGTCAGTGTTCATATCGTTCCATGAATTAAGGGCAGAGTCATCAATATCTACTGATCCGCCAATACCTGCAATATCATAACCACCCTGTATAACAACTTTTCCATCAGTTTCAGCTCCATTGAAGTATATTTGCCTTAAAACAAAATTATTTTTTGCGTAAAAGGTCAATCTCAGCTTAAAATTATTTCCTATCTCTGTACCTTCCCAAGTAGCGAAAATTGGGCCTTTTTCAATCCATTGGGTATTTGTGAATTGAATAGTAGTATCACTTAATAGATCTCCAGTATATCTCCATGTATTTGGAGTAGTTACCCACTCTACACCATCAATTACTAAACTGTGAATTAGATGATCACTAATGTCATAGAAATTCCAGTAATAATCAGCTGTCCTTACATAATATTGATCGCCATTAACAATACCAAACTCCAATCCAAAATAATAATTGGGTGGATTTTTGGGATGACTATCATAATATATGTAATATTCCTTGGTCTGCCCTTGTGAAATGTTTCCAAGAATTGTGATTGTAGCAGCACTAATATATGCCCCATTATAAGTAATATTCCAAATTTGAGATGGTACCTCAGTCCATCCGCCATTATAATATGCAACTCTAATAGAATTATTGTAAGGTTGATACTGCCCAAAATGTATGCAAAAATCGATCGGCGCATTTGTGCGGTCTATTGTATTAGGTTCAGTTAAATTAATTGGCATCCGATAGAAATATTGATCGTTCCACCAAGGTGGATCATTTAATTTTTTGATAGGGATAAGAGGGGCAGGTCTATAGGTATATGGATTGCTATAATCATTACTAGGTGGATTGGTCGCTGGAATATTTGGAATAAGAGTTAAAACATGAAATATGGAAAATAGGAATAATAAAACTATAACGGTAGCACTTATAACTATAAAATATTTATTTGTCTTCTTCATTTTAATTCCTCCAAAAATTCTTCTTGCTCTTTTCGAGACATATTTTTCATTGTACTCAATAATATTTGTTTATCTTTTTCAGTTAGGCCTTCAATTTTATCCAATCGTTCTAGAATTTCTGATTCAGTTAAAGGTATGTCTTCTGTTTCCTTGGGGGGAATAATCTTTGAGTCTTTTGTTTCTTTTTCAGGTTCCGGTTTTTCTGTTATTTCTTTCGTAATTTTTTGTTCTGCTTCTTCATCATCAACACCTTCGAATGTTTTCTTTTTCTCTTTCATTTTTGACTTTGGTCGTAATTTCTTTTCATCAATATAAATTCCGAGGAGCTCTAGAAGTTCAACTCTACCTTCTTTGGGAATAACTAATGTTTCTAAGTAATGATCTGCAGCTTTTGGTTCCATTTTTCTTATTTTCTTAACAATTTCTTCAGCTTCATCATAAGTTAGTTCTATTTCCTTAATTTCTTTGAATTTCTCTATAAACTTCCGTACTTCTTCTCTTTCTTTTTTGATTACTCCAATTATAGTTAATAGTCGTTTTGATGCTTCAGGCGGCACATTCATATTGGCTAGTATTTGTTCTGCTTCCAATTGAGGTACACTTCGGAGCTGATTAATTATGGTTTCAGCTTCTGGTGTTGTGATCCTACTTCTTAAAATCGAGCTAAGTTCAGATGCGAATGCTACGATTTCTGGATCTACTAGTTTGGGTACTTTCAAATCTATTGATTCCCAATATGGTTGGAATATATCCTTGAACATTTCATCTCGTTCTTTTACTACGGGTATTTTTGCTTCTTCTTTTTTCTTCTTTATTATCCTTTGAGCTTTAATTATCTCCTTAATTTGATATGGAAGAAGCCACCAGGTTATTTGTTTATAAACAACAGCACCAATAACAATCGCTATACCAACAAATAAAGCAATAATCAATGGATGTCGATAGAATGGAAGCACTGTAAAGCTACTTTGATAAATAGCACTAGCTAGATTGGTGTTTGTTGGAGTTGCATTGATTATAATTATATAATTTCCAGGGTTTAATGCGGGAATGTTAGCTTTGAAATAACCATTTTTGCCAGAAATGGGCTCAAATCTTCCAGATATAATGGGTGTGGATAAATCTCCAGCTAAATAGATGTTGTAAGATACATTTGCAGATGAAATAATTTCCTGTTCTCCACTATTCAAGGTGATAACAAATCTAAATTTAATTTGGAAACTGAAGAATTGATATTGGATATTATTAAATATAGTTCCTGGAATATTAGGATCAATTTGAATGGCAGTTTCTGCCTTTAGAATTACAACTGTAAATATTAAGGTAGTACTCTCATAATGTAATTTTGAAAATGTAAAATTCACTTTATAAGTATCAACATTAATATTTGCTTCTAATCTTATGCGATAATAGGCAATGACTCCCCCATATGGAGTAATTTCATAATTTCCACTCCAATTTGTATAGAAATCTGCATCTGTTATACGTGTTCCATTCAAATATTCGTCCCTTACTTCGAATACTATGTCGAATGTCCCAACTTCTTTATATTTAAATACATCTTCAAACAGTAAAGTTTTTCCAGTAATTGGATCCGTTCGATTATAAATAAAAACAGTTCTAATATTTCTAATAACAATTGTAAAGTTTCGGGTAATTGGCATGTAATTTAATTTTTGTATCCTCACAGTTGCATTATAAGTACCTACCTCTTTTACATCCGAATATAAGTAAATTACATATCTTCCATAACCCAGCCATTTCCACCAGTATTCAGTAGCGTTCCAAGTAAGAACTTCAATACTATCCGGGCTTGGTATGCCGTTATTAGTGTGAGTATTGGTATAATTCAAGTATAATTTAATAATAGAGCCCCATGGAGTAGGAGTTATTTGTGTATAATTAATAAGTTCCGTGGGTACTTCTGAGATATTTAAATACAAATTAATGGTCTTTTTCTCATAGATTAATGTCGAAGTTTCTTTGGTTATATTAATTTGAATAGTCCAATTATTGATCATATTAAGGTCGCTTCTGCTGGTATCAATTTCTATGACATAGATACCCGCCCAATTGGGCCCCATTAGTTCATCCATATAATAAATTCTGTAGGGAGTGAAAGTCCAATTGCAAGTCACATAAGCACCTGCAGTTCCGTTTCCTTCGTAGCCAGGCTGTATATCATAATAGAATAATGTGATATTAACAATATCACCAAAAATTGCAGAACCAGTATATGATTGATTGAATAATGGAAAATTCGGATTAGAACTTACATTTTTAGCATAATCAGGATCAATTGTTATATTCATTTGATGAATTCTGTAAATTAGACTTAGTACAATTTGGGTTTCAGATGTCTTAATATATTTACCGGTTACCTTAATGAAAAATACATAATCTAATTCTTCCTTAATTGAGCTATTCCAATTGAACACTAGTTTATAGGTACCAGCTGTCGCATTTAATTGTGAAGAATTATATACGGTGATATTACCATATTGCCAGATTCCTATTGGATAATCCACTCCGCTCTTCTTGAAATAGAAATGTAAGTCAGAATATTGTGGTTGTGAATTATTATCAATACCTAAAATATGATCTAAATCCATAAGTCTTACAGTCACATTAAAATTATTGTATTGTTCAATGTAGATTGAGCTGTTCCATGTTATAGCATTCAATTGAGTTGAAATTGCATTTATTTCAACATAATAAATTGTTTCAGAGATTAATGCATTTGGTACTTCTGCTTTAATCAAGAATTTACAGACAGTTGTCAAATTTTCTACCCAAGTGGTATTCATGGTTATAACATAAACTCCAGCGCCCAGTGATGGTTCTTCTCTCCAATCTGAGTTATTCATTGCATCTTGGCTTATGACTTGATCAACATAAATAGTATAATTGATATTAGCGGAAGGAATTCCTGGGAAGTTCTCTATTTCAGTATTATTATATGAAAAAGTAATCACAATTTGATCGCCCCATGGAACTGAAGATCTAGTCAGACTCTCGTGAATAATTAGAGTTGTTGCAGGTTTTCTGAAAGATAAAGAAATGGTTAGACTCTGGTTTCTATAAATTTCATTCTTATATAATTTAATATAAAAATGATAATTAACTCCATGTTCACCCTTATCTCCTGCAATTTCTAACACAAAAATACCAGTATTATTATTCTTAATAGTGTAATTCCCATTTTGATATACTGATTCACCAACTACATCTATGAATGAATCTCTTACATATGAATTTGTATCGGTATTATTATAGAATATCACAACAGTGACATTTTCACCCCAAATTAAGCCAGAATAGGCTAAAGTATTTTCACCATTAATTAAAATGTAATAATCAGTAATGACTTCTCTTAAATTAAATTGAATGGTTAAAGATCTATTCTCAAAGAAGGGTACTCCTTTATATGTTACATTCACTTCCACTATGTGGTATCCTAATTTGTTCTCCAAAATTGCGGAAGTATTTATTGTTAAAATATAAAGATCTGGTGTAAATCGTTCGGTTATGTAATAATCTGTATAGGATAGATTATTATCAACAATTACAGACATAAATACCCGATTGCTTCCATTGGAAATCGTATTACCAGAATCTAAATCCTTATAATATAATGTGATATCAAGCATCGCACCATAATAGGTGGTAGATGGAGCATCATAAGAGAAAATTGTATTTCTAGATCTAACTGTAATTTCAACATCAACAGAAGAGTTTGTATAATACGAATTTAAAGTCCAATTTGCCCATAAGGTAAATCTAAATTTGCCAATGTTATTTAAGATATCTGTTTTAATATAAATATCATAATACCCATTTCCAATATCTTGAGCCCAAGTTGCAGTTCTAGGTAATTCATAACCTGTTGCATTATATACATGGAAATATACATTTCCTGTTGAATTACTAATTCCAGAACTTGAGTTATCCAAATCAATATATTGTGTATGAATTACTGCAATATCAGCATAAGGAACAACATCAGGTGGAGTATAAATCAGATCAGTTATTCTGGATCTTACTACGAAACTGAAAGTTTTATTTGAAATTGTACAGTTTGGATATTTGGCAGCTACCCAGATGTAATAAGTTCCTACATGATCTAATTCGCTACTATTTAAAATTATTCTATAATCTCCATTACCGAGTGGTGTAATTGATATTGTCGAATAATTTAAAGTAATAATAGCGTTGTTTATAGGCTCTTTATTATGAATACTGGCTGAATCACTTATAATAAAATTAATAGTAAATTCAACATTCTTGTTCCATGCAGTAGCATCAATTGAATAGACAGTAAGTAGTGTAGAGATATTACGCACTGTTAAATCTAATGAAATACTTTGATTGGTATAATATGGTTTTCCAGCCCAAGAAACGCTTACATTCAACCTATAAATACCAACACTTGGAAGATTAGAGGTATTAATTCCAATTATATAAGATCCTGGACTACCAATATCATAAATTATATAATTATTATTCAAATAAGTATTATAAACTTCAATTTTTAGAGAACCGGAAGTATTTTCAATACCAATACTATGGTCTATATCGTTATAATAGATCGAGATATTTACTGAATTATTATATGGGACTATTTGAGGTGGATCGTATGATAAACTTGTAGCAATAGGTCTGATAATGACATTAACACTTGTAGTCCTCTTTACATAGAAGGATTTATTTGCACTGACAGTTACAGTTAAAATCTGATTTAATTGATTCACATTAATTGTGGATGAATTGATACATATATCATAAATACCTCCTCCTTTTGAATACACAGTCCAATTAGACCATTCTACTATAGTAATATTGTTAGTGATAATCCCCTTATTATTAATGGTATCCTCATATAATACAGAAATATTGAATATAGACCCATACGGAATAGAACTGAGTGGATAATCAATTGTGGTTAATGATGTCTCAATCTCGACTATCTGTAGCGTGAATTCTACGTATCCATCATCGTAGTGGTTTCTAAGGTCACCCCATGAAGCATCTAATGAAGCATTAATATATAATAGAAAATTACCTAATCCTAAATCTGTAGAGGAGTTTAGAACTATCGTATATAATCCTGCAGTAGTATTTTTATATAATTGCCATTCTCCGTTGACATAGCTACCTTCCCATGGAAAGAGATAACCTGTAGAATTCATATAATACACATTAAAATTACAATTGTCAAGTCCAATATTGTGGTCGGTATCGGTAAAATTGAGTAGAATAGAAAGATTAGACATATAATGAATACTAGAAGGTGCAGATTCTAAATTAAGAATTGTTTGGATTTTACGAATATTTATTGTTGAGGCTGTTGATGTATTTTTATAACGAGGAGCACTACCTTCAATTGTAATTAGATAGGTACCTTCAGGTCTTTTATTCCAAGTAGTATTAATTTCAATTTCATATCTACCAATACCAATGGTTCTTACTGTATAATTATTAGAGGGCCAATCGCTGGTCGGTGTTAATCTAAATTGCGCACCTGATATCGGAGAATTATCATTAGAATCATTAAGGGTTATAATAAATGTTAAATTATCACCCCAGCATAATGTAGTTCCAGGATTTATGTCAATTATATATAAATTTGAAGTCGGAAAGACGATGGTTAATTTAATTTGGAAAGTTTGGTTAACATAATGTAATTTAGATAGTGTAATATTCAAAACATACAAAACATTTTCTTCTGTATAAGTAGTATTTAATATCAAATAATATCTATTATTTACCGTGGATATTGTATAATTTCCGTTCTTCCATGGCCCATCGTTTTCTACTAAAATATTAGCATTTGGAATCAGTAAACTATGATCTGAATCAATATATTCGATCTCGACTGTAAGCAGCCTACCCCAATCAAAATTTGAAACAAAAGTTGCATTATTAGTGCTATCTGTGTAAATTTCTCTAATACTAAATGAGAATGATCGATTCTGTGATTGATAATTAGGAGATACATCCACTTTTATCCACGTGGAATATGAACCTTCTGAATAATTAGTATATAAATCGATTCTAAACACACCAGTAGCAATATTCGTAAATTTGTAGCTTGGCCATCCCATCGTAATATTATTTTCCGAGACAGCAATTCCAATTTGTCCGTGATCGGTATCATTATATTTGAAAATTATAGATAATGTATCGTTCCACGGGACTACATGAGGATATGTACCGATTTCTAAACTAGTTGCAATTTCACGAACTTTTAAAGTAATAAGATCAGTTTTATTTACATAAAAAGGTTTACCTAAACAATTTACGTCCAACTGGATTTTATGGATCCCTAATCCTAGGGATGGATCTGCACTATTAATTTCGATTACATATTTTCCTGCTTGCTCAGAATTCAGATTATAAATATTATAACTGGTTATATTCAATGTTATGAATATATTATTGGTGGAATTATCAATTCCAATGTTTTCATCTAAATCGTTAAAATAAAGCGTTAAATTAACTAAGTCATTATATGGTGTCGTTGGGAGACTTTCAGTAATAAGCTCAGTATTTCTGGCTCGAAGAGTTATATTTACTTGAACTGAGGAATTTTCATAGAATGGTACACCCGACCAATTTGCATAGATAGTAAAGGTAAATTCGCCTAGAGAATTGATATGGTTTGTATTAATAATTACATCATATACACCGTTTCCAATTTCAGTTACCCATGCATAACCACTTGAATTCCAATATTTATTATCAGGGCCTTTAACATAGATTTGGCTATTTGTTATTCCACCCAATTCTAAGTCGCTATATGTTATGGACACCGTTGCATTTAATCCATAACCTACAGTCCCAGGTGGAATATATGATAGATCTGTACTTCTTGGATTTATTTTCAAATTAAATATTGTAGATGTATTTCCGTAATATGGTTGACCAGACCAATTTATTAGGATTATAAAAGTAAGTTTACCGATTATACTAAATTTAGAAGTATTAATTGTTATTTCATAATAACCGTTGGAATGTTCAATAATCCAGACCCAATTATTAGCAGGATTAAGGTAAGTATCATTTGGATCCAATTCTTCAGGGGTAGTTCCATTATCATACCAAACAGTTATACTTACTTTTCCTGAACTGTTATCAATTCCAAAATTATTATTATCTACGTCTCTATATTGCACTAAAATAGATCCATTTTCCATGTATTGAACTGGATCTGGTGCTGATGGATAAATTAATTCTGTAGAGCGTTGTCTAATATTTATTGTAATAGATGAAGATTGATTTTGATAATAGGGTTTACCTGCCCATGTAAGATTATAATTTATTTGATAAGATCCATAAGTGGACCACGCACTTGTATTTAATTCGAGCCAGATCCTTCCTTCAATTGAAGAATCGAAATACCAACGCCAATAGCCTTGAGTTATATCACATTCAAAATTAATTTGAGAGCCATTTATAGGTTCATTATTAAATATATCCATATAATCCAGCCAGAATGTTAAATTATCTCGCCAAGCTGTGGTAGAGGGAGGTTGGTTTAAGACTTGAGAATCTATAGGTTTTACTATTAAAAGCACATAATCAGTTTGTGCCTTAAAATTTGGAGCACTTACATTTACCATTATTGTATATGTTCCTATACCATAAGCAGATGTGTTTAATGTGATGTCATATGTTCCATCAAAATTATTAGTAATTGAGTGTAAAGACCAATTTAGGTCGATAGTAACTCCAGAGATGTATAGACCATCTAAATCGGTATATGAAACGGTAAAGGTTGTTTCATTTCCCCACACTTGAGAGGGAGGATAAGTTACACTCATAATAGATTCTCTATTCTTTAGTTTAAGTGAGATATTTAATACTTGAGATTCGGCATATTTTCTTGAGGCATATATTGTTAAATTATAAGAATATGCCATGTTAAAATGAGAAGTATTAATCATAAGTACCCAATAAATACTTTCTCCACTACCAACTGGGATTAAAGTGGCATTATAAATTGATGAATTACCATTAATTTGGTCTGCCCATGTAGAGTTGGAATCATATGTTGTAATGTTAATTCGGACATAGGGTTGTGAATCATTTGAGATACTAACTCCACGCTCTCTATCAATATATCGAATAGTTATATTATATAAGCCAATGGGAATTATTGCGCTGGGTGCTTCTGGAGAGACTAGATCAGTCAATGTACCTTCAATTGTTAAATTAACATTGTTGAGTATCCGTTTAATATAATTTGCTTTACTTACATTTATCTGAAAGGTATATGTCTGAAGTGTCAAATTATCCATTTGAATGTGAATTACATAATCTCCATTACCATTTTCAACATATGTCCAATTTTTTCGAAAAACAAATACATAATTTGTCGGACTGACTAATCTTAATTGAATATTAGCACCTTCTATTCCCATCGAATGGTCTACGTCGTAATAATTTATATTAATTGTCGCATTTTCCGTGGTACTATATCTTACAATTCCCGGTGGATCATAGGAAAGAGAAGTAGTTATTATTGTAATTGTGATATTTACATTTAAGGTTTTATTCTGATAAAAATTAGGTGTTGCAGCCCAACTGATATTAATTTGAACAGTAAATTCTCCATAGGATGGAAGAGATGACGAGTTGATTATTAATTTATATTTACCTGCTTCTTGAACTCTTAAATCTTCGACCCAATAATGAGGAATAAAACTACTCGGAGAAACTATTTGTGCTCTTAGAATTACATTTCCAGTAGCATTAGTAATTCCAGGAAGAGTAGGAGATTCTATATCTTTGTAATAAAGATAAATGGTTGAGTTTGAATTATATGGGACCGTTGCAGGACTTTCATAGGTAAATTGTGTTCTTCTATATGCAACTTCAAAATTCACTGTAATTGATTTACCTTCATAATTATTATTTAAATATGAAACGTTTATTCTTGCTGTATAAACACCTATAGAGGGCAAATCACCTGTATAAATTGTAATATTATATTTTCCATTCTGAACATTATACATATCATAAATCCAATTTGCTGGGGATAAGCCACCTTGACTTATAATCTCAAAAGTCATCCGGACTTGTGATGATAAATTGTTAATTCCTACTGAAGAGTTATCTAAATCTCTATAGTATACGTATATTGTTGCATTTTCATTGTATGGGGTCTTTAATGGAAAATCATTTACAAAAGAAGTATAATGCTGTCTAATAGTAAACTGGACGGTTATGGAACTTGTCTTATATTTATTCTTAACTATGGTAACATTTAGATAATAATTACCAATATTATACGAATCTGAATCAATATTTAGATCATAGATCCCAGAACTAACTGTTGAAAACTCAGCATTACTGGAGTTAACTAATAATTGATCAGGAGGAACATTTAATGATATATAAGAGGAATTTTCTAAATCACTGTAATAAATTCTGATGGTTGTGTTAAATCCAAATGGAGTAGGATCTGGAACATCATAAATAATTTTAACATTATGTTCCTCGATAACGATAGGTATATATACAACACCATTTTCGAAATGATTATTATTAATTATCTCAATTTTTAGTATGTGCTGTCCTATTGATAATGACGTTGTATCAACTTCGATTTGATAATTTCCGTCGCCCAAGAAAATATATGTCAAATCATAATTACTATTATTACAGATTATAGAAGTAATTTGGGAACTATTGATCCCTGCGCCATTTATTGAACTATCAATATCGTCTATATAATAATGAATTTGAGTAGAGATATTTTCAACACCCCATGGAACCGGGGCAGGACTATCATAGGTAAGAGTGGTCTCAATAGACCGAATAACAACTGGAACAAGAATCGATCTTGCTCGATATCCAGATTTAGATGCATTTACTTGAATATAATAAGTGCCTTCATTCCAATTAGAGGTATTAATTTCAATCCAATAAGATTCTGTGGTTGAATCATATTGAGGAGTTGAATAATCAATAGAGCTATTTAATACAAAATTTGCTCCTAAAACTGGATTATCATTATCATCTTTATAAGAAACTGTAATATTGGTCAATTCACCATATGGAGAGGCTGTTGTCATCACATAGGTTAATATGGTATCTTGAGTAATTGATAGATTGAATAAATATACATAGCCCGTTTGTCCAAAATAATCCTTCTGAGCCGATACATAAACAGAATAATACCCATTATGTCCTGAAGTATTTATATCGAGCCCATAAATCCCCGCTCCATAGTCAATCATTTGTGAAACATAATGATTTCCAATACCATTCCAATCATTGATTCTCATATAAACAGTAGCTCCAGTAATGCCTTCACCAGTATCGGTATCATTATATTTCACTTTTAATAAAATGGATTCACCCGTAAATAATGAAACAATCTCATTAATAGGATAATCCCGCGCAACTTGTGCATTATGAGTTATATTGAAAGATGGTCCATTCTTTTCACCTGCTTCATGTGGACCATTACTTATTGTCCCATTATCCCAATAAATTTTAACATCATATGTCCCTACTGATGAATTTGATGCATCAAGATAAATATTGAATTGAACATTACCATTTGTTGGACTGATTGCTTTTTTCTGAACGACCCAAACACCATTTGGGCCCGTGATTGTTAAATTTGCATTTCCACTGTAAATACTACGCGGATCGGGAGAAATGCTAGCAGATATGGTAACAGTCTCCCCAATTGAGAAAGAATTTTTATTGATAGAGACAGAACTAACATAATTGGGTGAATTTATTTCAAATCTCCACCACCCTGGATTATCCTGAGCCTGCGAGATTGGTATATCTAAATAATTAATACCTTCAGTACAGCTTGATAAAACCTCAACGGAATTAGGTGTCCATGCTTGCACTACATCCCAATCATTTGGAAATGTAAAATTAAATTTATAATTATAATATCCAGATGGAATATAAGAATAATAATAGGGGGTCCATCTTGTTAATGACCCATCAGAAACAGTAAATTCCGTTCCTGGATTTCCTGATGAAGTGGAAGTCGTATCAGTTTTTGTAATATTAATATATAAATCATTCAAAAATTCAACTGTTGGACTTGATGTTGAATAAACACAATCAATACTTTTCCAGAATTGACTCGGATTCGCCCAACTTCCAGATAACTCTAAAGTCCCACTTCCATAAGTAGTATCAACAATATTGGATGAATTTAATTTGAGAGCAATTGATGAGGGCTTTACTTTCGTTTTCAACCAGACCTTTATATTATCAATCCAAACCTCATCATCTACGCTACCCCAACCCAAATTTCCAGAACCAGTACTATGCACTCGAATTGATATGCTTAATGTATTTGGAAAACTAAAAACTGAACTCAATAAATTAGTAGGGATCTCAAATCGTTTATGGACCCACATATTCCATGGTTGGCCATTTTCAAAAATTGGATAAGTTTTCTCATAAGTACTTCCCCCACCATTTATTCTAATTCTTAAATCATTCCACCCATGTCTTGCAGGAGATGTAGTGTAAGGCGAAGTTTGGGCATAATAATCAAATTCGATAAAGGCTTGAACCACTTCACCCCGGTCTATAACAGAGGTCGTTTGAGTGCATTCTGCGTACTCATTTGCATCTGTGTGGGTACCTGAGAAAGTAGAATCGACATACATTCTAAAATATACAGAACCTGCCGGATTTCCAGTACCTGATGCATAATTTACTGAATAAACAGCACTAGTACCAGCTGGATCGTAAACACTAGTACTCCAAGGACTTATACTCCCTGAAAATTCGCCATTCGATTCCCAATGATTATAATCTGTTAGATTATATACTCTGGAATAAAGATGATAGGCACTCCATCCACCAGCTAAATTTATTTTTGCAGTAGTATCATAACCTAAACACTGTATTAGGTTAGTAATATTTTGACCTGAACCTACTTCTTGAAAATGGACAGCCAGGCTTGTAGAACCAGTATTTTCATTAATCTTTACCAAAAAATAATTAACTTCATCCAGAAAGATATTAATTTGATCTTGATCAGTTTGAATAGGACGATAAGCATTATTATTATGAATTAAATTACCATTTTGCCAAATTTTTATCCCATCGTCACTCCCTACACTCATTACTACATTCCTAGGATTTCTATTGATTATAACAAAAGCAAAATAATATACCATGTAATCCTCATATTGTAATTCACTATTAAGAACATCCCAGTCTCCCTCCTTATGGTAAGTCCATTTAGTCCAATGCTGAAATCCAGAGCCATCAATTTGCCCCTCTTTTGGAAACCCAGCAGCAGTTGAAAAATAAGCTTCGCCACCCAAATAATCATAATTTAAAGATGATCCATTACCAGCAAATCCAAGACATAACCCTTGATCAACATATCCCCATGTAATAACTGAGGCATTATATAAAATAGATATCGTCTGAGAGAGATTTTTCGAATCTGCATATGCATGGACATTTAAAGGATCACCTACTCCAAAAGTCGAACTCGATCTTATAGGTTGGTTTTTATAAGAATAATTAATATCATTTGAGGGAGTTGTATTAACAATATTAATAATTAAGATTAGTAGAGTAATAATTATAAGAATTTTTGGTAAAAATTTTATGATATTTTTATAATTTCTAATATATGGGCCCATAATGATCTACCAAAATTATTTTAATGCATATCATTTATGCTAAATCATTCTTAAAATAATAATCATATTTGAATGGTATTTTGGAAATATGATATATGTTATAACGATATAATATATTGGAGTAAAGGGTTATAAAAATCTTTATAAAAGATTTAAAAAGTTAAGAATGAAATTATGATAAACCTTACCGATATGATAAGTTATAGGTGTCTCTTAGTATGTTTAGATGCTCTATTAAAATTGGATCTGCTTTTGTGCCATCATTATAACTTTCTAAAATGAGATTAATTAAATATTCTGGAAATACTAATTTTATCGCTATGTCAGTTCTTAAGAAATATAACTCTTCTCCTTTTTTGTTTCTTAGTACATTTATAATTCTATTATCCCATAGAATTTTTAATGCGTCATCAAGATTTTCAGTTTCCTGCCTCATTAATGCCATATCGTCCATTGTCATATAATTTTCTCTTAATTGCTTAATAATCTTGTATGCATCCATATTTATTAGGATATTCAAAATTATCTCTTGATCTTCAGGTGTTGGAGCATAATTCTCAAAAAATGCTCTCACGTCCGTTAAATAATCATTATCTAAATTTCCTCCAAATTGATTTAATTTTGCTTTTCTTACAATATTAATTGGAGGAACTCTGGTAACAAATATATCACCAACTAAAAATACTACTGAACTGGGCATTTCTTTAAGTGTAGATTCTACTACTAAACCCATCTTTATCATTGAATGAAGAATACCATCAATATCAATATTTTCTCTGGCTAACCTGTCTTTCAACCAAGTTAATAACTCACTTTTTGTTGCTGATCCGTCCTCAATTAATCTATCTAAAATCATTTTTTTAATCGGATCCAAATATGTAAGTGCAAGCCTCTGATCTCTATCCATTTTGGGATAATTCACTATATTTTTGAAGATTTCAGGTAATAATTCAATGTATCTTCTATACTCAAGATTATTCATTATTGTACGGACTGAATCAGTTAAAACATCCTCATAATCTTCTGGATTTTCATCAATTGATAGTAATAAACATATATAATAGTTAGAATCTAACCCCGTGAAGTAACTTGCGATATTTAAATCGCCTATAGTTATAGTTAAAAACCCCTTTTCTCCTTCAAAAGCATGAGTAGTATATACTTGCATAGTTGCTTTATCATCAATATCAATATCTTCTGGATACGCTGTCAATTTTTTCATTCCCGCTTTTTCATCGAATCGGAATATGATTAGACCATGTACCATGAATTACACCTCTGTGTTTTTTTTCTAAATCAACCAATTCAATTGTAAACTTTAATTTTTACTATTAGAATTATTATTAGATTTATTTTGATTATAAATTATAAATTTTAATGTTAAGATAAATATTATAAAATTTCATTTATATGTCTTATTTTGTTTTTTAATTCTGACAAAATAAAAATTAAATTGAACTAAATTAGTATGATTATATGTATAAAATGTGATAAATAAATTTTTAAAATATTTATATCAAAATTTCATTATTTTATCAAGATTTGTAGATTAAAATTAAAAAATATGGAGTTAGTGATTATTAACCTTTTTATTTCGCATTTTTACATTTATTTATCTCAACCTAAACAGAAAAAATATTAAAAATAGGTTTATCTTTTATTTAGAACTCAGTGAATGCTAAAAGTTGTTAAAGATGATATCTAATAAAAATAGAAACGAAAATAGAAATAATAATGAAAATGGGGATGGAAAGGATATCAGAAATGAGAATAAAACTTATATAGATGATCAAATAAATAAAAATGGAAATTTAAAAAGAAGTTATTTCTATTT
>CAZYEE010000013.1:15940-26130 GCA_964646355.1 uncultured archaeon | reverse complement strand
TTTATTTGTCATAGTTGGCATATTTTGGATCTGGGAATTTATAGTTTCAAAAAATGATTATGAATTTAAAAAGGTCCCTCTATGGAAATATTGGGTTGTTCCATTGGCAGTATTAGCATTTTGGCTTCCAGTTGATCGAGCAACTGGGCTTCCAGATTTTAATCCATGGTATCTGTTATATTCGGATTCGGCATTAGCTTCTTGTTTAATTACACCAATATATTTAGCAGTAATTTCCTTTATTCTTCCAAAAATAAATAAAGCTACAATAAGAACTACGAGTTTCATTGGTATAATTTACGGAATTTTGAATGTTGGTAATATATTTTCAGATCCAGCACATTATTGGTGGGTTTCTATAGTGCATATACCTCTGCTTTCCATTTCATTGTATTGCTTTTTCATATCGATAAAGAAAAACGGAGTATAAGTGATCATATGTTCTTTATATCACTTATTTTTTTATTTATATATTCTTTTTTCAAGAGACTTTAATAAAAGATTTTTATAGGAAATTAATTTCGACAGAAATTTATTATGCGTTTTATATTATTTTCCTCAATTTATTGAAATCTATAAATAAATTCACCAACTTCATTTAAAATTGTTTAATAAGGTTTCCATTTCCTTTATAATGGCTCTAATATGTGAAAAAAGAAGATTATTGGTACAATCACAAAATAATTATTTTTATTAGCCAAAAATTGATTTATTATTATGATTCATAAATAAATATTACAAAAATTTAGAAATAATAATAGAGCTATAAATCCAAAAATAAAATAAGGTTAAAAGGTTTCCGCTAAACCGAAATTAAAAAAATTAAGTGATATTGATGTCAAAATTGAAAATAAAAGAGTTCAATGCATTAACATATGAACAAGTTAAACTGAATGTTTTAGCTAATTTATTTAGGATGTTAGTGGATATCTATGGTTATCCTCCAGCAAAAAAACGATTAAGCAAAATCGAGGGCGAGGAGATATATGTAAATTTTCCTCATTTGAAAGGAGGTATAATTTTCAAGCCTTTCGGTGAACGAGTGGTTGGTACTGCAGTATCAGACTTACCTGAATCTGAAAAACCTAAAGCAAGATTAAATTTCAAGGTCAAAGATGAAAAAATCTATGATATTCTTGAAAAAATTATTAAAATGAAATCGTCCAATTGGAGCTTTATTAAAATATTTTTTAAATATATTCTTACTGGAAAAATTGGATTATCGGTTAGCCGTTTGGGAACCTTAATAGTTCTTTTTAAATGTTTGATGATTGGAGATCATCCGATGTATAAGAATGTAAATCTTAAAAAAATGGGCGAAACCATTAGTGGAGGTGCAGAATAGTGGAAATTCCGGATGAACCGACCGATATATTAGGGCTCGCGATGCATCGAGTAATAAATAAGAATATTAATGAAGATTCTAATTATAAGAAATTCATTGAAAAATTAAATGAGAATATAGTTATTTCTACAGATTATTATGATTTAATGCTCAAATTTAAAGATGGTGAATTTGAAGTAACGAGAGAAATAAAAGATCCTACAATTATTGTTAAAATTACGATAGAAGAATTTTTTAAAATTATGGACAAGAAAACTTCAATGATGATCTCATTTTTAAAAGGACGAATGAAGTTTAAAAAAGGACTTTTCAAAGTTTTAAAAGTATATAAATTATTTTCAAAAGTATTTAATTAAAATAAGATAAGAAGGTGCATTTATTTTGATGAAAAATACAGAAGAATATAATGAAGTAAAACAAGGGCTCATTGACATAGTTGGAGAAGAATGGTTTTCAGACCATCCAGAAGAACTATTAGTTTATTCATATGATATGACTGAAAATGATCCGAGCATGCCAGATTTTGTAGTAATGCCTAGAACAGTTAAAGAGATTCAAGAAATAATTAAACTGGCTAACAAAACTAAAACACCTATAGTTCCATTTGTAAGTGGTAACAATATTGGTGGGCTTACCATTCCCTTAAAAGGTGGAATTATTGTTGATCTAAAAAGAATGGACTCTATACTTCATTTCAATGAAGATGATATGTATGTTATAATTGAGCCAGGAGTAACTTTTGGACACCTAAAAGCATTCTTAAAAAATACGGATTATAGATATTGTTATCCATTTGCACCGCCATTTACTTCTGTCATGGCAAATGCGTTATTAGATGGGCTCAATAATTTAAGTTATAAACATGGAAGTATGAATGAATGGATTAATGGTATTGAGGCAGTATTACCCAATGGTGATTTAATAAAAATAGGAACGTGCTCTACTTGGGGTGATAACTATGATTTGTGGTGGAGCAGAAATCCTATGCCAGATTTACTAGGTTTATTTACAAGTTGGCAAGGAATGACGGGTATTGTCACAAAAATGGCTGTACAAGTTTGGCCAAAGAAACCATATAGAGATTGGAAAGTTGTATTATCCTTTGATTTGGATGAAACTTATAAATTCGTACGTAAAATTACACATTTAGACATTATTAACGATATTTTATTCTTATCAATTGGAACTGTCAAAATGATAGCAGGAGTTCCATATGGCGAGGCAAAATATCTTGAGGGAGAACCACATTGGGTGTGTTTCGTAGATTATTCTGCAAATACTGAAAAGGAATTCGATGCAAAAACTGAAATGGTGGAAGATACTTTTAAAAAATTAAAAAACGCGGATCCAAAAGCGAATATGACTTCATATGAATCAATGGGAAGACTTTATGGTAAAAAAGTGGCAGATGTCATAGATTTACCCGTGACTATTGGCCCCATGCTTGAATACGGAGGACTTACTTGGATGGGTACTTATATGACCACAAAACATGATGTGGTAGTAAATGGTATTAAAAAAGCATTTGAGCTTATTGACAAATATAATTTTGAAAAATGTCTTTATTCTAGATCCATGAAAGGACATCATTATTTTGCATTTCGATTTTTGCTCAGGTTCTCAAAATTAAAAGAAGGCGAAACTGAACGTATGAAAAAACTTCAAGAAGAGTTATTTGAGAACTTATTTGAAATGGGTGCTTTTCCATATAAAACTCCCGCAGTTTTTGCAAAAAAGATATTAAAAAGGGCGGATCCAAATTGGGTCAAATTATTAAAGACTATAAAAAATACTATCGATCCTAATGGTATTATGAATCCAGGAAGATGGGGTTTAGAATGAGTAATGCTGATGCTATTAGTAATTATATAGAAGAGATTTATTGTTGTACTCGTTGTGGAACTTGTAAATATATTTATCAAGTATATGAACCATCATGTCCTTCAGGTGTTAAATTTAGGTTCGAAACTTTTTATCCATCAGGAAGAATTCACATTGCACGAGGATTGGTTGAAGGAAAAATAGAATGGAGTGAACGAGTTCGTGATATAATTTTTGCGTGTCCAACTTGTGCAAATTGTACTATTCAATGCCAATCAAGACACCACGCACAAATTGTAGAAATTATAGAAGCATTAAGAGCTGATGCCGTAAAGAAGGGTTATGGACCACTTCCTTCTCAAAAAGCATTTGCAGAGTCCGTTGAAAAAGAACATAATCCATATAAAGAAAAACATGCTGAACGAACTAAGTGGGCTGAAGGTCTTGAAGCCCCACGAAAAGATAAATCTGAAGTATTATATTTTGTAGGTTGCACTTCATCATATCGCCAACAAGAACTTGCTAAAAAACAGTAAAAATATTAAATACGATTGGAATAGATTATACGATTTCAGATGAAGAGTGGTGTTGCGGTTCTCCATTAATTAGAACAGGACAATTAGATCAAGTAAGTGAATTAATTGAACATAATATTAATTTAATAAAAAAGATAGGAGCAAAAACGATCATTTCATCATGTGCTGGCTGCTATAGAACATTAAAAAAGGATTATCCAAAATATACCGATGAATTAAAGGATATTGAAATTCTACATATATCTGAATTCCTATCTAATTTAATTAAAAAAGGTAAGTTAAAATTAAAAAAACCAAAAAAAGTGAAAATTACATATCATGATCCATGCCATCTTGGTAGACATTCCGAAGTATATGACGCACCAAGAAATATTCTGAGATCAATTCCTAGATTAGAATTAATAGAGATGCCAAGAAACATGGAAAATTCATGGTGTTGTGGTGCTGGAGGTGGTGTTAAATCAGGATACAAAGATTGGGCAGTAGAAATAGCAATAGAGCGCGTGAAGGAAGCGGAAGAAACAGGAGCTGAATTTTTAATAAGTGCTTGCCCCTTTTGTAAAACAAATCTGGAAGATGCAATAAATAATAGTAAGGCAAATATTAAATTTTTAGATATTGTTCAACTTTTAGATGAGATATTATAATTTACCATATTTTTTAGAAAAACAATTTGCTTACTTAAACTACTGATATTATAAATAATTTTAATAAATAGGAGAAAAAAAATGAATCTGGAAGACCTAGAATTTATTAAATTATCACAAACACTTATAAATAAATATATTGAACAGTGGAAAAAAGATAACAAGAAGGTATACGGTTATTATTGCTCATATATTCCAGAAGAAATTCTGCATTCAATGGATATATTATCATTCAGAATTAGGGGAACTGGCTGCAAGGATACCGCACTTGCTGATTCAATACTATCACATTTTAATTGTAGTTTTGTAAGATGTACCCTCAATTTAGTCATGGAAGGAAAGTATAATTTCTTGGATGGAATGGTATTTAGTAATTCTTGTGATCATACTAGAAGACAATATGATATCTGGAAACATAAAATTGTAAAAGATAAGAAAATACCTCTTTATTTTTTATCTATTCCACACATTATTACAGAATCAGGTCAGCAATGGTTAAAAGGCGAATTTAGTCAGTTTATAAAAAATATTGAAAAAGATCAGAACTGTGAATTCGATGAAGAGAAATTAAAGGAATCGATTGACATTTTCAATGAAAATAAGAAACTCTTAAAAGAGATATATACTCTAAGAACTTTAGATACACCAAAATTAACAGGTAGCGATTTTTGTAAAATAATGACATCTAATTTTTCGGCTCCCAAAGAACATTGTAATACAGAATTAAGAAAAATCCTTGATCTATTAAAGGATAATGAAGGCATAAAGGATTATAGAGCACGCTTTTTACTTGCTGGAAGTTATATTGATAATCCTGATTTTTATAGAATTTTTGAGGATGTTGGTGGTTTAATAGTAGCTGATTCCCTATGTTATAGCGTAAGGTACTTTTGGAATCCGAGTAGTAGCACCAATGATCCATTAAATGATATTGTAAATACCTATTATAATAAAATTTCATGTCCTAGAATGATGGATCAACATCAACAACGATTAGATTTTATCCTAAAACAAATTAAGGATGCTAAAGTTGATGGAGTCATTCTAGAACGAATGGAATTCTGCGACCTTCATGGTGTTGATAATATGTTGTTTATGCATGAACTGGAGGAAATGAATATACCAGTACTAAGCCTAGATAGAGAATATTTAATGAGCGATATAGCACGATTCAAAACACGTGCAGAAGCTTTTATTGAACAAATTTTAGTTAGTTAATACTCAATAATATTAATTGTAATATTCTAATATCCTCGATTTAAATTCTAAATTTATTAAATAAGTTGTAATACCTTAAAATTGGAATGTAATAGGTCGATAATTATGAGTTCTAAAGTTAAAGCAATAGAAATAATTAACGATGCTTGTAAATTAACATTGGACCTTGTTGAACGTGTCGTAGCAGAAAACGAAATGCTAGTATTGAAATGCTTTCTAAGAAATATTTCTGAACATTTTGAGGAAGTTATACAACGTGCAGAAAATGGTTGTCCTGTTATTGGACATCATTTTGGATTTCCAGGCGAATTACTTCAATGTTTTGGAGAAGTTGCAACTGTTTCCTTTGAGGGTATGCCTTATATCTATTCAGCTCTTATGCCAGATACAGTTCTTTACTTTTATGACATAATGAATGCTTGGGGGCATCCATATCACACATGTTCGGCAATAAAAGGACTAATGGGAATGTTTAAAGAAGGAGTTCTAAAGTTTGATGTAATTGCAACAATTACAGGTCCTTGTGATAATGGTATAAGTAGTTATCCATATTATGCTCAGATAGGAAAGACTCCTCTTGTAATAATCGATATGCCATACCCTCGCGATGAAAATGCGTTTGAATATTATGCTAATGAACTTGAGAAAGCACTTATTGAAATTGGACAAATTATAGGAATTGAGCCAGATTATTCTTTACTTAAAAAGGCTATTGAAACAAGTAATAAAGCGCATGAATATTTACTGGAAATTAATCAATTGAGAAAACTTAAACCATGCCCTCTAGAATCAATGACCAATCCAATAATAACAGCTACAGAAGCATTTCTTTCAGGAAAGCCTCAGTACGCTAAAATATTGAAAGAAATATATGAAATTGCAAAAAATAGAGTAAAAAACCATAAAGGTAGACCAGGTAAGGAAAAATTTAGATCAATATGGCCCTATATGTCTATATTTTTTGATTTCGCTTTTTATGAATGGCTTGATAGAGTCCTTGGAATGAGCCAAATACTTGATATTTTTAATAATTTTTATTTTGACCCTGTTTTACCGACCAAAGATGTTGACTCAATGTTATTAGGACTTGCTAAAAAATGGCTGGAATGTCCAATGGTTAGGGGTACACAGAGCTATTTTGATCCGCTAATTGATGATTATATCTGGGCTTTTAAAGAATTCGATGCCGATATTGCAATTTTAACTGAACACATAGGATGTAAACAACTTAGTGCTATAACACAACTTCTTAAAGAAGCATTACGTGAAGAAGGCATTCCAATGTGTAATGTTGAATTAGATGTTGGTGATAAACGGTTCACCTCTATTGAAACTATCAAGCACGAAATTTCTGAATTTGTTAAAACCATGCTATAATAATTTGATTATAAACAGGTGATTTTAATGGCTTATTATGTTGGATTAGATGTTGGCTCTTGTTATTGTAAATGCGTTGTAATTGATGACCAAAAAAATAATGAGATTTTAAGTACAGCAATCACTTCTATAGAAGGTTCACCGAAAGACGCCTCTAAAAAAGTTGTAGACGCTGCACTCTCTACTTCAAAAATTAAGCTGAAGAATGTATCAAAAATTGTCTCAGTAGGCAGAAATCGCAAAAAAGTTCCCTTTAACAATGAGGAAGGGTCAGAAATTAAATGTATTGCAAAAGGGGCTCTAAAATTTATTCCATCTATTAGAACTGTTGTTGATCTTGGAGCACTAACAAACAAGGCAATAAAAATTAATTCAAAAGGAAGGGTAATAGATTATGTTGTTAATGATAAATGTGCTTCTGGATCCGGCATTTTCCTCGAATTGGTTGCAAAAGCACTTGAAATGGATATATCTGAATTAGGTGCAAAAGCAAAATTATCTAAAAATCCTTTAACAATTACAAGCCAATGTAGTATTTTTGCAGAAAGCGAGGTAATTTATCTGGTTAATGAAGGAAAAAATGAACTTGATATTGCAGCTGGAGTTTCAAATTCTATTGCAAGCCGAACTTACTCTTTATTAAAAAGAATTAATATGGAAAAAGATATCGTCTTATGCGGTGGAGTCGCTAATAATGAACAAATTCAATTGAAATTAGAAGAAAGACTAAATTTTGAACTTAAAAAGCTACCCATTAACCCGATATTTATTACAGCTTATGGAGCTGCCCTTTATGCAAGTGAACTTTAAGTCTAAAATAATTTTAAATATTTTAATAAAATTTTCAAGGAGTTTTAAAAATTGAATCGATTCTTAGGTATTGATATTGGTTCCTTAACAGGAAAGGTCGTTATAATTTCAGATAATGATGAGATTCTCACTCAAAAAATTATTTATGTTAGAAAAACTCCCCTTGAAACTGTAAAATCACTGCTGAGTCTTGCATTGCCTGAAGTTGGAATTAATGATCTCAATGAAATAACATATTGCATAGGAACTGGATATGGACGACGCAAAATACCTTTTGCTAATGATACAATTAGTGAGATTACATGTCATGGCACCGGTGCCCATCATGTTCTTCCAACTTTAAGAACTGTTATTGATATCGGAGGACAAGATTGTAAAGTAATACGTCTGGATGATAAAGGAAATCTTAAAAACTTTATTATGAACGAAAAATGTGCAGCAGGTACTGGTAGATACCTGGAATTAATGTCTGAAACCCTTAATATTCCACTTGAAAAATTGGGACCGATTTCACTTAAATCAAAATCCCCGGTTTCCCTTCAAAGTAAATGTTCGTTATATGCTCAATTCGAAGTAATCTCACTTTTAGGAGAAGGCATTAAAAAACCAGACCTTGCAGCAGGTATCAATAAGGCAATGGCCGAGAGGGTGATCAATCTGGCTGAAAAAGTCGGAATAGAGGAGGACGTTTCTATAACTGGTGGAGTGGCTAAAAACATAGGTGTGGTTCATAACATGGAAAAATTGATCGGAATCAAATTCAAGAAACTTCCCGTCGATCCTCAAATCATTGGCGCACTTGGAGCCGCCTTAATTGCCAAAAAAACATATTTAAAAAAAATGGCATAAACTAAAATAGATGCCTATATCATTTTTTATATACTTATACTACTTTTGACCTTGGTTCCTGTATTTTTCCAGTTAATTTTTTCAAATCGAGTTTTTTAATTGAATGTATTAATCCAAGTGAAATGGCTAATAGAATTATTGACCATATAATCCATGAAATTATTTGAAATACATCAAGATTATTAAAATAGTTTAATATATATCCAATAAAATTGAATAGACCCCAAGAATCTGGATCGGTAACTATTTTATTTGAGTATTTTTCTATGTATATAGTTTCATAATTTGAGGTGTTTCGTAATGCTTCAAATATAGCAGCAGTACTCCTATTATTTGGGTCAGCTAATTTAATTTTAGTGAATGCGACCAGTTCTCTGTTTGTATGTTCGTCCGTATTGCTCAACATTATAAGATTATTTGCAATACAAAATTGTCTTATCTCATCAGGATATGGATGCCCTGAATTTGCCACTTCAAATCCATCCACTCCCCATAGCATTAATTGCGTGTAGTTAAAAGGCATTGCCGGGTCATCAGCTGCATAATAATGATTAACAATTACATATCCTCCTTTATTTTTTACATATTTAATCATATCACTTGTATTCATGCAGTTCGGACTATAAGGATCACCTTCGTATTCAATAGGTGTTATATCTTCTTCTATTCCATAAATATTCAAATGAATTGGCGGATTTGTGCAGGTATATTCTTGACCAATAATCACTATAAAATCATAACCCTTATTTTTCACGTAATTAAGAGCTCTCTGGGCGCCTCGTGTATTCTGGTGGTCTGTAAAAGCAGCACCATGAAGTCCTTGTCTTATATACCATTCTACTCGTTCCTCTGGTGTTAGAAATCCATCAGACATCGTAGTATGAACATGAAAATCGATTAATATTTCATCATCCTTTAAATTAAGTGCAGTAATCTTACTGGTCGGAAATGGCGTTCCAAGTAGACTCACCAATATTACTATAAAAAAGAGGATTACAACAATAAGAAATTTAAATTCTCTGAGCCCAATTTTTATGTATTTAATCCATTTCCATTTTATTTTTTCATTATTTTTCCTAACATCCTTAAACTTCTTTATTTTTTTACTTTTTAACGTCTTTTTCGGATGATAAAATATGAAAAAATTATAAATGACTTTAGCACTTAATAGACAAATTTGGAAAAAAATTGACCATTGTAAGATTATCTGCCAGTTATGGTTTAGAAAAAGGAATCCATATGTGATATATCCAATTATAAAAATTATTGATATTAATAATAAATTTATTAGCATTGAAATTAAAAAGAAATTCATTGTATTTTCAACAAAAATAAATAAAATTCTGTGTTTTTTGCTATCCTTTAATATAGTCCTATTTAATATTAAACAAGAGATTCGAAAAATTAAATAGATAATAATGACTCCTAATAATAACCCAAATTGTACATCTGCTAAAATAAAAGTTAATCCAATTATAGGTTCAATCAAATATCTCAAAATCGGTATTTCCAGTTTGTATTCTGATGAAACATTCACTTGCGATATAGCTTCAATAAATTGAGGATTATTTCTTGAATTGAATTCAA
>CAZYEE010000013.1:14094-15930 GCA_964646355.1 uncultured archaeon | reverse complement strand
TGATTAAAAAATATATTAAGAAAATAACCCAGACAATGAATACACCGATTAATACGGTACTTATCTTATTTTTTTTTAAATAATGCATTAATTTCATTTTATATCCTGAAATTTGCTATTGATAAATTCTTGAATTTTAGTATTAACAATAAATTTTTCAATACTAAGATTTTTTCGATTTAAATTATACTTATTGATATTTTATTTCTTAATATAATAGGGTCTATATATTTTTAAAAGCTTATTTATGATGAAATCATTATTATACATTATCCGGAAATTTATGAATTGTTTTCTTGATCCTAATTTTATTGACATATTTTTTAGATTGAAAGTTATTTTATTTAGGATTAAAATTTATTTAAAAAATAAGAGGCTAAAAGTTGAATTATTTATAAGCCATTTCTTATTTCAATCCATTTATTTTTCATGTAGATATTGGGTGTTGAACTTATTGCTTGGTCTAAGAGCTTAAGTGCTTTATTTTTATCATCAATATTTTTATTCTTGAAGTATTCATTAGCAGCTAGGAATCCTTTGCTGGCTAGGATAAATGATTCTTTTGATTGAGATTCGATTTTTAATCTTTCAAGTTCATGGACAAATTCTTCGCTATGAGTTTGCATTAAACTGATTATAGCATCTAGTTGATTTTCACAAATGTCTATTAAAATTTCAAATGATTCTTTTGTTTTTTCATATTCTTTTGCAAGTAAAAATATTGTACCGTAATGAATAAGGAAAAAGTTTGTAAAATTCAAAGCGAGACCACTAAGAGTCCTATCATTACATTCTATAACTCTTGTGAAATTTTCCAGTGCTTTGTCAAAAGTTTTAGAAATGATATTTATATCGGGATTTGTAGTATAATTTTTCATTCCTTCGATCATATTATTCCAGGCTATAATTAAGAATCCCATAGCATCTAGTTGGGTATCGATAATATCAATAGGTGCAAATCCAGTTTCTAACTTTTCCCACATTTTATCTAATTTATTAACAGATTTATACCAGAACTTCATGTTTTTGATAATTAGATCATATGCTTCATCATAATTTTCTTTAAAGAATTCGTAAATACATAGGTAAAGAAGTCCTAACTGTTTCAAGTATTTTGACATTATTAAAAATGATAGTTTATTTCCTTCATCCACCGAAATATAAGCGGAATTTTTTAATTTTTTAGAGTTGTTAATCACGTTTTCACCTATTATTTTATAGAAATCAGCATCGCCGGTAATAAAGGCTTTCATCATTTCAATTGAAGTTGTTATATTATTCATGTTGCATTCAAGTGATAATAATAATGCTTCAAAGTTTAAGATACGAAAGTTGTACAAGATGGAGTATTCAGGTCTTATTTTACTTCTTTCTTGCATTTCTCTTTTAAAAATTTCAAATGCTCTAATTGTCCTATTAAAATATTCTTTACTCTTTTTTAATTGTCCAGCGTTCAAATTAAGATTCAAATTTCTAAAATAATAGAAAGCTTCTATTCCTTTATAAAAAGGGTCTCCAAAATGGATGCTAGGATCTCCAGATAGGATAAAGGCAAGTGGAGTATAATCATCACTAATTATGGAAATGAAAGTTTCTTTTAATATGCGTAATATATCTCCAATTGGAACTAAGGTTAAATAATCGTAGAATAATAATCCAATTAAATCACCGACTATATCCGATACCCTCCATAACGCCCCGATATATCCAATTGCACCTTTTTCAATAAATTTACTGGCTAAGCTAACATTTCCTGTATAATTTACTGATAGACCTGCAAGGCATGCGTTTGCAAAAATAAGAGGATTTCCATCTAATTTTTTTGGGATATCGTTG
>CAZYEE010000013.1:0-14084 GCA_964646355.1 uncultured archaeon | reverse complement strand
CGTTGATGGTTAAAATATCGTCGTAGAGTACCAAGAATGGGCCCTCTTCGTCATCGATTCCGCCATGTCCTGTAAAATGGACTAGATTAACATCTTTTAATTTGTCTAATAAAAGTTCCTTTACAGGTTTCTTTAAATCCTTGAATTTGTCTAAATCAAATTTAATGCCGAACTTTTTTTCTACTCTTTTTCTAGATCTTTTGGCTTCCTCTATAACTGGGCTTCCGGACAAAAATGTATATGGTATTTTGTGAATATCAAAAAATAATGCGACACCAGTAGATTCCTCTCGTGAAAATTCCAGGTCTCCTCTAGGATCTGCTACTATTAATGCTTTAGATAGTTTATGCCCCTTTAATGAAAAAATTATCGAGGAAGTTGCTAAAAAACTTGTATCATATATATCATCTCCGACAATTCTACCGATATTATATTTTGTACTAATTGATTCTGGACCAAATCTTCCCTCATAAAAAATCAATTCAAAAGGGACATTATAATCTACAGGAAATAAAATGAGATATTGAGCAAAATCTAGCACAATTCTGGGGATATTCTTGGTTAAAATTTTACCTAGATAGGTAAAATAGGAAATTAATTTTTTATTATCCATTAAGTTTTCATCTATTCTCTCTAGAAGTTTGCCTATTGTCTTTTTTTCATCATTAGTATTATCTTCTATAATATAACATACTGTATTTTTACTATTAGAATAATTTGCACCGATTATAGCATTATGCCAGTTATTTTCCGAAATAGTCGAAAGTATTACTGATTGTGGGCCATTTACAGTAGCTTCAATAAGGTGTAATTGTTCATAAGTAAGAGTTGTAAATGTTTTTAGAAATTTATCAATCAGTTCATCTTTTGTAATTTGTAATTTTTCCATGAATAATTCATATTCAGAATCATCTGGATCGAGATATTCGCGTAATAAAATCTTATTAACAATATAGCGTGTAAGAAACAACATTTGTAGAAGTACTACTCGTTCTTTTATTGGATATGCTAATCTAACGACCTGAAATTTTTTACTAAATTTTTTTTCATAATTTTTAGGGATTTCTGTATAATCACCCATTAGTGTAATTAACTGAGGTTTTATTTTTTGAATAACATCCATATACTTGGGTTTATTTAGGATGATTCTCGAGTTAAGTCTCCCAATAATTGGAGCGCAACTAATATTAACAAAGTCATTATCAGGTAAAACCATTATTTCCATAAAATAAGGTTTTCGATCGTATAATTCATCAATTGCTAATTGTAAATCAATCGTCTTACATTTATAATATTGTTTGACTACTTTAATTTCTATTCCTAATTTCTCGATTTTATTTTTTAATGTTTCATTTATGTTCTCAAAAGTAAATAAAACCTTTATTGGTGATTTTTCTAATATATCAAGAAATGTTTCAAAACTTGGAATATCGCTTTTATCGGTCCAAAAAATCGGAGAATAGAGAGAATGAATCGGAAATGTATTATTATTGGTCTTTATTTTACCAAATATGTTGCATCCAATAGCAGCGATTGCACCCTCCTTATCTTCCTTATCAATCAAGAATCCAATACCGGAAAAATTTAATGAATCTATAAAACTTCTTGAAAAGAACATATTTATATGAATTTCTTTTTCCTCATTTGGTCCTAATTCTTTTTCCAATTGAAATTCTGAAGATTTAATTTCATTTCTTATAATAAATTCAGGCAATTTAATGAAAAATAGATAATATTGATCATATTCTGTATAAACTTCGTCTAATTTCTCAAAAATTTGTGTATAATCATGTAAAGCTTTAAGAGACCATTTTAATTTTACTTTATGCTTTTTATGATCATTATTCTTTATTTTCAGAATAATTTCTGGAGCTGGGAAAACATCATGCTCTTTTACTATCCTTTCAATTATACAATTATCGTATTGAGATTGTATTTTTGGACTGGTAGATATAGCTTCAAATTTATTATAGTTCTTACCATCAATATTAACACTTAATGATTCCTCTATATCTATTGAAGGAATAAAATCGGTGTTCATCCAGTTTGTAGAAATGTTTTTTATTAAATTATCATCATTAAACTTAATTTCAAAACATTTAGAGCTAATTTGGTTCATTTTTAAGCAACCTTTAATTTTATGATCTTTAAAATTTTATAATCCTTTAAATTATGATTAGAATTATTTTTAAAAATTATTAAAAGAGAGCCTTTTTTATCAAATTTAAAAGCTAATAAATTTTAAATACATTTGAAGGTTACCAAAAAATATTCAATTTATCTAATTATTTGGGAAATTCTTAAAATAGATTCTTATGAATTAAATTTAATAAGAGAAAAATTTTAAAAAGCATGATATTTTATAAAAAATAAAACATTAAATGATGGTCAATATGGGCCCAAATATTACAGCAGTATATTTTCATGAGTTATTTAATAAAAAAATTTGGGATATCATAAATAATAAATTTCAAAACTTTCCAGGAATTATGGAGGAAGAATTAAAACTTAAAAATGTACGCCTTATCGAGCCGCCTCTAGCTTCTGAAGAGTTGCTATTAAAAGTTCATACCAGAGATTATTTTGAGAGATTGAAAAAACGCTGGGATTATATGGGGGCTAGATATACGGTTGGGGGCTGTGCTGATGCTGCTGAAAGGATTTTGAAAGGCGAATTTAAGAATGCATTATGTTTTGGAGTAGCTGCTGGCCATCATGCTGAGCCGGATTATGGGTGGGGTGGTACTTATGCATCAGTTTGTGGTGGTATCCTCGCCCATCTAGAATCAATTTTCGATAATGTAAAACTTGCTATTTTAGATACCGATTCACATCATGGAAATGGTACAAGGGCAGTGACTTTCGGTAAACATAATGTTCTACATGTATGTTTTTGTAGCATGAATGTTATAGAAGATGAGGGAACTAAAATTTGTGTTGACTCGGGATACTCTACTTCCGATGAACAATATTTATCGAAAGTCGAGCAAGAATTTATTAAAAGAGCTGAAAAATTTAAACCTGATTTGATTATTCATCTACTTGGGCACGATACTGCAATTGGAGATTACGGGAATAGAGGCTTGTCAAGAGACTTTTTCTTAGAGTTGGTAAAATTAGTGAAAAATAGTGCTGAAAGGATATGTGATGGACATTATCTTATTAATACTCATGGAGGATCTAATAGGTCTATTTGTGAATATATTCATCCGAGAATTATTAGAATTTTAAGTGATAATTATTAGTTTTAAATTATTCAGACAAGAAAAAATTTAAGGAGAAATAAATCGATCTAAAATTAAGTTTCTAAAATTAAGTTGTTTAAAACTAGAAATTGTTTAAAATTAGAAATTGTTTGAAATTAAAATTTAAAATAGTATATCAGTTATTTTAAATTTAATCTCTTAAATAGACTATTCTAAGAAAGTCAGCTGTATCTTCTGCCGAATCCGCAATAGATTCTATAAATTCAATTAGATTATGGATGGTAATTGCAACAAAAGGATTAACCTGAAGGTCAATGGATTGTAACTTTTTTCTTAATTTCAAATGGTCTATATCAACGACATGTTCTTGTTTATTGATTTTTTCGATTTCTTTTAGTAATTTTTCTTTACTAAGATTGGTAGGGTTTAATAACATATTTTTTAAGAGCAACGCACATTCCTTGGCATCGTCCAGCATGATTTTCAGGTCCTCACAAATTAAAGAAATCATATCTGTTTTTAATATTGATAATCTACGTGCAGCACCATTAGCGCAATTGGCCAATCTATCGAGATTTTTAACAAGATGTGCCAGATTTTCTCTAATATTAGATGGGAGCATACTTTTTGAGAGTTTAAGCATTAATTTTCGTCGAATTTTATCTGCCTCATTTTCAATTTCATTGATTCTTTTAATAGTCTTTTTTGCTTCATCAAGATCATTATTACAAAATTGTTTTAAGGCATATTCTAGTTCATGAACTGTGTCATAAACTTTAATTGCATGCTCTCTCGTTAATTTTACTATTTCGTCTTCTTTTCTTGCACCAAAAAAGTCCAATAATCTATTCAAACCCAATCACATTTAGAGATTAATTAAAAGATTAATTAAATAATAGTAATAATGTGAAAATAGGTTATATATATTTCTTCAATAATTTCTTCTATTCTATTTCTTCCATCTATAAATCAATTTACGCCTTATAAAAATATTAAAATGTTTTAGAACCGATGATACGTATTTAACATTTACACGAGGTATCGTGCTTTACACGATGTCCAATGCTTGTTCCAGGCCTTCTTTTGGAAATGGAAATACTAAAGTTCGATCTGGATTAAAGTAGATTGTAACTATTTCACCAGGATCAAACCAATACTTAGTTGTGGGTTTCTTTGAAATGAATAAATTTCCTGAATTTAATCGGATTTCTTCAATACTATTACCGGAAACGAATTTCGAAGTTTCAATTTTACCAGCTAACCCATTTTGAATTTCCTTATCTATTCCCTTTTTAATTTTGATATTTTCAGATCTGATTGCCACTACCACTTTAGTGCCAATATCATAGGTCTTATCTGAGACAAGAATTTTATTTCCGTCCTCCAGACGAACGACAGATCCAGATTGATTAATTTCCTCAATTTCACCCACCAAAAAATTGCTACTGCTAATAAATCTACAGACAAATAGGTTTTTTGGCGTTTCGTATATTTCTCTAGGTGTACCAACTTGTATAATTCTACCTTTATTTATAATTGCGATCCGATCTGAGACCATCAATGCTTCTTCAGTATCTTGTGTAACATGAATACAAGTAATTCCCAATCGTCTGACTAAATTCATCAGTTCAAATCTTAATGCCAATCTAATTTTTGCGTCTAGTGCTGAAAGCGGCTCATCTAGGAGTATCAAGTTAGTTGTTGAACTTGCCATAAGTGCACGAGCTAATGCAACACGTTGCTTCATTCCGCCGCTTAATTCGCGAGGATATGCATCAGGTCGATCTTGTAATAGGACCAATTCCAACATGTATTTTATAATTTGTCTGGATTCTTTGAGTGTTTTACCTTCTTTAACACGAGGACTGTATCCTACATTTTTTTCAACATTCATATGAGGAAATAATGCGTATGTAGAGTGTTCAAAGACCATCCCGATCCCTCTATCTTCGGGGTCTTTATTAGTGATGTCAACACCGTCAAAATATATTCGCCCTTTATCAGGTTTAATAAGTCCAGCAATTATTTTAAGAATTGTGCTTTTTCCAGCGCCAGTAGGGCCACAGATAGTCAAATATTCTCCATTTTTTATATGGAGATTGATGTTCTGAATAGTATTACTATAGGAAATATCTTTAAGTATAACATCTGGCATTTTTAATACCTTTAGAAGAATTATTCAAGTGCTAATTCATAATCCAGATCTTTTGGATATGGAAATAGCAAAATATTTTCTGGATGCATTTTTAAATAGATTTTATTTCCTTCTTTTAATTCAAATTTAGGAGGATAAGGTACTCTTGCTTCTACGATATCTCCATTTTTAAGTTGGACTTTTACTCTCAAGTGCGAGCCAAGAAATGCTATGTGACTAATAGTCCCTTTTACTAATTGATGGTCCTTTACTTTATTTTCTTCGTTATATTCTTTTAATCGAACAAATTCTTTTCTAATAGACCCGATAACTCTATCTCTTCTATTGAATTTTTTATTTGTTGAATAGATAATCGGTCCGCCACCATGAAGTCGGACACGCGTGTAATCTTTAATTGAAATTACTTCACCGTCAAAAAAATTAGATTCACCTATAAAGTTTGCTACGAAAATTGAGTTTGGACGGATATATAAATCTCCTGGAGTTCCTACTTGTAATATTCTTCCTTGTCTCATAACAGCTATCCTATCACTTATCATCATTGCTTCATCTTGGTCATGTGTCACATGGATTGCAGTTATGCCCAATTTCTTGACGAGTTTCCTCATTTCGATTCTAAATTCATCTCTATACCTTTGATCTAATGCGCCCAATGGTTCATCTAATAGAAGAATTTTTGCGCCGGTGGCTAGAGCC
This sequence comes from uncultured archaeon, assembly GCA_964646355.1. Classification (GTDB taxonomy): domain Archaea; phylum Asgardarchaeota; class Lokiarchaeia; order Helarchaeales; family HEL-GB-B; genus HEL-GB-B. The sequence continues at coordinate 8,027 of CAZYEE010000013.1, read as the reverse complement.
CGAGCAATACCAACCCTTTGAAGTTGGGGTGCAGTTAGCTCATAAGGAAATTTATCAACATATTTTTCAAGATTTACTAATTTTATATATTTAGTTACTATTTCTTCTGTTTCTTTTGGATTTAAACCTTTTACTTTACAAGGATAGCTAATATTATCCCAGACATCTAAAAATGGAAATATTTCAAAGTGTTGAAATACCATCCCTATATTGCGTTCTTCAGGAGTTATTTCAAAATCGATTTTCTTATCTCCAAAATATAATTCCCCTGAATCTGCCTTCTCAAGCCCAGCAATTATCCTTAAAGTAGTAGTTTTACCACATCCACTAGGACCCAATAATGTTAGATATTCACCATCATATACTTTTAGGCTAACACCTCTAACTGCTTGGACATTCCCGAAACTTTTTTTAATATTTTTTAAAATGATGTCTACCATCGTCAATACCTTTTATTTATCAGGTCCTGATTTTCAATAGTTTTTCTTTTCCAGTAATATATCTTAATATTAATATCAATACGAATGATAATATAATCAAAATAAAGCTGGCAAAAGCGGCTGCGGGTAGATCTATCGATTCTACCCAATCTACTATTGTTACAGGAATTGTTCTTACAAGACCCATAACCACAAATGTAGCTCCAGTTTCACCCAAACTTCTTGTAAAGACCATAATCGAACCAGCTAGCAACGCATTTCTTAATAATGGTAAAGTAACTCTTCTAAAAGTAGTAAAACTGGTTGCACCCAAAGTCCTAGAAGCTTCTTCATATCCAGGTTCTATTCCCTCTAAACTGGCAATAAGAACTCTTGTCATATAGGGAAATGTAAATACTACATGAACTATAACTATCAAGAAATATCCTGGTGTTAATAATCCGCCAATTGATTTGAATGGGCCCAAGGTGCCCCAAAATAGAAATATTGAAAATCCGAGTGCTGATGAGGGTATTGCCAGTGGTAAATCTACTAGAGTATCTAATATTGCGTTAAATTTACCCCATTTTCTTCTAACGATAATAATTGCCATTGCTAGTCCTAATACGATATTAACAATTGTTGATATTGCTGCAATTGAAAGTGAATTAATCAAACTTACCCATAATGACGCCCATTTGTTATCCGCTTGATAAAAAACCTGGTTTATTGCACCATTTGGCCCTGTTAGATTCATAAATAAGTATGTTAAGCTATAAAGCGCTGGAATCAATATAATAGACCCAAAAAAGACCACTGTAAATCCATCTCTAAACCATTTAAATGTCTTTTTTGAAAGAAATCGTTCGGTATTTACAAATATTCTATATACAGGAAGTCCAACTTTTCTAGTAATTGTCTTGATAAGTATTAAAAGGAAAATAGCAATTATCACCAAAATCATGGCTAAGAAGGCAGCTGGACCGAATAATGCTTGACTTTTTAACGAAACTATTTGAATAGGCGCAGTTTCTGAAACTCCATAAACAATAAGAGTTGCACCTGTTTCACCCAAACTTCTAGTAAAAGCTAAAATTGCTCCAGCTATTAATCCTTCTTTTATTAATGGTGCTGTAATTGTTCTAAATACCGTAAATTTCTGTGCACCAAGACTTTGAGCTGCTTTCTCTAATGTCTCGTCTAAATTCATTAAAATAACTTTAATATTTCTTGTAATATACGGATATGTAAATACAATATGCGTGAGGATTATCATCAATACCCCTGGTGTGATAAGACCTTCATCTAGTCCAAATATCCAAGCGATTCCTGTATTAGAACCCCAAAATAGGAGGATTGAAAATCCCAGAGCCGCAGTAGGAACTGCCATCGGTAAGTCCACTAATGTATCCAATATTTTCTTACCTTTAAATTCATATTTTGCAAGTATTATTGCCATTGGAAGTCCTATTAATATATCTACGACTACTGTTATCGCAGAAATCATTAACGATCTTAATAGTGCAGTACCCATATCTACAAAACGTGTAGAACCAGAAACAGGGTTATTAAAAATCCAAAATGAAATTTGATTCCATTCCTGAAAAACATATGTAAAAATATAGAGAATTGGTATAATAATTATCACAAGAAATATAGATAAACTAATAGAATCTGCAAGAATTCTCGATTTCTTAGTTGATAATAATTTATCAAATTTTCTCTGAATTTCAATCATTCTTTTCCCATTATTTGTTTTATTTTGCCTTAGTAATAAGCCACAAATCAGGTAAATATTTAAAAACATCATGCTGAATATTGGGATCATAAATTGGAACATCAATATTGTGCTGGAGCCCATTTTCGGGGATAAATACAGAATTGAATGTATTATTATATGTAGAATTTTTCAGAATATTTGGGTTATAGGGTCTGAAACCATATTGAAAAGCTTTCTCAATTGTAGAATTTAATTGAAGATATTCTAAAAATTGTTTTGCTGCTTCATATTGTTTTTGCGAGACCCAATCACCTTTTAAAATGCAGAATGGATGATCCGATAATAATGTACCATCCTTTGGATATATCGCAATAGCTTTTCTATCTTTTACACCATTATTTATGTTTATTATCAAATTCTCATATACAATAAAAACATCTAAAAATTGATCCATAGCTCGTTGGGCTAAAAATCCTGTACTTTTTCCATAAAATTCAACCTCTTCTTCTAAGCCACGCATCCAATTTTTTAAGCTTTCATTTAGTAGATCATTTAATACAAGCTCGGAGGTATTTTTCTTAAAGAATGAGGCGACTTCCATGACTACGCCCATAAACCCTGAATTTGATAGTCTTGGATCTGTATGAGACCAGTGTAAATTAAAAGATTTAACAGCTACATCATGTAAATCATCAAAACTAGTAATTTTATAAGTTGCATTAAAATCGCTCCAAGTTCCAATAATCACTGGTGAATATATCACTCTTATAAATTCTTCTTTATTTGATAAATTTATGATATTTTTACCAAAAATGTCATTCCATTCATTATTTAAATAATAAAGCCAAATACTGGAGGCTGGGCTCAGAATTACTGGTCTTATTTCTCCAGTAATGGTTGAAATACACATCTCACGCGAGCCCATAGGTCTAAAATTGACTGAGATTGTTTCTCCACCATTTCTGGCTGAATACCAGCTAATAAAATCAGAAACTAATGATTCGATCCATGCTCTTTTTTCAGAACCATAGATCATAGTAATTGTTACATCGGCTTTTTCTGCGCTTCCATAATATAATCCAATAGGTATACCCAAACCAAATCCAAATAGGAAAATAAGAAAGAATGCAGTTAATTTTCTTTTTTTTCTTCGTTTAATACTCATCAGATCTCACTTTTCTTAAATTACCCAATTACTGAATAAGCATAACCCGTAATAAAACCTATTAAAAAACCAATAGCAATTCCTGCAAAAAGACAAGCTATTAAAAGAATAATTTTAAGATATCTTTTATGTTTGCCAGTTTCCTCTTTATTTTTGTTCTGAAGTGTCATTTTTCATTATCTAATTGATTTATTTAAAATACGTTAATTTGAGTTGAAAACACAAATATTAACACGATTTTTATACGAATTTATTAAAATTAATGAATTAACATGTATATGATTAAATGTATTTATAATTTTTGTAATTCTTAAGGTTATCATTTTAGATCATTGATTATTATATAAATATTAAACATTATTCTTAGTTATATTTCTTTATTTTTTATTATGAATATATAGGATTTGATATAAGTCATTCATCTTTTTAATCTGCTCATGATTTTTATTTTATAATCATTATTTTTGTTTTATATACACTTTTTATAATTTCTATAACGAATCAAATATTGAGAATTAAAAATATTTCTAAATTGAAATATAGATTAAATATACAATTATATAGACTATATAGTAACAAATGATTTATATATAGAAATTGGAATAATATATATAGAAAAATATAGTGTTTATTTAAAAAATTTAGTAAATACTCTTTGTAATATTGATAATATTTTTTTATATTTAATGAATTAATTAAAGGTTATAATTTATGGAACAGAGAAAAGTTCAGATTACAGGTGGATCTTCATTTGTAATTACTTTACCGAAAGAATGGATAAATCGGAATAATATTCGACCGAAGGATACGCTTGGAATGATTATACAGCCTGATGATACTATATTAATAACTCCTAAAAACATTAAAAATCATAAATATAAGGAAAAAAGTTTTGATCTTGATAAAATAAGTGATCCATCCTATTTATTTCGATTACTAATCGGAGCTTATATGATGGGCTACTCTAGCATAATTGTAAGTTCAAAAATACGAATCAAGCCAGAACTAAAATCGAGTGTCAAAAAATTTGTTTATGATGCTATTGGACTCGAAATAATGGACGAAGATAACCAGATGATACAAATTAAAGATTTAATAAATCCCAGTGAAATGCCCTTTGAGAATACAATCAAGAGATTATTCTCTAAAGTTAAAACAATGCATGAAGATACGTTAAATGCTCTAAGTAGTAAAAATAAGGAGTTAGCAAATGAAATTGTTGAACGTGATGATGAAGTGGATCGATTATATTGGTCAGTTGCGAGGCAGAGTAATTTGATCCTCAGAAACACGGTTATAGCTAAGGAGTTAGGAGTTGAACCCGTTGATGCTAACTTTTTCTATCTAATAAGTCGGATAATTGAGCGTATAGGTGATCACGCTGTAAATATAGCAAAAAATATTCCAGTAATTATTGATAGTAATTTAAACGAGAGTATAATTAATAAAATAAAAGAAGCAGGACAATTGGCACTGGATATTTTCTCAGATAGTATTAGCGTCTGGTTTGATAAAAACATCGAAAATGCTAACAAAATCATTGAATCAATAAATAAACTACACAAATTATGCGATGAAATAAATAGTATTGCAGTAGGCACTGAAGGTATTACCGCGATCGCTATAAGTTATATTATTGAGAGTATTAGAAGAACAGGAGATTACTCTATGAATATTTGTGAAACAACAATTAACCAATACATTGAAAACTTTTGAATCGTTCTATAGTTCTTTATTAGATTTTAAAATGACGATTACTAATCTGAATTGATCTTAAACGATTATTCTCAGTATTATTTGCATATTTTTTTAGTGGTTTTTAGTATTTTTGAATTTAGCTCAATATTATTCTATTTTTCACATAAATTTTATTTTGAATCTGAGCATTTCTATTGAAATAATTCTCGCCTTCATAATTATATATTAAAGTTATAAACAATAGATATAAACAAAAAATAACAAATATATTATTGATGAAATTTTCTGAGCAATCATCTATTTGCAATATGATTAAATTAGGCTATGAAATGGGCGCATGCCTAACCACGACACTCGAAAATAAAAAGCTACCCGCATGTTTATCAACTTTGAAAAGAGAGGAGGGTCAATTTTTTAGAGTGATAAAATCAATGCATCTATCAAGACCAGAAGATTATTTTTCAATATATCAATCGGGTTGTAATCATAACTGCTTGAAATGTCATTCATGGGAGTTCAGCAAACATTTTAATGGAAAATGGTATTCAACAGATGAAATTGCTGAAATATGCAAAAAATACGAACAACAAGTGACAGTTTATGAACCAAGAAATCGTGCATTAATGTATACCGCCACTGATTTATGCAGACATTGTGGGCATTGTGTATTATATGGAGTTAGGAGTTTATCATGTCCAAATAAATTGTCCAGTGATAAAATTGTATTAAGTCCGCAAGGATTTGGACCAGCTAGAAATATTGTTGCCTTTACAGGTGGCGATATTGCATGTCGAGCAGAATTTTATGGCGAGGTTTCTAAAAAAATTAAGAAAAAATGTAAAAATTTATGGATACTATTAGAGACTAATGGATTTGGTCTAACTACTTCAAATTTAGATTTATTACAGAGCTCAGGATTGGATTCATTTTGGTTGGATATAAAGGCATATGATAAAAAAATCTATAAAAAACTCTGCGGAACTTCAAATAAAACGGTTTTGTCATCAGTTGAAAAAATTATTGATAGAAAATTCGTGCTAGAAATACTTACAGTATATATTCCAAATTTAGTTGAAATAGATCAATTTAAAAAAATTGCTCGATTAATAGTTGATATTGATGAGAATATTCCATTCCATATACTAGCATTTTTTCCTGAATATAAGCTAAAAAATTTTAGAACACCTACAATTGATGAAATTCTAAATACTTATAAAGAAGTTAAAAAAATTGGCTTAAAACGGGTCAAAGTTGGAAATGTTGGCGTTTTTATTAAAAATGACAATGAGTATGAGAGATTTATCGATACTGTTGGAATTGAAGCCATTTAGATAGTAAAATAACAAATATAGACAGCAATTAATCAAATAGATTAAAAAAATAAGAATTCAAAAAATTAGAAAATTGGAATTTTTTAAGATCCTAGATCCATGTAATTAGAAAATAAACGCATAACAAATTTTTAGGAAAAATTCATTTCCAATAGAAATCTTTTTTATCACAAATTTAAATGTGTGAAAAAAAGAATATAAATATAATAAATAATTTACATTTAATTCTTATTTAACATGCTATCAACTTTTTACTATATCAATGGATGTGCATAACAATAAATACATGCATGTTTACAAATTTGTTCTCTATAATCTCCTATATCTTTACTTTTAGTGCAGCCACAATTCTCTCTTGTGGATGCTTTTGCTGTACTGCATTTTTCATGAAATAATCTTGATAATTTTTCACCATCAATACATTTGGAGGGATAAACATTTTCGACTACTGTTAATTCAGGTTTACAGCAGCTGTACATTTTAATTCCACGATTCTTACAATATAACGCCAATGGACGGATTATTTCAATTTTTTCTTTTAACGGTGGATCATAATATCTAAGACCATACTTTTTTGCTCTTAATACACTTTTTCTATACCAATCAACGAAATTAATCACACAATTATTAATTCCCAACTCACTTACTTTATCAATTATATCATAAAAGCTGCCCAAATTATCCGTAATTTCATCATCTTGATACCATAATACAATAGGATCAAATCTGTATTCGATAAATTCAGGGCCGTATATCTCTACTAAATTCTCTAATTGGTCCAATCTTTTATCCAATTTCACAACATTGGGCTCCCAAATTGATTCTGAATTTATTGTGAATATGAAAAAGAGATTATAATCAACAAATTCATCTGACTTTTTTAAGAAATAACTAAAATCTTTTGACCAAAAAACTATAGAATGGACATCTGACTTTTTTAAAGAAACTTTTGAAATCTGAGAAGGATAAAATGGATTTCTTACTAACACATAACCTTGATAGATTCTTTCTAAAAACCAATCAAGATAAAATGCTGGTATATCTGTCCTCCTTGAAGCTGATATTACTGTACGCATATACTTCTTCCAATGTATTTTTAATCTTTCTGATTAATTTTCTGATTCCTTTTTAATTTATAATATTATTCTATTTTATATTAATTTTTCATTTTTCATTTATTTTTTTCACGTTATAATTTATGAATTAAATTATTCGACAGAAAAAAATGAATAAAAATTAAAAAAAAGAAAGAAAAAAAAGAAGAGTATATGAGATCAGCAGAGGTGATTATTGAAAAGATCATAGTTATGAAGGGTAAACATAATAGAACACATAATAGAAATCAAAGACAAATCAAATATTAAACAATATAAAAGGATATCTAAGTTATACATTTGATTTCACCAAAACAATTGCAATTATTACTATAATGACTATAATAACAGCCCACGTAATTCCTATTATCCAATAAGAATTTTGAACATATGAAGGATCTCCAGTAATTGCAGATTTGTAAAAGGCACTCATTGAAATAGCTACGGATGCAATGGCACCAATAATTACAAAAACAATGAAAATAACCCCGACTTCATCACCAGAAGACATAGGTAAAAAATAATTGAAATTAGATATAAAAAATTTTCGTACAACAAACATTTCTCCTAATTTTTCAATTCATTATATGAAAATTATTT
>CAZYEE010000012.1:0-27154 GCA_964646355.1 uncultured archaeon | reverse complement strand
TGCCGATCATGGAGTGCATATAGATCATGCCGATCATGGAGTGCATATAGATCATTCAGGTCATGATATTCAATCTACACATATTGATCATATTGATAAAGATTATTTACAAAAGGATATTCATTCAAAAAATTTAGGAAATTCTAGTGTTGAAAAAGATATAACTCCTGCTCCTTTCATGCTGTTATTTTCAGAATTTTTATTGGTATTTGGGTTATGTGGGATTCTATGTTATTATTTTTTAGAAGGTTGGATCAGATGGGCTATGTTTTTAATAACACCAATAACTGGCTATCTGATTACAAGAGTTGTATCTTTTATATGGAGGAGAATTGCAATAAATCGTCATTATGAGCCGATTTTTGTGAAAAATATTATTGGCGAAATTGGCGAGGTTGTTTTAGATGTGGATAATAAAGGTGGAGTCATAAAAATTAAATCTGATACGCCGATGGAATATGAGAAGGTTTTTGCGAAGCCTCTATATCCAAATAAAAGTTTTGTTCAAGGGGAATATGTCTATATCTGCGGAAAGGAAAATGAATATTTTCTCGTAGATGATAAGATACCTTATGAGAAAGAAGAGATTAAATTTTGTCCTAATTGTGGTGCATCAATAGAAAAAGAAAATGAAAGTTTTTGTCAATATTGCGGTATCAGATTATCTCAAGATTAATAAATCAAATCAATAAAAAAATCTCTAAAACTTTTTTTTACTATTATAAGATCTCTTTCTAAACACAAATTTTAAAAATCATTTTTTTAATCAAAACATAGTTTTAATTAACAAATATTTTAATATAATAACGTTTAAAGAAATTTTAGTTTAATAACGATAGATTTATATTAAATCCATAAGAATTAAATCATAAATTAAATGTTAAACTAAATTAGATAATATTTCAATAGTAGTATTAATAATTCAAAAAGAGTAAAAGTTCAGGTGAATTTTATGGGTAGAATGCACTCACCGAGACGAGGAAAATCATCATCACACAGACCACCACACCCTAAATATCCACAGTGGGCTGGTCTTCAGTCTAAGGAAGAAGTAGAAAATATGATTTTAAAGCTCGCAAAAGAAGGATATAATTCAGCGATGATCGGCTTGATTTTAAGAGATACCTATGGAGTTCCTCTTTCAAGATTAATTACAGGCAAACGAATTACAGAGATTCTAAAGGAAAATGATCTAGCAATGGAAATTCCTGAAGATCTATATAATCTTATTAAAAGAGCAATAAATCTTAGAAGACATTTGGAGGAGCACCGTAAAGATTTTGCAGGAAAGAGAGGCTTAATACTTATGGAGAGCAAAATACATCGTCTATCAAAATATTATAGGAGAAAAGGAATCCTACCACCTGATTGGAAGTATGATTATAAAAGAGCAGCTACATTAATAAGATAAATAAAAAGATGATTAAATAAACCAATAAATAAACCAATAATGCGAAATCAATTTCAGAAATAAAAATTGACATATTAGGATTTGGATTCAATATATGATTTTTATTTAATACATCCCATTTACGATATTAAAAGAAAAATAATTAAAAGGAACAAAAAGTAATTACATGATTTTTATTTCAAAATCAGAAAATTGTATTGTATTTCCTATAATCTCTAAAATATTTTATTATTATCGAAAAAGAGTTTAATTAATATTTCAATAAATATATTTCTCGACTTATGTTAATGTATTTTATAATTTGGCGCCATGGGAGCAAGTATATTGGAGAGGTATTCCAAATTTTTTGACAAAATCAAATCTTTTGCAAATAAATTAAACAATTGGATAACAAGTAAAAGGATCCTTTATTTAATTAGTAATTATGAAGCCGATGGAATAGCTGCCACATCAATTTTAATTAGGTTAATATATGCATTGCGGGGAAGGTTTCATTTAAGATTTGTTGACTTTATTGATTATTATTGGATAAATAATTTTGTTAATGAATTTAGTAGCAAGTTGGATAAGGGCTTTTTTGTTTTTATTGATAATGGTGCTTTTGTATTACACTATCTGCAGAAAAATTTTCCAGCTGATAGGGTCTTAGTATTAGATCATAAACCTAAGAATCCCAAAAATGGGCACCACAATATTTTATACATAGATCTTGAGGATATGGGGATAAATGGGGCGTTTGAGATTTCAAGTTCAGTATTAACCTATCTAATCGCTAAACAAATATCTAATAATAATGATGAGTTAGAAAGCTCTGATTTTATTAAAGAAATCGCTCCTTTCGCTGTTATTGGCGCTCTAGGAGCCAAGCAAGATGTAGGAGCTAAGCATTCACTTATTGAGATAAATAAATTAGTCCTAGATGAATGTATAAATATGGGCCTAATAGAGGAAGTAAGAGATCTAAGATTATTTAGAAAGGACCAACCTATTTCTATCTCGTTGACAGAAACTTTTGACCCTTTTCTAATTGGGCTCACAAATAATAAAAGAAATGTAAATGAATTTTTATTAAAATTGGATATCCCTCCTAGTATTTCGGTTAATGATCTAGATATACAAAAAAAGTCAGAATTAAATTCAGAATTGATTAAACATTTAATAAACCCAAAAGATTCTACTGGAACAAATTATATCTTAACAAAAGAAATAGAAAAAAGTTATTTAAAAGATGCACGACTTTTTTCTATTATATTGAATGTTTGTGGCATAATGGGCTCGCCAAATATAGGATTGGAAATATGCTTGGGAGATAGAGGGGCACAGCTAAAAAAAGCAAGTGAAATACTTGAAGATTATAGAAATCTTCTTACAGAGGGGCTTGACCACGTAAGTACCCCTGATAATATTTTAGAAACCTCACTTATCCAATGTGTAATGATAAATGATATGTTGGATGAAAAAATGGTCATACCTGTTTTAACAACAGCTTTAAACTGCCATATATTAAATCCGGAAAAAATTCCGATCGGTGCAGTAGAGCTCGAGAATGACATGATTGCACTTTATGCATTTGTATATTATAGAGAGAATAATATCAAGGATTACAATATTTGGGAGGCATTAAGATTAACAAATAAAAAATTGAAAATTGACACAAAAACTATCGGTAATAAGATGAAGTCGAGGGTCCTTATCCCCAAGGAGACCGATTTATCTTTATATTTAGATACATTAGATGAGATGTTTAAAAAGCAGATAAGTGAATCATAAAAAACTTTATATTAGTCTTTTTTAATATGAAAAATCGATTCTTTTTTCAATTTAGATTGTAATAGTTCTAATAATTAAATAATAACAAATAAGTTTAAATCAAATCAAAAACAAAAAACTTATAATCTTTAATTAATCTTTAAAATTATTCTTAATTTAAAAATAAGAGGCACTGGTAGAAAACAAGATGTCGCGCTCAAAATCCTCAGCAGAAAAAAAGAAAATGATGGGTAAAAAAGAATTTTATATGTTAATCAGCCCAAAATATTTTGGTGAGGTCGAATTAGGACTTACCCCAGCTAAAACACCTGAACATGTCCTTAACAGAGTCATAGAGGTCTCACTTTCTGATATTACCAACGATTATTCATTAATGCACGTTAAAGTGAAATTTAAAGTCTATGAAGTTATAGGAAATAATGCATATACAAAATTTATTGGTTCAGATTTTACAAGGGACTATCTTAGAAGTTTAGTAAGACGTCTAACAACAAGGGTTGATGGCATTTTCAATTTGTATACAAGTGATGGATATTTTCTAAGGGTAACTGCTCTCGTATTTACTGAATTCAGAATTAAACATAGACAAAAATATGCAATCCGCAAAATTATGAAGGAAATCTTAGAAGAAGAGGCTAGGACACTTCCCTTTCAAGAATTTGTAAAAAATATGGTCTATGGAAAAACAGCAGAAAAAATTTACCATAAATCTAAGAAGATTGCTCCAATTAGAAAATCTGAGATTTTAAAAATAAAAGTTCTTGGAGAACCAGAAAAAGCAGCTGCATAATACACTATCTTCTTCAATTATTGCTTATTTTTATTGAATATTTTGATTTTTAAATACAAAATAAGTAATTTAATAGATATTTTCACAGACCTGAATTAAGGATATTATTCAAATTTATTCATTACAAAAAATCAGTTTAAATCATGAATGATTTTAATAATACAAATATATTTAATAAAATAATAATTAGTTTTACCATTTTTATTCAAATTTTTCTAACAACTTTATCAATTCTTCCTTATTATTTGTTTTAATAATATTTAATAACTTCTGGACTTTAACAATTGAATCATTCAGTTCATTTATACTGCTAATATTCAGAATAGATGAAAGTTGTTGTTTTAACAATTCATTTTCCTTTGAAAGCAAATAGATTCTTTCATCTCTATTTTTTATTTCAGTCATAAGTGTTTCGCAAATATAAGGAACAAGATCAAGTTTATCATTTAGATCCGAAATTATTTTTTGTTTTTCAGCGATTTCGTTTGATAGGTCATCAATTTTATTTTTTAATTTCAAATTTAATTCTTCAAGTTGTTTATTATTATTATCTTTATGTTTTAGTATGATCTCAAAATTCGTAATTGTTGTTCTGTATTTTTTAATCAATTCAGCGACACTTGGAGTTATTTGTTTTTGAAAAATTTCAATTCTGGTCTCAAATTCAAAAATCTTTTGTTTAAGTGTTTTAATTTCGTTTCTCAAGTTCTTTATTACATCATCTCGTTCTTTAAGCTCTTCCTGTTTAATTTTTAATTCAAGTTCAAGTCCATCAATAATGTTAATAAGGTTTTTATATTCATCATTATTATTGGACATTTTAATCAATGTAATTTTTATAGTAGAATTATGAGCAATGAATTTAATTCTTTATAATATTTATAGATTATTAAAAATAATTTCAATATAAATGTTGTAAATTAAACAAATATTATTATGTTGGATGGTATGAAAGCGGTAATTTTAGTAGCAGGAGAAGGAACACGATTAAGACCCTTGACATTAACCAAGCCAAAACATCTATTACTAGTAGCAGGTAAACCGGTTTTGCAGCATACGATCGAGATGCTAAAAAATGCAGGTATAACTGAATTTATATTTATAATTGGACATGTAAAAGAAATGATAATGGATTATTTTGGTGATGGTACTAGATTTGGCGTAAATATTGAGTATATTGAACAGGAAACTCCAATGGGGACTGCACACGCAGCGGGTCTGGTAGAAGGACATGTCGAGGACGATTTTATTTTGATGTATGGCGATATTTTGGTAAGTCAAGCAACATTTTATGAATTACTTGAGCGTTATAAAGAGTTAAATAAAGAAACAATTATCTCATTAAAAGAAGTTGAAGATCCAGAGAAATTTGGAATAATTGTTTTGAAAGATAGTAAAGTTGAAAAGATTGTAGAAAAACCCACCGATAAATCTCTTGGAAATTTAGCAAATGCTGGAATTTATATATTAAAACCTACTATATTTGATGCAATACGAAAAACCAAGAAATCCAAACGAGGCGAATATGAGATTACCGATTCTTTACAGATATACGTTGATGAGGGAAATATGATGTATGGTTTTAATATTCGATCTTGGTGGATTGATGTTGGACGCCCTTGGGATTTATTGGACGCAAACAAATTCTTGATGGACGAGATTGAATATAATATCGAGGGAGATGTTGAAGAAGGTGCGCATTTAAGAGGAAAAATAAGTATCGGTAAAAATACGATTGTAAGAAGTGGCTCTTATTTAAAAGGCCCTGTAATTATAGGAGAAAACTGTGATATTGGGCCCAATTGTTATATTCGCGATTATACAACGATTGGAAATAATGTACGCATTGGAAACGCATGCGAAATCAAAGGAAGTATTATCATGAATAATTCTAATGTGGCACATCTTAGCTATATTGGTGATAGTATTATCGGTTCTCATTGTAATTTGGGCGCAGGCACTATTACTGCAAATTTAAGGTTTGATAAACAACATGTCAAAATGATGGTAAAAGAAAAACGGGTCAATACTAAAAGGAAAAAATTAGGCACAATCATTGGAGATAATGCACAAACAGGAATCGGTACTACTATTTTTCCAGGAATAAAAATTGGCACTAATTCAATCGTTGGTCCAAATATTAATGTTTGGCATGATATCCCGGAAAATTCACAGGTAATATTAAAAGAAAAATTAGAAATAAAAAAAATTTGAATTTATTTTTTTAATTAGTTAGAAGCTTTTTTTCTTGCTATTTCAGCCTTTGAGAAATAATGTTCGCCCGCTTCCTCATCTTCTAGAGTAAAGAATATATCCGCAATTCTTAGAAACAGTTTTTCTGCCTCTACATATTTTTCCTTTTTATATAAATTCTCAGCTTTAGCGGATAATCTCGGTAATATTATTCTGAGTTGTTCTGGTGGAGTTTTTTCTAGTTGCATTTTTGCTTTAATTTCCTTTAGTTTATTCTCTGTTTTCATTACTTTAGATGAATCTCCTAATATTTTATAGGCATCTCTAACTTTACTGTAATAATAGTATGCAGTCGCATATAAATCCTTTCCCAGTGCATCTCTCGCTCTTTTTTGAAGATCTCCAAGATTGAGCTTAGCCAGTTCTAATTCACTTTCAGATACTTCTTCCTCAGGAGTTTCAATTTCCTCAGGTTCTTTAATTTTTTTAGGTAATTCCTCTAGTTTTTCTACTTTTGTTGCTTTTGCTGCCTTAATTTCGGCTTCAATTTTTTCAATATCGATTTTTTTATCTTCTCTCAAAATTTCTGCTTTTATTTTTTCGATTTCCTTTTTCCTTTTTTGTTCTAATTCTTTTTCTTTCTCTTTTTCTTTCTGGATTTGTTCCGATTGTTTTAATAGATATCTTGCTTTCTCCATATAACCAATAGCGATTTCTTTTTCTCCTAATTTTTCGGATATTTTTGCTGCATCCTTATAGTATTTTATAGCTTGTGGTAATTTATTTTCTTTTTCATATTTTTGAGCTTTTTCAATTAAACTACTTCGTTGTTCCTCCAATTCCCTATCTTCAGCTTTAATCTCTTTTGCTTCTAATTTTTCTTTAATTTTTTCTGCATTTTTTCTTGCAGTTTCTGCGCTTTCAGGTTTATTAATTTCGGTATAAAGTATCGCTATTGTTTCAAATAGTTTGATTGCTTTTTCATAATTACCTGATTCCAGTGCACTTTTTATTTCATCTTTATGTTTTATAATTTCTTTTTGGACTGTTTTAATCCATTCATCTCTTGGCAATCCTTCCTCTACATCCCGTTCTCGAGCAAGTCGTGCCCATGTTATGAATTTTTCAGCGCCCTCTTTTTCATCCAGTTTTAATAATAATCTTGAAGCCTCCTCAAATTTATGAGCAGCCATTAAGAAATTTTGTTTAGCCATTAATTTATCTGCTTTTGTTAGAAGCTCTCCTACTGCTCTTCTGAGGTCTCCGGCGGTAAGTGTTTCAATTCGTTCTGCTACATTTTCTGCTAATTTCATATATTTATTATAAGCTTCCAAATCGCCTAATAATCTGGAAACTTCTGCAGTTTTCTTATAATATTCAGCCGCTTCACTAATTTTTCTGTTCTGAACCGCAGCTCTTGCTTTATTTAAATATTTGGTTCTTTGTTCATATAATTCAGTCTTCTTTTTCTCTTCTGTATATTTGCGTCTTATTTCTTCTGCTTTGCTGAAGAATTCTTTAGCCAAACTTTTATCAGCAAGCTCTAAAGAGAGATTTGCCGCTTTTTCATATAATTTTTCAGCAGTCTTAAAATCATCCACAAGTAGTGCTTCTTTAGCTCTAGCTACAGTTTCACTCCTTTCCTTTATTAGCTCCTCAGTTATTCTTTGAATCTCCCTTCTCGCTTCTGCTCGTTGCAATATTAGTTTTTGTCTCTTTTCACCTAAAGATGCCACTCTTGGCTTAAAGACTTTATAATATAGCACTAATACTAGGAGAATAACGCTAATCGAAATTAGAACTATTAAAAACACTAACAGGATATATGGAAGGTTTCTCTGTATTATTAAAAGCCAATCTGCCATAGTTATTACAGTACTTGTTTTTGAAACTGAATATTCTCCGTTTGCACCATTAAACTCTGCAAACATTGTTAATGCAGCAGAATCAGCTGGTATTTTGAATTTAAAAACTGCAGTTCCATTTTCATCAGTAGTAGCATTAAGTATGACAGTTCTCTTATCTCCAGAAGTAGTTATTATTGTAATTGTCAAAAATACTGACTGGTTCACCGTATTTCCAGAGGTCGAATTTAGAATAACTCTTACTGTAATTGTAGTATCTATTTGAGCGTTTACTGGTGCTATGATTTGAAGAGTATATTCAGCACGAAGCACATTTATTATTTTTTGTTTAGAACTTGTTGAATAATTATATCCACCTGAATATGATGCTATTAATATAACTGAACTTGCACTTAATGGAATTTGAATAGAAGCCTTTCCATAGCCAGTTTGATTTGTGAAATTTTTGATTACTATATTCTGTAATGTACCATTCATTAGTTGAATTGTAAATGAAAACGTTAGTTGTTGATTTTTAATGGTCTTATTATCAGTACTTGTTTTTAATATTGCGTATATTATTAATAATGTATTTTCAGTGATATTATTTGGTGCAATTATTTCAATATTTGTTGGTATTTTTTCTTTTATTGTAAGATCTATTGTCAATGAGGCTGTACTATAATTTACTGTTTCATTACAATATAGTATCACCGTATGTTTACCCAGTCCGTAATCATTTGCCTCAAATGAACAGTAATAATATCCATTCCCTAATGAAATCATCGGAATTCTAGTCCCATTATCGACCTGATAAGTTACATTTACAGTGGACAATGTATATCCATTGACAATATCCCAGATTTGACATGTTATTTCGACCAAATCACCTAGATAGCTTGTAATATTTGTATCCGAAATGATTTGGACCTTAAATTTGGTTATTTCTAATGAAATATTTACATTAAGGGCTTGATATAAATCTGTTTCATTCATTTCAAGTGTAATATTGTAATATCCTACTCCTAGTCCAGTAAGATCTATATTGAGTCTATAGATTCCACCTTCAATATAATCTAATGTTCCATTTAACGATTCTAAGCTCCAATTGATAATTAAATTTGATACTGTTTTGTTTTTAACATCTCTAATTTCTATTGTAGTATTGATAGATCCACCTACAATTCCAGTAATATTTTCCGAGGCTGTATTTACAATTAAAGGAATTTTTATCACGTGTATTGTAAGATTTACATTTGCTTCTTGATAATCAACAGCGCTACCATGGATTAATATGGTTAAATTAGTTGGCTGCATGCCAGATAAATTCAGAATTCCTTGATAAAAGCCAGCAGTTCCATTTGTCGCCATATTGTTTTGAGTATTATTATATTCAAAATATACTGTTCCAGCAATCCCAAGATTATTATGGATATCTTTGAAATAAACACTGAAAATAACTACATCGCCTATATAAGCTGTTATTTCTGGATTTGAAAGCAGTAATTCTGATGGTATTGGATTTATATTTAAGGTGATGTTTACTCTTAATTTCTGATAATTTTCTTTTTCCAAATATATCATAATGTAATGTTTTCCTACAATTGGTGGTGTTAGTTTACTCGAGTTAATAGTTATAGTATAATTTCCATCGGTATGACCAATTACAGAACAGTTGATTGACATATCCAGTTTTGCAGATATATTAGCATTTAGAAGCAACACACCGTTTGAAACATTGAAATATGTGATATTCAGCTGAACAATATCACCTGCAAATAAATCTAGGGACCAGTTCCCATAACTACCATTTACTTCAGAGGTTATTGAATAATTGGCTTGATACCCATAAATATGAAATGTTATAATTGAGCTTGCTACATCATGATACCTTGCGGCAGCCATAATTTTAACAGTATAATAACCCAAGCCAAGTCCACTTATATTTAGAGTAATGTTGTAATATCCATTGGTGCTACCTGCTAATACTGAATATGTGTTTGTCCAATTTGAGGTGATTGTGGCGTTGGTTATTCCACTATTATTTACTGTATTTACATAGTATAGAACGATATTCAATTCATTGGACTCATTAAAAACTAATAATTCTTGATATTGGATTATATTTAATGCTGTAGTATAGTTTAATATTGTATAATATATGATAAATTGTTGCGATTTGAATTGTTCTGATTCAAAAAGTAGATATATTTCATATTCTCCGTTTTCAGTTAAATTATTACTGTCTAATTTAAAAATGGTACCAATATATGAATAATTAAGGTGCGAAATTAAATCTCCGCTTTTAGTATTCAGTTTATATGATACGGACAAATTATAGTTTTGAATCTTAATATATTTTCCTTGACTTACATTGTAATAGGCATAAGTTATATTAAATGCCGTTTTTTCACCTCTCATAACGGTTACTGCCGAATCATTGAAAAACAATCTAGAATCTCGCACTATTTTCAGAGTTATAACCTCATGTTTTGACTCCACATTTTTCCATGCACTTGCGTTAATATAAATATAATAAGTTCCTTCTACAGTAGGTGACATAATCGTAGTGAAAAATGCCCAATTACCTTGATATGTCGAGGTTAATTGATCCCATGTATTATTCCATGAAGTCTTATATACAACCTCTGCCTCGCTTCCGTTGAAATAATAGGTGGTCCAGCCATTGTCCCAGTATGACATATTGTAATATAATGTAAGATTGAAGATGGTTCCAGGAGACATTTCAATTTTGTTATTAATAAGTTCCGGTCTCGTTATTATTAATGATGTAGCATTATACATCATTAATGTAATGTTGATGGCTCCAGCCTCATAATTATTATGCCATTTAAGTGAAAGGAAATAATATCCGTTGGTTGTTGCATTTTCCCTCACATTCCAAGTAACATTAATTCCATTTGCATATCCGACCCCGCTGTTAGTATAATTCAAGTCCTGGTCTATATCATAAACCTCAATGAATCCAGTTCCGTATCCCTCAGTTGGGGTCTTAAATGATGAATGAACTGTAAGTAGATCAAATGTTGTTATTATTTCAACAGTTTGTCCGTTTTTATAAATCTTCAAATCATTTAATGTATTTCTACCAGTAGCTTTTATAATCCATTCTCCATCTGAAGGATCAGTAATCCACAAATACCGATGATTCGTATCTGTCGCATTATGCCAGTTTGTATAAACAGTGTTATTATTCAGAACTGCAGTGATATTCCAGTATAATGGAAGTGTAAAATTGATTAGTTTATTGACTGTAAGAGCTGGAAATGTGATATTCAGTGATACATTCCATAATACTGTGTTGTTTCCAGCTTCTGTCCAAAACTTGGTAATTGCAGTCGTCAAATTCTGTCTTGTTAATGAAGCATTTACATTGAATGTAATAATTGGCCATATTGTTGAAACATTAAATGTTATTTCATTATTCTCTGGGATTAGATATGTAGAATCAACCCATTTTGCAGTATTTCTATCTAAAACATTGACTGATTTATTGTTGATTTTTAATCCGAGTGTCCCCACAATAGGGTTATCACCTAATGGCTTAATAGTTACGATCAAATCTAGATCATAGGTCGTATTGTGCCAATAGTCTAATGTTGGATAATACAGAAATGCAGGTCCTTCCAATCCCTCAGGATCGTTAGCATGTTCTACGGATGCCCAGCTCATATCAGTAGAACAATTTAACCCTACAAAATATGTATTATTATCTGTGTTCTCAATATTTAGATATAGTGAATTATTTAATGTGCCATTCCATAAAGAGCTTTCGGATAGCCAACCAATATATGCTCGTATCAAGCCAGGACTTTCTACGCCCTCCGGATGATGTTCGACATAGATTTTTTGATCGGGTATTGGTAGATTCCTTGAGTCATTCCATGTAGCATTATATACATATAACCAAACGTCTCCTGTATTTGCGGTGGCAAAATACATGATATCAACAGCGTCCAGCCTACAATTATTTACTATTTTGAAAGGCATTAGATATTCATTATCCTTTATACTATTATACCCGTTGTATATACCAAAATAGTCTTCTACAACTTGTTGATATGGATATGCTGTAAAATTATAGAGAATTAATGATGTTTTTGTTATGTTTTCTGTTGACTGTATGGTGATTTTTGATTCATTACCAGTTGTTGTGATATTATCATCAAATTGTAATAGAACTGGTACATTGCCGCCAAAATCTTGATAAATAGTAGGAATCCCATTTGGCACTGTAAAGATTGTATAATTTATGTAATAATCAATATTGGGCCATGATGTTGATGCATTGTAAAATACGAAATTTCCAGTGGGCCTTAATACTGTATTATTAACCCAAGTTCCAATAATTGTTCCATTTATTTCTTTATTCAAAACTCTTTGATAACTCCATGAATTATCTGAGTATATCCCAAATTTTAGATTGACACCTTCAGCAGTAGTATTGATAGTTTTTGGGTACAATGTTAGGTTTAGAGAAAGATCCCAACTTCTAAGTAGCCATTTATTTCCACTCTGTAGATAGGCAATTCCATTGTCTACATCTGTAAAATCAAATTTATAAGGCCATTCTGGAGAATCAAAGCTCCCATATTTAGTGCCATTAAAGGTAACAAAGAAAGTTGAGTCGTGAGTATTTGAAGTTCTTAATAATAACGTTTTATTAAATTGGAATTTAATCCATGTAGTTACTCCGCCCACATTATTAGAGATATTTTTCGTTAGATTTCCTATTACTTTATCTGGAATTATATCTGTCCCATTCCAAGTTGAATTCCAGATTAAGATCTCCCCCAATTCCAAGGAACGCTGATATGATACATAAAGATAGCCCAAGTATGAATCGTTAGTTATCGAGAATTGCATTGCATAAATATTATTATCAATGGTATTTCCTGCAACATTAGGACTATTCTCAATTGCTAAACTGATATTTCCAGCTGTAATATTAAATACCGTTAAATTTGTAAAGGTAACTAATAATCCATTTGAATTTATATAGAAACCTGTTTCGTTTCCATTAATCATATATCCTTTTACTTCATCTCCAATAGTATTTTTGTTAATATTCTGTGGCATAATGTAATTTGAGTAGACCCTTTCTGGATTTGTAAAATAGATATATGACAGCATGAATAGGAAGCCTGAATTTAATATCAGAATCAAAATTAAAATACTTTTAAGATTTTGCATAGTTTTGTAATTACATAGATTCATTTTTTATCAACTCAAATTTTATGGAAAATTAATAGAAAATTATTTTTGATTATTTTTGAATCTCTAGTTTTAAATTAAATTTAAATTATAAATTTTATTTATTTCGTTGTTTTAATAATTGTAAATCCTAGATTTGCAATAACAAATTTTTAAATGAAATTGAATTTTTAAACTTTATTAATATTCTTTCATATTTTTTTCATCATAATTATAAAAAACTAAAGACAATTATGATACAATGAAAATTCAAGAGATTAATGTAGTTAGAAAAGTAAATTATAATAATAAGTACATTAAATTTGCTTTATGTTATCCTAATGTATATAGGGCTGGTATTTCTAATTTTGCAGTCCAATTAATTTATCGTTTATTAAATGATGTCCCAGATATCGCATGTGAACGATATTTTTATGACCATAGCGGTAAGCCAGTCAGTATTGAAAACAATTTAAGTTTAAAATCATTTGATGTTATTGGTTTTTCATTACAATATGAATTGGATTATTTTAATGTAATTAATATTTTAAAAGCCGCTAATATTCCCATTTATGCTAAAAATAGAAGGCGTCCATTATTGGTCGCTGGCGGACCTTGTGTTTTAGAAAATCCAGTCCCTTTAAATGAAATTTTTGATTTATTTGTTATAGGTGATATTGAGCCAGTTTTTGAACAATTTATTTCGTTAATCGAGAACTATGTGCAATCTGAAAGCAAAAATTTTATTAAATTCAAAAGTGATGGATTTTATTTCCCAAATATAATAGAAGAGACTATCCGAAAAACGACGACACATAATCTGGATACATCATATCATCCTCTTAAACAGGTAATTCCAATAAAATATGATGAAAATCGTGCTCTTGGACTTGGGAAGACTATTTTAGTGGAATGTTCAAGAGGCTGTAAAGCAAAATGTTATTTTTGCTTAATTGGATGGCAAAATAACCCATATAGAGAACGATCTAAATCCAGAATTTTAGAAATAATTGAAGGCGCTTCAACTGTAAATAATGTTAAAAAAGTTTCACTTATAGGCTCTGGAATTTCATTTCACAAGAATTTAAATGATATTGTGTGGGGTATTGTGAATTTAGGTTTACAAGTTTCAATTCCATCCTTAAGAGCGGATAAATTTGGTAAGGATCTAGCTGAAGCATTAAAAGCTGCAAAAATGGAGCAGGTTACATTTGCACCTGAAACTGGCTCTGACGAACTCAGAAAAAGGATCAATAAAAATATGAAAAATGATGATATTTTAGATGCTGTGCAAAATGCAATAAGTGCTAATATTAATAAAATAAAATTATATTTTATGCTTGACCTACCTACCGAAAATAATACTGATTTAATTGCTATCGCCGAATTAATTAAGGAAATTATTAATGTAGGGGTTAATAAAAATAATCTATCTATATCTATAAATAATTTCATTCCAAAACCACATACTCCATTTCAATGGTATGAAATTTCAGATATTAAATCCATTAGAAATAAGATAAAACTTTTATCCAAAATTATAACAAAAGAAATGAATATTAGAATAAATTTTTCAGATCCTAAATGGGATAGAATTCAGACCTTATTATCTAGAGGGGACGAGCAAATTGGAAAATTAATCCAAAAAACTTATACTTATGGATCAAATTTGGGGTCCATAAGACGAATTTTAAAAGAAATGAATACTTCTATAGATAATTTCAATAAAGAAATCAGTGTTGATCAAAAATTACCATGGGATTTTATTGATTGTGGAATTAAAAAGAATATAATTATAAAAATTTGGGAAAAAACAAAAAGGCTAATGCTTTGATTTAAATATATGTAGTCCTTTCTCTGGATAATTACCTATTTCCTTCAGATATTTACTGGTTTCTGGATATCTATCTAAATATGCATAAGGTAAATAATTTGAATTAAGATATACTTCTTGAAACCTTGGATGTGCCCCTAACTCAATATACTTAATTGATTTTGCGACTTCTTCTGCTGTATTTCTCATTTTCTTCGATATCAAGCACATTCTTGCTCCTGTTCCGGCTGCATTTCCTACAGCCTTAATTTTTGAAAGTGGCAGCTCTGGTATCATGCCTATAAATCTCGCGTTTTCAATGTCAATATGCGTGCCAAATGCTCCTGCAATAAATAAATAATCTATTTCCTCCTCAGATATACCATATTCCTGCATCAATATTTCAATTCCTGTATGTATTGCGGCTTTTGCAAGAATAACCTCATGGATATCTTTTTGGGTGATGACGATATCTTTATTTAATGCAGTATCTTTACCCCAAACTAAAATATATTCATAGTATTTTTCTCCTTGTCTAAGTCTAGGATGATTTAAATTCTTGTCAAATTTACCTTTTACATTAATTATCTTTGATTTTAATAATTCAGCTGGAATATCCACAATTGCCGATCCACAAATACCTCTTGGTTTGATATTGTCTATTGTTGTTATTTTTGGGTCTAATGTTTTAGGATCGATTTTTATTTTCTCTATAGCCCCGCTTGCTGCTCTCATCCCGAATTCAATATGTGCGCCCTCAAATGCTGGTCCAGAGGCACATGAACACGAAAGAATTTTCTCTTTATTTCCCAGTATTACCTCAGTATTAGTCCCGATATCAAGTGCTAAACATAATTCATCTCGCTTGTAGATCTCTGTAGCAAGTACAACACCCACAGTATCAGCACCTACATATCCAGATATGATAGGTAATGTATAAATTTTGGATAATTTGTTCATGTGTAATCCAAATTTCTCATTGCAAGTATTGACTGCATTTGTAATTACAGGAACATATGGAGCAGCACCTATCTGTTTCGGATCAATTCCAAGAAAAAGATGAATCATTGTTGGATTGCCCACTACTGATAGGTCATATACATAGTCTTTATTGACATTCGCTTTTTGGCATAATTTTTCAAACATTACATTTAAGCCTTCTAATAGAACATCCTGCAATTTCAAGTGGTCCTTATATCCTATTCTTGCTATGACATCCTCTCCAAACGGGATTTGAGGGTTCATTAAAGATTCGACCGCTACTACTTCACCATTATTTAAATTTAGTAGATACGCAGCCAATTTCGTGGTTCCTATATCTAATGCAAAGCCATAAACTTGGTCTTTAGTGTCATTATTTTCCACCGAAATTATTTGCTGGTTATCCCACACGGTGATTGTAAAATTCCAGTCATAATTTCGTATTTTAGTCCCAAATTCTTTTAAGAGGTCAAAATTTAGTCCTAATCTTTCAATTTTATAATTTTTTAATAAATACTGATTGATCCTATCCATATCTGATGCTGTGTCTTTTAATGTCGGTGGTTCTATTGTTAAATGATATTTTCTAATTATGGAGTCTATCTCGATTGGAGTAATTATGCCCTCGACTTGTAATCTCTGTTTACCCGTCCGACTCTCTATCGGAATTCTAACTACAAGATCATTTTGAACTTTAATTCTACAAGCTAGCCTATAATTCTGCGCTATCTCCTCTTTTGACAAATGTTTAAGTTCTTTTTCATCCAAATCGTATCCGACTTCACCTTTTTCTATTATAACTTTACACTTCCCGCATACTCCCTTTCCACCACATAGTGATACAATATCTATTCCTTCATCAATAGCAGCTTGAAGTATAGATGTTCCCTTTTTTACTAAAACTCTTCTACCATCTGGATAAAAAATTATCTCTACTTTATCTGACATTTGGACTACTCTTTTTTCAATTTGATAAAGAATTATATTTGTTGGATTTAAAAATAATAATTTGTTGGAATATGATAAAATAAAATTCTCGAATATTTAAATTATTAGGGAAAATTAATCCCATCCATATAAATAGTCTAATCTTTCCCATAGTTCATTTAATGATAACGTAGTGAGTTCGTTATTTCTGGCAAATTCCAGTGCATTTACCATAGCCTTTGCCAGTTCTAGGTTTGTAATAACCGGGATATTATATTCGACCGCTTTTCTTCTAATATCATATTCATCTTTCAACATTGCTTTATATTTTTCTAGGACTCTTGCAGTAGGAATATTTATGATTAAATCGATTTTTCGTTTTAATAAATACTCTTTGATATTTGGCTTTCGTTCTGGTTCACTAATTTTATATAAAGTCGTGACTTCATAGCCTTTTTCTCTTAAAGCTATGGCAGTATCTTCGGTGGCGAATATTTTATAATTCAATTTTGTCAATTTATCAACTAATGGCACAATTTTTTGTTTAAGTTCATAACCTCCAACTGTTATAAATACATTACCACCATTTAGAGGTACCTTTATCTCAGCGGCTAATAACCCTTTGATTAATGCTTCTAAAAATGTGTCCCCATATGCCGCTACTTCTCCTGTAGAAAGCATTTCAACTCCAAGAATTGGATCTGCGCCCTCTAATCTCATAAATGAAAATTGGGGCACCTTTACACCATAATACTTAGACTCGGAAGGTTCTCTGATATTCAAATCTTTGAGTTTCTTACCAAGCATAATTGGAGCAGCTACTTCCATTAAATTAATTCCACGTGTTTTACTTACGAAAGGCATGGATCTGGAAGTTCTTAAATTACATTCAATTACAAAAATTTCGTCATCTTTCACAATATATTGAATATTAAATGGTCCAATAATTTGAAGAGCTCTTGCAATTTTTTTAGAATATTCTTTTATTCTATTAATCACATCTTCCGAAATTGTAATTGGTGGTATACTCATAGTTGCATCGCCGCTATGTACTCCTGCATTTTCAACATGTTCAATAACAGCTCCAATTAAAACATCATTTCCATCCGAAACACCATCTACTTCAACTTCTCTTGCATTTTCGATATACTTACTAATAACAACAGGGTATTCTGGCGAAACTTCAGCAGCTAAAAGTAAATATTCCTCAAGCTGCTCTTTTGAATAAGCAACTCTCATTGCAGCTCCTGATAATACATATGAAGGTCTAACTAAGACTGGATATCCCACTTTTTTAGCAAATTCTTTTGCTTTTTCTATATCAGTTAAACTACTCCATGGAGGCTGTCCAATTCTTTCCAAATCTAATATTTGACTGAATTTAGCTCTGTTTTCAGCTCTATCAATATCTCTACCCAATGTTCCTATTATTTTTACATCTCCAATTCTAAGTCTTTCTTGTGCCATTGTTAGTTTTGGTGCTATATTATTACTGACTTGACCTCCTACTGAAACTATAACTCCATGTGGCTTTTCTACCTCACAAATATCAAGTACACGCTCAAAGCTTATCTCTTCAAAATATAATTTATCAGATATATCATAATCTGTAGAAACAGTTTCAGGATTGTAATTGACCATTGAGACTTCATCAATACCTTGATTTTTAAGAGCCCATACTATATTAACTGCTCCCCAGTCAAATTCCACGCTTGAGCCGATTCTATAGACACCAGAGCCCAATACAATTATCTTTTTCCAGTTATAATCTTTTATAAACTTTAAATCATGGTTTGTACCACCATAAGTCAAATAAAGATAATTAGTAGAGGCTGGCCATTCCGCAGCTAAAGTATCTATTTGTTTTACTACAGGTTTTATTGAAAATCTGTTTCTTAATCTTCTTACAGTTATTTCATCCATATTCCATAATTTAGCGATTTGTAAATCTGAAAAACCATATTTTTTAGCTTCAAATAATAAATCTTTTAGTTTTAACCAATCTTCGGAAGTTTTAGGTCCTGTACTTCCAAATAATAACCGTTTTTTCAGTTTCAATTTCCTTTCAATATCAATTATATGTTGTAATTTATATAAAAACCATTTATCAATTCCTGTAAGTTCAAATATTTCATCAATTGGTATATTATGTCTAAGTGCACTCATTATAACAAAAATTCTTTCATCTGTAGGATTTTTAAGCAGATTTTTAAGTTGAGAATCTGAATATTCATCAAAATTCTTATCATTACCACTTAGCCCAATTTTACCTATTTCAAGCATTCGTATTGCTTTTTGAATCGCTTCCTCGAAATTCCTACCTATTGCCATCACTTCACCAACGGACTTCATTTGTGTTCCAATTCTTCGGTCTACTGAACCAGGAAATTTCTGTAGGTCCCATCTGGGAATTTTTACGACTAAATAATCAAGAGCAGGTTCAAAACATGCAGTGGTAATGTTAGTAACCTTATTTTTTAATTCGGGTAATGTATATCCAAGTGCTAACTTAGCTGCAATATAGGCTAATGGATATCCTGTAGCTTTAGATGCCAGTGCACTTGACCTTGAAAGTCTGGCATTAACCTCAATTGCTCTAAAATCTTCCGATCTTGCATGCAATGCATATTGAATATTACATTCTCCTACAATCCCCAATTCTCTAATAACACGAATTGAAGCGCTTCTAAGTATATGATATTCTCTATTAGTTAAGGTTTGGCTTGGAGCAATAACAATCGATTCTCCTGTATGAATACCCATAGGATCAAAATTTTCCATATTACAGACAGTAATACAATTATTCTCACAATCTCTTACCACTTCATATTCAACTTCTTTCCAATTAGGGACATCAAGATATTCTTCAATCAATACTTGACTTATCATGCTTTGAGCCAAGCCTCTACCTGCTATTGCTCTTAGTTCATCTTCATTTCTAGCTACTCCAGATCCACGTCCACCTAATGTATATCCAACTCGAACCATTACTGGATATCCAATATCTTTTGCTATCGAAATTGCATCTTTTAAATTTGTAGCAATTTTGCTTTTTGCAATTTTAATTCCGGATCTATGCATCGCCTGCCTAAAAAGTTCTCTATCCTCGGTTTCTTTAATCGCCTTTATTGGAGTACCAAGCACCTCAACCTCATATTTTTCTAATATTCCCTCATCATTAAGTTCTACACCACAATTTAAAGCAGTCTGACCACCAAATCCCAGTAAGATACCGTCTGGACGTTCTTTTTTTATAACTTTCTCCACAAAAGGTAATGTTAATGGTAATAGATATACTTTATCTGCCAATCTGGGATCGGTTTGTATAGTTGCTATATTAGGATTTACCAATATAGTTTCAATACCTTCTTCTTTAACTGCTTTTACACATTGGGAGCCAGAATAATCGAATTCACCCGCTTGACCTATTCTAATTGCTCCAGAACCTAGTATCAAAACTTTCTTTATATGATCATAAAAGGGCATTATTTTCACTCATATTTCTTTATTAAATATCATCATTGCTGATCCTATTTTTTTATAAAACTTCTAAATTTATCAAATAACATTTCTGTGTCCATTGGACCCGGATAATTTTCAGGATGAAATTGAACTGAAAATGCTTTCTTAGATTTGTGTTCAAGTCCTTCATTGGTTAAATCATTTGCATTTATAAATGAAATCTCCAGTTCCGTATCTTTTAATGATTCTTCAGATGGTGCGTATCCGTGATTCTGGGTCGTTATGTAACATTTATTTGTTTTCAATTCTAAAGCAGGCTGATTCTGTGATCTATGTCCATATTTTAATTTATACGTATCTCCACCCATTGCAAGTGCTAGTATTTGGTTTCCTAAACAGATACCCATAAATGGTAAATCGTTTTCAACTAAATATCGAGTTGTTTCTATCGCTTGAGTATTCATTTTTGGATCTCCAGGGCCATTTGATACTAAAATTGCATCTGGCTTGTATTCAAGGATCTCCTCTGGTTTAAAGTTATATGGAACTCTAATTATTTCAAAACCTCGTGAAAGTAAACAACGAATAATATTCAGTTTTACACCCATATCTATTAATACAATCTTGGGCCCATTATTTTCGTATCTTATCGGTTCTTTTATTGAAACTTCTGAAACTAAATCTCTTGCATTAGGGTCCTCAACAAATTTTACCTTTTGTAATAAATTTTCAATATTAGGTTCTTCATCATAATCACAGACCTTTAGAATTCCAAGCATTACTCCTTGTATCCTTAATTTTTTTGTCAATTCTCTTGTATCAACCTCTTCAATTCCCGGTATATCTTCTTTTTTCATCCATTCATCTAATGACATCTTACAGTTCCAGTGATTTGGGATTTTACATAATTCGTGAACAACAATTCCTGTAGTCTTAATAAATCGAGGGTTATCCAGCGTGTCATAAGGTACTATTTTTCGTTCAGATTGAAGATCAATTCCATCTGATTCAAAAAATTTAGGAAGCCCCCATTTATCACGAGCATCTGGATCTGGAATACCATAATTCCCAATTAATGGATAGGTAAAAGTAAGGATTTGTCCTTGATAGGAGGGGTCTGTCATACTCTCCGGGTAGCCTACCATTCCCGTATTAAAGACAAACTCACCACTAACTTCTTTAGTTGCTCCAAAACCATATCCTTCAAAATATGTACCATCTTCCAATACTATGACTGCTTTTCGTCTTTCTTCTTTCATCTCTTATTCCTTACACTCATTCATCATAGCTTTTTTTTAAAATTTGTGTTCCGACAAAAACAATGAACATTATTTTATGTTTTTTAATAAACAACAAAATTTTTTACAGTATTTTAAAGTTCTATATCTTTGTTTTTCTAAATTTAATTTGGAATATATTGTTTGTTAATAATATTTCTCTTATTATGTTTTAAATCTTATAAAACAAGTTTTTTCCATTAAAGAAACTAAAAAATAATTTTGAATTTTATTATAATCTCTTAGAATTTTTCGTTAAAATTTTTCAAAAATTTATTTCAAAAATTTATTTCAAAAACTTATTTCAAATATTAATAAATGAATTATCTCCTAATATTAATTTACAAGCTGGAGGTATATTATCTGAGGAAGATGTTATTTTGGAGCCCTTCCCTATCAGACTTTCTATAATTCTTTTACCGCAATCAATATAAACATCTCCAATTATTATTGAAAATTCGATTTCTCCGTTTTTTATAATCGTATTATCTCCAATTGAAGTATATGGTCCAATATATGTGTTTGGTCCTATTTCACATGATTCTCCAATTATTACTGGCCCCCTAATTTTCGTATTTCTTTTTATTACTGTGTTTTTTCCAATAGCAACTTGACCTTGAATCAATACATTCTCTTCTTTGGTGCTATAATCATATGATTTTAAATCACTCAATATAAGTTGATTTGCTTCTAATACATCTTCTGGTCTTCCTGTATCCTTCCACCAGCCTTCAACTATTTTAGCTTCTACTTTATAATTCATGTTGATTAATTCTTGGATAGCATCTGTTATTTCCAATTCGTTTCTCTTTGATGGTTTTATCCGTTTAACCGCCTCAAATATCGGCTTTGTGAAAAAATATATACCGACTAATGCAAGATCGCTTTTTGGATGTTTCGGTTTTTCCACGAGCCTAACTATTCTATTTCCCTCCATTTCAGCAACACCAAATCTCTCAGGATGCTTTACTCGGCACAATGAAATTAGTGCATCACAAGTGCCTTTTTTAAAAGTCTCTACATGATCTTTTATTCCATTTTTCAGTATATTATCTCCCAAATAC
This sequence comes from uncultured archaeon, assembly GCA_964646355.1. Taxonomy (GTDB): domain Archaea; phylum Asgardarchaeota; class Lokiarchaeia; order Helarchaeales; family HEL-GB-B; genus HEL-GB-B. The sequence goes on along the minus strand of CAZYEE010000012.1, from coordinate 4,408 downwards.
ATTACAAATGGCTCATCGCCTAAATAATCCTCTGAAATTTTTACTGCATGTGCAAGTCCAAGCGGTGCTTCTTGCTCGATATAAGTAACTTTAAGTCCGAACTTAGACCCATCACCAACTGCTGCTATCACCTCGTCCTTCGTATGACCCACAATTATTCCAACTTCCTCTATTCCCGCATTTTTAATATCTTCCAATACATAGAATAATATCGGTTTATTGGCAATTGGTATCAATTGCTTCGCACTTGTATGTGTTAATGGTCTTAATCTGCTGCCTGTACCTCCCGAAAGTACTAAACCTTTCATTCTATTACCACTTTATCTTTTATCTACTTATTTTAATGCATCGTAATTTTATCTCAATAATTTTACTCAATTTTTTCATTTTTTTGTTTTTTCATAAAATTTAGTGCCTCATTAATATTATAAAAATGAAAATTTAAATCTTTAGAAGCTTTTGATACATCTAAACAACTATATTCGGGTCTTTCGGCTTTTTGCTCAAAAATTGCAATGGGCTTAATTAGTGATTCATCTAATTCAAATATTTTAGCTATTTTAACCGCAAAATCATATCTATTTATACATTCAGAACCCGCCATATGATATAAACCCGATAAATCTTTTTCGACCGATTTGAGAATAGCTTGCGCCAAGTTATCGGCTAAAGTCGGTGTATTCCATTGAGAATATGTTATATTAATAGGAATTTTATTCTTTAATTTATTATATACCCAAACTACATAATTAAAATTATTTGAATCAGGATGCCATCCAAATAAGACGCTAGTCCTAATCGTAATATGGTCAATTCCCGTCTCTCTGATAGATTTCTCACCTTCTAACTTTGATAATCCATAAAAACTGATTGGATTTGGACTATCATTCTCGGTATATATCTTTTTTTTGCCATCAAATACAAAATCTGTCGAAATATAGACCAATTTTGCTCCAATTTTTTCCGATGCTAATGCTACATTTTTAGGACCTGTTGCATTAACTGAATAAGCTAAATCAACATCTTCTTCGCATAAATCAACATTTGTGAGCGCTGCAGTCAATATTACCCACTCTGGTTTAATATTTAAAATAACATTATTTACAGCATCTTCATCGGTAATATCAAGTTTATAAAATCTCTCTTTTGGTAGAAAGTTTCCGAAATTCTTATCAGCTAGATACATATCATTATTTTCTCTTCCATAATGATATACTTTATAACCTAAAAGTCCTGCAGCACCTATTACTAAGATTTTATTCATTAAGTAATTCCTCCCTCTTTTTTCTTAAGGACATTGTTAATCCATTCTTTATTTTCCAAATACCATTCAATAGTCCGCTGTATACTCTCCTCAAAGCTGTATTTGGGGCTCCAATTCAGTTCTTTCCTTATTTTTGATGCATCAATTCCATATCTTCTATCATGACCTGGTCTATCTTCTACAAATTTTATCAAAGATTCGGGTTTATTCATAATTTTTAAAATCAATCTAACAAGTTCTATATTCATTATTTCATTATTTGCACCAATATTATAAATTTCACCAGCCCTACCTTTTTCTAGAACCAGTAAAATGGCAGAACAATGATCTAACACATAGATCCAATCTCTAATATATTTTCCATCCCCATAGACTGGTATCGGACTATTGTTTAAAGCATTTAATATTATCACTGGAATAAATTTTTCAGGAAATTGATACGGACCATAATTATTTGAACATCTTGTAATTATACTGTCTAATCCATATGTTTTATGATATGCTCTGACTAATAGATCGGCTGCCGCCTTGCTTGCAGCGTATGGACTATTTGGCATTAATTGACTGGACTCTGTAAATAGTCCAGTGGGCCCAAGTGAGCCATAAACTTCATCAGTCGATATTTGAATAAATCTCTCTACATCTGACTTTCTGGCAGCCTCTAATAATGTTTGAGTTCCTTCTACATTCGTTTTTACAAATATTTTTGGTGTCTTTATCGATCGATCTACATGAGATTCAGCTGCAAAATTTATAACATAATCTACTTCACTCATTATTTTATTAACAAGATTCTGATCATTTATATCCCCTTTTATAAATTCATACCTATCATCTTTTTGTATATCTTTTAAATTATCCAAATTTCCTGCATAGGTCAATAAATCTAAGTTGATTATTTTATATTCTGGTCTTTCATCTAAGATATAATGAATAAAATTAGATCCTATGAAACCTGCCCCTCCAGTAACTAATATCCTCTTCAATTTCAACCATCACGCCTAGCCCAGTTATAAGGTATATCATTATCATGTGGATCTACTCGATACTCATCCGGATTATCATATACATAAACCTCAGTTGGACAATTAATTACAATTGCTTCATGTTCTGATATACACTTAAATCCATGATAGACCATAGGTGGAATATGTATTAATATTGGATTATATACTCCCGCAAAGAATTCGTTAATTTCTCCCTTGGTAGGTGAATCTTCTCTCGCATCATATAAAACTATCTTCATCATTCCATGAATTACTGCCATATTATCCGCTTGCTTTTTATGATAGTGCCAGGCTTTTGTGACACCAGGATATGCTGTAGTAATATATACTTGTCCAAATTTTGTAAAAAATTCTTTATCATCCGATCTCAGTATTTCAGTTAATCTGCCTCTTTCATCTGGTATGACTCTTAATTTTTTTACTTTCACACCATCTATCATGATTATTTCACCTCATAATCATTGATATATTCCTATAAATAACATTCTTATGAATTGTATTTTTATTCTGATAATATTTCAATTTCAATCCTACATTAACAGATAATCCTACATTAACAAATTTATATTTAATTTCATAGATAAAAAGATATTTCTTTTATAATTAAATAGGAAGCCGATAGTTAAGTAATTTTTTATAACGATTTATAAATTTTTTTTAATTCTCCTTTCAAAAGTTAGAAGCCACTTGAGAATTGTATTGGGCATTCTCTATTTTTTCTAAGTAAAAATTAATTACACTTGATCAATGCTGGGATATTATTTTAGACAATTCAAGTTTTTTCGATTAATTTAACTTAAATCATTTTAAAGTTAAAAAGGAAGGAAAATTGTATATTGAATTATTCAGAACTAATTTTATTTTAAGAAGAATATATGAATTATTTAACTTAAATACCGATCCTCGCGCTATTAAGATTTATAAAAAAATTTATTTATAATGTCTGATTCCTATAATCATGTTAATTGAAATCGTTAATTTCATTTCATTAATCTCCAGCCTAATATTTTTTGCAATCTTTTATTCTCTTAGTTTAATTCCAGTAAAACGCTCAGAAAAATATGGCGACGCTGCTTGGAAACAGTGTGGAATTTTCAGATTGATCGCTTCTATCTTCGAGTTAATATCTGTAATTAACATAATCTTATGGATATTTTATCCCATCCAAAGCTTGGATTTTAAAATATTTCCTGAATTCTGGATGAGTATTGCGCTCGGAATCATTTTACTCATTCCATTCGGCTTCATTTTGTTTAAGGCTATGATTGATGCAGGCAAAGAAACTATGCAACCATCGAAAGATACGGAATTATATTCTGGTATTTATAAATACATCCGTCATCCCCAAACTCTCGGAGAATTCCCAATGTGGGCAATCTTTGGGCTTATGACAAATTCTTGGATAATCTTTCTGATCGGGCTTATCTTTATTATTATTTACACGCCAATCATGATCAAGATCGAAGAAGCAGACCTCATTCGAAGATTTGGAGAAAAATATATCGAATATAAGAAAAATGCTGGTTGTCTTTTTCCAAAACTGCAAACCTTAAAGAATTTAAGAAAATCTCAAAAGAAAAAATGAAATGCAAAAATAAAATATTTACTTTGAAACAGTTCAACTCAAAGAATGATACCTTGAAACAATTTAAACCAAAAATCGATAAATTGATAAATTAGATCAATAAAAATTATTTTTATTGCAATAATCAACATTTTTTGGTGTATTTTCTTGACAAGCTGGATAAATAATTTTGAAGGTCTCATTCACGATGACGAAGTTTTAGCAAAATTTCGTAAAAATAAATATTTTCCGTTAATTGAAGGTAATCCACAAGCAGTTTTTAAACCCAAGAAAAAAGCAGAAATATTGAAAATTATTAGGTTTGCAAAAAAAGAAAAAGTACCCTTAATTCCTTTTAGTTCTGAATGGGATTTTCATGGTAGTTCTTTCTCGACAAATGGTGGTATTGTTCTAGATTTAAGAGATCTTAAAAAGATTGAAAAAGTTCGTGATTGTTTCAATGGTATGAGTGCCGATGTTGAGCCTGGAGTTACTTTTAATGAATTAAATAAAGAATTAGATAAATTTGGCTTAAGGGTCATTTTACCTCTTCGATTACCGGGTGATGCCTCC
>CAZYEE010000011.1:13288-28926 GCA_964646355.1 uncultured archaeon | reverse complement strand
AAAAATGTTTTTATTTTTCAATAATCAAAAATCATAGCAAAATTGGACTAAAATTCGACCAAAATTTGTCAAATTTTTGTGCTACCAAACCTTCGATTTTTTTTTCATTTTTTATCAAATTAGATATATATTCTGCTATATTAACTTTATTTATTAAATAATAATCTTTTAACGGGTTAATTAATCCGGATTCAACATTTATTATTATATTATTGTTAAAGGATTCTGTATTTTGTTTCGGTTTTAGGTAAAATTCCTGGTTATAAATTGATATAATTGAATAGTCATCAATATCTAAAAATTCTCTTATAAAATCGTCAATGTTAAGCTTTTGCCCGGTATTGATCATCCAAACGGAAAATACAAATTGGTCAGCTGGAAAAATATGAACAGAACCATTAAGATCAGTGAAATTATATATAATTAATTGATCTATATTGTGATCACAAGAAAATATATCAAATTGATGGGTGTATATTGTATTAACATCATTTTGGATCTTACTTTCGAGTGAAAAACTGTTTGTTTCTAAATATAATGGTCTTGAAATCAAATACTTTAATTTTATTTTGTATTTATTTCTAAAACTTTTTATTTTTATTGCATCTATATGTGAATTACTATTATTATACTCAAAAATTTTTGTATTTGGCTGGACATCAATTCCCATTTTAATTGCATTTGCATTTAATTCTCTTGTGAGTAATTCATAGTCTATAATTTTCAAATCTTTTTTAATCCTTTTTATTTCAATATTATTTTCGTTGAAAAATACAATCTCATTGATTTTGTTTAAAATAAATTCAGGTTTTTCTTTCTGAATAATTTCTTTTAATAAATTATTTTCAATATAATTTCCGCATTTTCGAGCAATCCCAAACTTGTTATTGCGCTCTAATATTAATATTTTATATCCAAGTTCGGCGATATTTTTTACAACAATTGGAGCAATCAATTCAAGGTCATAAAATATAAAATCATAAAATTTTCTTTTTATCAAGGGGCTCACTCATTCATAGATATGTAATAATATTCATTCATAGCTTTTTGTTTTCTGTCCATTTCCGAGCCTTTTTTATTTACTCTTGGTCTGCCAGTATTGATATCTCTTCTAAATGTGATCCCCACTTCCTTTAGAAATTGGTTCATTCCTGTTCTCAAATCTTGTGGAACAGAAGCATGCCCTTCTTTACCTGGAATCCCATCAAAAACTATTAATAAATCACTTAAAAAATCAACGCACATAATATCATGCTCTACAATCATTGCACATTTCTTATTATTTTGTATTATTCTTTTAATTGATTTAGTTATTGTAAGTCTTGCATGGCTGTCTAAATAAGCACTCGGTTCATCTAGGAGATACAGATCAGCCTCTTCGGATAATGTTTTTACGATATAAACTTTTTGTAGCTCTCCACCACTAATTTCACTGAGTTCTCTCTCCAATATATTTTCAATATTAAATGCTTTAATGAATTCTGTTTTATAAATTGAGGTATCAAACTTTTTACCTGCACTTTCCTTTAAAAAAGATTTAACAGTTCCATCATAATCAGTTTCGATGTATTGTGGCTTGACTGCAATTGAAATCTTCTTGCTCATGAGCATCTCATTATCTGGTTCTAAAATTCCTGCGAGAATTTTTATCATAGTAGATTTTCCAAGTCCATTTCTACCAACAATCCCAATTATTTCTCCTTTATGAATTGTTCCTCCATCAGCGCTGAATTTAAAGTTCCCTAATTGTTTTTCAATTTTGCCAAAGCTTAAAACAATATCTTCACTGGATTTAGCTTCGATAGCAATCGGATTCATTTTGAATAAAATTGGCTCATCCCTTATCCTCACATTTTCATCCCTGATATATCCTTCCAGATACTGGTTAATTCCACTTAATACTCCATGTAAATGAGAAACTATACCATAAACTGAAGGCTTACCATATATAATGGAAATATAATCCGATAAATAATCACAAATAGTAAGATCGTGTTCAACTATCAGGATGGTTTTATTATATTCAGTTAAAGTATGAATTGCTTTAGCCATAGCCAATCTCTCATTAACATCCAAAAAGGAACTTGGTTCATCAAATAAATATATATCAACATCTCTTGCTATTACTGCTGCTATAGCCACCCTCTGAAGTTCACCACCCGATAATTGATCGATTTTTCTATCCCATATGCTTTTAAGTGCCAACTCCTCTTTTAAATTATCTAATACTCCTCTCTCATCAATTTTTGATAAAAGATCTTTTACAACACCTTTTGTGATCTTTGGTATATTGGTTATATATTGAGGCTTGAATGCGACCCTTAGCTCTTTATTAGCCAGTTTCTTGAAGTGAGCTTGCAACTCAGAACCTTTAAAGAAATTAATAATCTCATCCCAATCCAAATCAGCAGTGGGATCACCTAAATTTGGTTTAATCTCACCTGAAAGAATCTTTATGGCAGTACTTTTACCTGCTCCATTCGCCCCAATTAATCCCACTACCTTATTTTGTTTAATTATAGGCAATCTAAAAAGTACGAATCCTGATCCAGGCCCATACCTGTGTACTGCATCAGTTTTCAACTCTTCAGGTAAATTCACAATTGAAATCGCATGAAATGGGCATTTTTTAATACAAATTCCACAACCAGTACATAATGACTCTATAATCCTAGGTTGATTCATATCTTCAGTAAATACAATAGCTTCAGTTCCAGTTCTCACCAATGGACAGTACTTTAAACATGGTTTTGTAAGTCCACAGTCCTTTGGATTACAATCATCTCTGTTTATTACAGCAACTCGCATAAAAATCACATTCTTTCGATTTACTATTTTTTATAATTATATCTTTTTATTAGGTGCTCGTTTTTAGTATCTAAAATAACTTCTTTATGTTTAATAACAATTTTTTCGTTATCTAAAATCTTTTCCATCATTCCTTAATAATTCTTGATATTATTGTATTAGTTGCTTCTTTGAATGCTGTAATTATATCAAATCCTCTTGTATCTACTCCAATATTATTTAAAAAGTCTTTGTCGGTATTCTTAATTACAATTTCAATTATTTCATCAGTAATATTATATTTTTTCCCTTTATATTTTACATAACACTCCAAACTATCCCAGTCAAAATAAACCCCATATAATTCTCTCTGTTTATTAATTAATTCTCCAATATTAAGTTCAGGATAATGTACCTTCAACTCCTCCACTTTTAGTTTTCTAATCCCCTCTATTTTTAATAAATAATTCTGTATAAATTGGCCCAATAACCAAGCATATTTTTTTAAGTAAGATGGTAAATCTTTCATTTAAATTCAATATATTGTAAATAGATAATCAATTTAAAATATTATGAAAATAATTAAAAAAGATGAAACAAAGATTTATAACAAAATTACCAGACTTCGAGTTCCGAATCGTCAATTTTTTCAGTTGAATCCTTTTTTTCTGAAACATCATCTTTTGTATTATTATCATCTTGTGTAGTTGTTTTCTCGGATGTTTCTTGTGTTTCTTCTTTGACTTCCTCCTTGATTTCTTCCTTTACTTCTTCTTTAACTTCCTCCTTGATTTCTTCCTTGGCCTCTTCCTTAACCTCTTCTTTGACTTCCGCCTTGATTTCTTCCTTGGCCTCTTCCTTAACCTCTTCTTTAACTTCTTCCTTTACTTCTTCTTTGACTTCTTCCTTTACTTCTTCTTTGACTTCTTCCTTAAATTCTTTCTTTATTGCTTTCTCGACTTCTTCTTTAATCACTTCCTTAACTTCTTCACTAAGTGGTTCCGATTTTTCTGATTTAGGTTCTTGTTTTTTGGGTGGTTCTTCTTCAGGTAGTTCTTTAGCTTCTCTTACGGGTATTTCTAAAATTAAAAAATCTACTGGTTCTTTATTTTCCTCGATTCTTCTTACCATCGCTTTATACATACGTTCTGATGATTTTAATTTTGTAGATTGGACTCCTGCCTCATACATATCAGCTGGTCTCGCTTGACTTCCTTTCCAAATCCAAATGTAGTTATTTTCTCTATCAATAATTATTGAGACCTTTTTCGGATCCAGCGCATCTACTTTTACAGGTTTGTCCCTAATCTGATAAATTGTGACTGTTAATTCTTTTTCCTCTTTTTCTTCTGAAGGTTCCTCTGAAATTTTTATTTTAATTTCAGGTTTTTTATCTTCAGGACCTAAAGTTTTGGTATAGTGACAGATTGGACAGTAATAATAAGCTGGTTTACCATCTCGCGTCATTTCAATTAAAGGAGTTCCGTCACGGGGACATAGTTTTTTATATTCCTTGGGTTTATAAGGTGTATACATTGTTTTTCAACCCTAATTCCAAAAAATTTTATTATATTCATAAATTAATTCTAAATATTAATTAAACCTTAATTATATCGTCAACTATCAATTCATTTATATTAATATATACTGTAATTGTATTATTTAATATATTTTAGATATATATTATGGTGAATTATAATTAATAGAATCTCTTAAACATTGAATTTAATACATTATATCTTTTTCCATTTTTATTGAAATACAATCAAATTGTTATATTTTTTTATTTTAACAAAAGATTTATGAAATAAACAAATGATTTATGAAAAAAAATAAGGATTAAAACACAAATAACATAAGTTAGATTATTTTTGAAGTTTCACTACATAACCATTTCAGGAATTAAATTGGGAAAATGATTTTTAATAACAGCATTTATACGATTAGAATAATCTTTAAAATAATTTAGTCTAATTGGTATTTCTTTACTTTTTATTTTCTCTAGATCTTCTCTGTAAATAGAACAAAAATCTTGTTTAATATCTTCCAAAAGTTTAATATGTTCGTCAATATCATCTGAATGATCTATTATTAAAATGAATTTTATTTGATATTTCTCTGAGCTAGTACCAAGAATTAAATACCGTTTTGTTTTTAAAAGCTCAAAATCTTCTCCTCCAATCTGTTTTGAAAACATCCATAAGGCGGAACAGAACCCGCTAATTAGCATAGGATCTTGATTCAAATCTTCCCATCCTTTATCAAATAAAAGTATTCCATCTGCCAAGAAAATATATATATTCTTTAACATTATAGTCTCCATTCTAATTTTTATTCAACTTTTAATGAAAAAATTGAAAAATAATCACGCCATTGCTCTTACAATTATATATCTGGTATTTTCTCTTATTTTAGATTAAAAAACAATTTTGGTGTATTTTTGGTAAATTTATAGCGTATTTTTTACAAAATCAAAAGAATTTAAAATTATGAAAAATGAAAATATGCTGGTAAAATATATAAATAATTGTAGATATTGGTTATTTCTTAATTTGATACATGCTTATCATTAAATAAATCTGTGATCTTAATGTAGTAAATGGGGCTTACATTTCTGATTAATTTTTTCTTTTATCCGAAAAGTTTAAAATTACAACTATTAATGAGTTTCCTTGAACATAATTATTATATTAACAGAATTAATTTTGGTGTGGACCTATGATGAACCCAGAAGAGCAAGGAATAGAAGTTGTATACACCCCAACAGTGAATATCTATTTATGCAATGGTTGTGGTGATTGTGCAAGGTCATGTCCAGTCGATAAGATGCCTCCCAATCCAGAAAAAACAATTCTAAAGGTAATTAATGGAATTGTAAATGTATTACGGCCCGAATTATGTGATGGTTGCGGTTTGTGTGTTGAAAGTTGTCCAAAATCTGCTATAAGCATCAGGTTTAAAGAATAGGAGGATATTTTTTATGTTTCCAAAAATTTCAAGATTAATTGATAATAAAGAACAAAGAATTAGTATGAAATTATTAACGCTTGAAACTAAATTAATACATAATAGAGATTTATGTGTAGGATGTGGGACCTGTATTATCGTATGTCCAAAAGAAGCTGTTGCTCGAGGACCAGTAGGTGCTAGTATTAGGGACACAAAAAAAGGAGACATGGTTAAGCTATCTCCTGTTTTATTCGATCAGGATTTATGCTCATTTTGCGGAACTTGTGCTCATTTATGTCCAGCTGGAGCCATTAGAGTTTTAGTAAATGATGAGGATAACCTCCAACTAGTTAATGAGAAAGCATTACCCGAATTAGAAATAACATGGATGGATCGTAAGGATAGTGAAGCAAAAATTAAAAAGTATTGTGAGGGTGAACTCGAAATTGATCTAACCAATTGTCCAAGTATGTGCTCTACATGTGCTGTAGTGTGTCCAACTGGTGCAATTACGATCCCAATTTCCGAGAAAGGCTGGATTAAGACAAAAAAGGTAGAATATGATAAGGAAAAATGCGTATTATGTGGCGCATGTGTATTTGCCTGTCCCTCTGATTGTATTACGATAAAAAGAACAAAAGTTAATTATAAGGGAGAATTTACGGAACCATTTTGGCCCAATATTGTTAAAAAGTTAACTACGCCGATAAATTCCGCCAAGCGATAATTTTTAACAAAAAAATTTATTAATATCACTATTTTTTAAGTTCTATTTTTAAATAATTCAATTAATACCCACTTGAATTTTATTTTGAATTATAAATCTTTGTTAATCAATCCTTAATAGCTTACGTACCTTTTTTTCAGCTTCTGCAAGTGGTGTTTTATGTGCACTTTCATATAACATTTTCAGAGTTTTTTCTCCTCTACGCAGTTCTTTTTGCCATTCTTTTGCAAATTTCCCTGAAACTATTTTATCAAAAACTTCCTTCATTTGTTCCTTGATAGGATTCATGAATTTTGCAAAATACATACCACGGCTTAAGCTTCCATATTGACTGGTTCTTGAATGGTGTGACATTTGAGCAATAAATCCTTCTTGAGCGATTCTTTTCCAGGTGTAGCTCATCTCACCTGACATATAGAGCTCGACAAGTATTGCTTCTGGTGGATAACCTTCTTCTGTTAATAATTGGAATGATGCCATCAGGACCTGACCGAATGCTGGACCAAAGCATTGCTCAGTAAACAAGTCTAGGGCGGCTTCTTGAGCCATAGTAACCTCAATTACGCCCTTTTTTGTAGATCCAATGGCTTTTGCCAGCGCCAAAACAATTTCCTTCGCATTACCAGAATAATCTTGATGTACCCCAATGAAGCTAAAAAAACCTTCATTATACAATTCCCTAACTCCTGGACCTATCATTCGTGGAGCCAGTAGAACAATATCAACGTATTCTGGCAGATTTACGATATCAAATGCGATATTATAACCGGACGCAAATGATATGACTTTATTTTTCTCAAGATTTGAAATTATCTCATTATTTATAACTTCAGCCATGACTTCATCAGGGATCAACAGCATTATAATATCTGACTTTTTACAAGCTTCTCCAATTGAAAAAACCTCAAATCCGTCCTCTTCTGCTCTTGTTTTATATTCATCATCTATATTCCCAATTATTATATCGAGCCCGCTATCCCTTATATTCAATGCTTGTGATCTCCCCTGATTACCATAGCCGATAATTGCAATCTTTTTTCCTTTCAAAATATCTAAATTCGCATCTTCTTCAAAATAAATACGAGTTTCTTCTTTCATTTTTATCAATTCTCATAGATTTATTAATTAATCAATCATTCACCAAATAAGATCAAAATGGAACACAAAATTTTAATATTTTCTAATGGGGTTAATTTATCAAATAATATTTATCATTTATATCTGTTTATTATGGTGCACTTTTATGGTCAAACCAATAATTATCAAGAACGGCTTCGTTATAGATCCATTAAATAACATTAAGGAAAAGAAGGATATTTATATAGAAAACGGTGTTATTGTCGAGAATGAACCTAAGGATGCCCAAATAATTGATGCTTCTGGAAAAGTAGTATTTCCAGGTGGCGTTGATGTTCATTCCCATATTGCAGGTGCTAAGGTTAATAAAGGGCGTCTTTTCAGACCTGAAGATCATATAAAGGACCCAGTAAAAAAGACAAAAATCACAAGGAGCGGTACTGGATATTCCATATTATCTACTTTTGTAACAGGATATAGATATGCACAAATGGGATATACTACTGTCATTGAGCCCGCAAGTGTCCCGTTAAAAACCCTTCACACTCATGAGGAGTTTATCGATATTCCTATCCTCGACAAAGCGCTTTTTCCCCTGATGGGAAATAATTGGTTCGTCATGAAATATATAACTGAAAATAATCCTGAATTTCTGGCGGGTTATATAGCTTGGCTTATGAAAACAATCAAGGGTTATGCGGTAAAAATTGTTAATCCTGCAGGTAATGAATCTTGGAAATGGGGAAAAAACGTAGAGAGTATAGACGACCCAAATTTGGGCTGGGAAGTCACAGCTCGTCAAATCGTCACGGGTTTAGCTGCAGCAAATGAGAAACTTGGTATGCCTCACACAATTCATGTCCATACAAATAATTTAGGACATCCAGGCTGTTATGAAACTACTCTGGAAACCTTAAGAGCTATGGAAGGAATTAATGGGAATACTTCCAGAAAAAATAAGATTCATATAACCCACATTCAGTTTAATAGCTATGGAGGAACCAGCTGGAAAGATTTTTGCTCTGAAGGACCTACTATTGCTAAATATATCAATGAACATGATCATGTAACTTGTGATATTGGGCAAGTTATCTTTTGCAGTACTACCACAATGACTGCAGACGGACCTTGGGAGTTTGGTTTACAAAATATAACTGGTCTGGCTAATTTTATCCCAGGTGGTATCAAATGGCTTAATGGTGATGTTGAGGCAGAAGATAGCTCTGGAGTTGTCCCATACATCTTTAAAAAGAAAGTGCTTGTGAATGCAGTTCAATGGGCTATGGGACTTGAAATAATGTTAAGCATTACTGATCCATGGAAAGTATATCTTACAACAGACCATCCAAATGGAGGACCCTTCATTTTCTATCCTAAAGTGATTTCGTGGCTCATGTCCAAAAAAGCCAGGGATGAGGAATTAAAGACACTGAAACCTGAAGCCGTAGAAAAAACAACATTACCAAGTATAGATAGAGAAATGACGCTTGAAGAAATTGCTATAATTACAAGGGCTGGAACTGCAAAAGTTCTCGGACTAAAAAATAGAGGTCATTTAGGTGCTGGTGCATTGGGCGATGTTGCTATTTATGATATCGGTGTAGAGGAAACCGATCCACATAAAATTGAAAAAGGATTTGCAAAAGCTGTTTATACTATAAAAAATGGCATTATTGTAGTTAAAAACGGAGAAATAGTAGCGGCACCCCCAGGAAAAACAATCTGGGTTAATAAATCTTTACCCGAAGACTTGGAAAATGCATTGGTTGAGGACATTAAAGCTAATTGGTATTATTATTATTCTACTAACTTTGCAAATTATCCAGTAAGCATGGAATATTTACCGTATAGTGAAGAGATTAAACTTTAGACGTGATACTCAATTTTTAAATTTTTAAATTAACTATCAATTTTTTATAATAATTGCGGTTCAACTTTATTTTTTTGGTTTCATTTAGACCTCAATAAGGTTTAACCATCTTTAATTTGCCCATTAAAATGTTTCCAATTTTGTTAATTATAAATTGTGTTTTTTAGCTGCAATTACTGCTTGTCCTAAGGATACACCCCCATCTCCTGGAGGCACCTTTTTATGTTGAATGAATTCCAGACCGGCATTATTTACCTCTGTTTTTATAATTCTTGTTATAATGGTGTTAAATGCCACACCACCACTAAAACCGATTTTAGTTATTCCTAAATCTTCCGCTTTTTCTATAGCAATAGTACTTAAACCCCTTGCAATATAATCATGCACCATATAAGCTATTTCATAGATATTTGATTCTTTTATCAATTCCAATATTCTGGCAAATAAATTACTTGTTTTTAGAACCGAAATTCCATCCGTTTTTGTAAACTCAAGTGGAATTTGGATTGGTGTATCATTTAACTTCCTAGCGACTGCCTCTAATTTCATTGCTGGCTCGCCTTCATATGTCCTTTCATTGCAAATATTTAATAATGAGGCAGCTGCATCTAAAATCCTACCACAACTTGTGGTAATTGGTAAATTAAATTTCTTTTCTAATTGATTTAGTATAACATCCAATTCTTTTTGCCCATAACGAAGCTGCGAGATATATTTTTGTAATATTAATGACCTCAATTCATCCAAGCTCATAATCTTTGAAAGAATTGAAATAAGCATTCTAACAGGATATTTTGTGCATAAATCTCCTCCAGGCATCAAATAGGGTTCTAAATGCCCTATTCTTTCCATCTCTCTATAATCAACGAACAAAATTTCACCTCCCCATGCCTGTTTGTCATTTCCATAACCATAACCATCGCAAACTATACATATCATGGATTCATCTATCATATTTTCCGCCATCAAACTCGCTGCATGGGCAAAATGATGTTGGATTTGTAATACTTTAGCTGACTTTTTTCTTGCAAGTTCAAAAGCAAGTCTAGTAGAAAGAAACTGGGGATGTAAATCACATGCAAATATATTTGCGTCTTCTGTTCGCGTAAGTTTCATTAGATGCATTATTGCATCGATTTCAAAATCAAACTGATCTAGGTTTGTCAAGTTTCCGATGTGTTGAGTGAAATAAGCTCTCCCCTTCTTTAATATACAACCAGTATTCCGCTCCTCTGGCCCAAGCGCAATTACAACGTCATCCGTCATGATGGGAGTATTTATCCACTGAGGAACATATCCCCTTGATCTCCGAATTAGCGTCGGGATTCCATTATTTAAAAGTAAAACCGAGTCATCTGCTCGTTGGTAAATTTTTCGATTATGCAATAAAAAATAATCAGCTAAATTTCGTAATTTTAATAAAGCTTCACTGTTTGATATTATCATTGGCTCATCAGACCGATTTGCGGATGTCATAATTATTGCTGGTTCCTTCAGAAATTTAAAAAGAAGATAATGAATTCCCGAATATGGAAGAAACACTCCTATCGTGTCCAGTTGTGGGGCGATCATCTCCGATAAATAATAATCTGGTGATTTCCTTACTAGGACGATTGGTCTTCTATAGGAACATAATTGATTAACTTCTTCATCCTTAAGTATTGAAAAGGTCCTTATTGTTTTAATATCTGGGCTCATGATAGCAAAAGGTTTAGCTCTTCTATTTTTTCTTTTTCTTAATTTTAATATAACATCATCTAAAGTACATAAACAAGCAATATGAATACCCCCAATTCCCTTTATCGCAATGATATTTCCTTCTAATAGTAATTTCGCCGTCGTTTTTACTGTATTCTCAGCATCAATTAAATTTCCATCTCTATCCTTTAAAAATAACTTAGGTCCGCATAATTTGCATGCGAAAGTCTGTGCATGAAATCTCCTGTTTCCTAACGTAGTATATTCTTTAAGACAGTGCTCACATAACGGAAAATCTTTCATAGTAGTTCTGGGTCTATCATAAGGCAGGTCTATTACACTGGTAAATCTTGGACCGCATTCTGTACATGCAATAAATGGATATTCATAATATCTATAATTGTTCTCATCATTAAATTCATCAAGACATTCATCACAGATAGAAAGATCGGGCGGCAGAACCAAACTCTCTCCTTTAGCATCCCGACTTTTCAAAATCTTAAAATTTTCATATCTTCTTAAATCATCGCTCCAGATCACTTCAAGCTTATCAATTGAAGATATTCTAGGTTTTTCTGATTCTATTCTTTTAATAAACTGCTTTATTTTATTAACATCACCTTCAACCTCAATCACGACCCCTGCATTTCCCAAATTTAGAACTGTACCTTTTAGATTCATAGAATTAGCAAGCACATTAATAAATGGCCTGAACCCGACTCCTTGCACAATTCCTTGAACTTTAATCGTGGCATGCTTGGTCATGATTAATTAAAAGAATATAAAGTAGTTATTTGAATTTATTTGAAAAAAATACATTAAAAAAAGAATTACATCAGAAAATAAAGTAAAATGAAATGTTGGTTATTTCATCACATATTTTTTAGCTTTTAACCAACAATCTTCAAGTATGGGTACAAACATCTTCTGGTGTTCTCCTACCACTGATGCAATACCTGCAATATCACCAGTTCCCGCTGAAACTGCACCTATAAATACTTCTTCATTCTCCCTTGCAATTCCCCAAATATTCATATCTTCATAATTTCGGATTTGCAGATTTTCTTTCTGTGCCAATTTCTTAAGCAATGCATCATGGACTGGAGATTTAAGGTCCACAAACGTTGCAATTCTAACAGCAACATGAGATTTTGTCCGGAGGATCGGTTCTACGTCTATATCTTCCAGTGTAGGTGCTACAATTAATACCCTTGCTTTTGCCCTGCTAACAGTTTCATTAATTTGAGCGATAGCAGCTTCTCTACCAATTACAAACCAAACCTCATCAAATTTATATGTAATCATTGATTTAGCTCTTTCCATAAGCGAGTACATTGTTATTTGCGATTTATTGATTTTTTCAGCGATATCGTCTAACATTTTCTGGGTCGCACTTACAACTTTTTCCGAGTATGTCTTTTTCATACTTTCTAAAGAAGATGATATTACTTCAGATGCTGAACCAACTTTTTCCTCTACTTTTGCCAGAGTGACCTTAGCGGTCTCTACAACTCCTTTCTCTAATTGGTCTTTAAGCTGGCTGAAACCTGATACAACGAGGCTAGATGCTTCCGAAATCTGTTCAGATAGATTTCCCATGATATCATTAATCGTAGTTATAATTTTCTCCCCAATAGTAGCATTGAATTTCTCAAACTCTTTTTGTATCAAGTTAGTCGCGGAATCCGCACCTTTTTCAATTTCTTCAAGCGTAGTTGTTATATCTTGCATTACCTCAGAGGAAAACCATTTTTCCAAATTTTGAAAACCTATCTCAACTGATTTAAATGCACTCTCAGATCCTTGTTCAACTTCCTTAAGTGCTTCCTTGAAACCGTTAATCACCTCATCACTCAGCCAATTTTTAAGATGCGATATACTATTATCAATGCTGTAAACCGTTGTAGATATCCCTTCTTTTAATTCATTTAATGTAGAACTCAGTTGCTTAATCACTTCTTTTATGAACCAATCGCCAAGAGTTTTAATCCCTTGATCAACAGCCGTGGCTACAACTGTTGCACTGGTCTGAACTTCTGATAGGGCTATCTGGACTCGTTTAATAACATTTTCTGATAACCATTTTCTAAGTCGTTCAAACTCAGTCCTTACACCGGACGAAGCTTCAATTACTTGATTCTCAACTTTCTCCAATATATTACTTACTCCCAAAACTATTTGCCTCTCAAAAAATGATCTTAGTTTCTCAATTTCACCTATTGCAATATCTTGAATAAATTGATTAATATAATCCCTAAATATATCGTCCATAATGGCTAGCCATTCACTGAATTGTTCTTGTGAAGTTTGTATAATTTTTCCCCTTACCTTCTGAATCTCCTCCTTAAATTTTGCGAATTCTGAACTCAATTCTTGAGGTATATTTTCTTTTAGATTCCTAATAAATGTGCGAAACGCTACTAATTCACTCACATTCTTAAACCGAGAATCAATATCCGAAAACTCGGCCCCCATTTTCTCGGGAATAGTTTTAGCCAATTGAGCAGAATAATTTGCTAACTCTTCCATTCCACTTATCTTTTTAACTTGGTTTTCAATCTCATAAAATTGAGATGCAAGTTTTTTAGGTATGTTCTCACTAATACTTGAAATAAATTTTTGAAGGTCTTCAAGCCCTGATATTTTCTTAAATTCTTTCTCAATCTCATTAAATTGACCCATCAACTTGTTTGGAATTGTAGTTTCAGCATTACGTATAAAGCTCAAAAGGTCTTGAAAACCAGATACACTTTTAGTCTGAAGTTGTATATTTGTAAATTCAGCTTGAAGACGTTTAGGTATTTCATCCTTTAATTTTTTTACAAATTCTCTAAAATCACTAAGACCAGAACTGGACAATACCTCTGCTTGCATTTCACCCAACTTATTCTCAAGCTGCTTCGGGATCTCAACACTTACTGTATTCACAAATTCCTTAAACTGTTCAATCTGCCTAAATTTATTAAATTCTTCCTCAAATTTATTGAACTGTTCAATCATTGCTTTTGGGACTTCATCCTTAATAAGCCTTACATAAGCCAAAAAATCCTGAAGCCCCGTAATCTCGCCCATACTATCAACAAAATTTGTAAATTCACTCTTTAATTCCTCCGGAACTCGTTTTCTCAACTCACTAATGACGTTCTGAAAATCATCCAGCTGTTTTAAAAGTGCTGTATACGGTGGTATTGCTTGGTATCTCGGAACTTTACCTGGAATTTCTTTTAATAAACCTAAATTCAATAACTTTTTCACAATTTTTTCCGCCTCAAGCTCAGGTACTCTCGCATGAATTGAAATCTCTCCTACACTTACAGCCCCACGCCCCGTGATTGACATATACGCTAAAATTTCAGTATCAGTAAGCCCCAAGTCCGATAGAACTTCTTCAGCTATCTTTTCTGAATCTTCTAAACTCATTATAAATACTCCTATCTATAATAAATCTGATTATAAAATTGGGATAATAATAGAAATGTTAATTATTACTTCTATAGAGATGTATCTTATTATATTAACCATATATCTTTAAATAAATATATTCAAAACTACTGGGCTAAAAAAAATTCGAGTACCTAAAATGTCAAGCGAAAAACAAAACGGTTTTATTAAATTAAAAAGTGAAGTTATTGATAATTCCTTATGTTGCGGATGCCAGACTTGTGTAACAGTATGTCCAGCTAAAATTCTCGATTATTCAGACGATTTACCCATTCTTACAGAAGAAAAGAGTGATAAATGTTTTGACTGTTTGGTCTGTTATTCCGCATGTCCTAGATCCAGTTTTATGAACAATGTACTCGAAGACTATACAAAAGGTACTGATATCCTTGGGCCCTACACCAGAATAGTCTCAGCTAAATCAAAAAATGCCGCTGTAAATAAACGGGCACAAGACGGCGGCGTGGTAACTTCTATTCTGATAAACCTTTTTGAAAATAATCTAATTGATGGGGCAATCGTCATAAAAAATGAAGGCTGGAAAGCAATACCCACCCTCATTTATAATAAAGATCGGCTCATTGAATATGCTGGCACTGTATACGATTATAATTCCCCCATACAGATACTCAAAGATTCAAATAACATTATTGAGAATATCAAAGAACTCAAACATGGCATCAAAATTATTAGACTTGCAATCGTGGGACTCCCATGCCAAATTAAAGCCATAAAAAAGGCGAAACTCGTCGGAAAAGGTGATGGATTATATCCATTTAATTTAATCACTTATACAATCGGATTATTCTGCTTTGAAAATTTCTACCATGATAAACTTATCTCGTATATCAACTCATCGGGAAAAATCTCCAAAGATAAGATCAAGAAAATGGACATAAAAAAGGGAGTTTTAATAATCAAATCAAACGATGAAAACGAGGTAAGAATCTCCGTCAAAGATTTGTCTGAATGTATTAGAACAGGCTGCAAGCATTGTGATGATTTCACAAACATCTATGCCGATATCTCAATTGGATCTGTAGGAAGCGATTCCGGATTTTCATCAGTCATAATAAGAACTGATTCAGG
>CAZYEE010000011.1:0-13278 GCA_964646355.1 uncultured archaeon | reverse complement strand
TTTTGACGGAACGAGCAATGAACTCAGAAAATATCGATCAAATAAAGAGAATAGCAAAAATCAAATTAAAAAAATAGATTAAAATCAAAAAAATAGATTAAATTATTATCCTCCTTTTATTACCTGCATTCCTTAAAATTTCTAAGGCTTTTTTAGATATATTCAGAAAATGAACACATAAAAATTAAAATCATTGGGAGAAAATAATAATAAATAAACTCCGCTATATTTATTTTAATAAGAAAATTCGCTATTTTTTGATATTTCTATCGGTATTTTCATATTTGATTTCATAACATTTTCTCTCAATAATTTTATGGCGTCTAATCGATTGAATTGTCCCTGAACATATAAAATTATATTTAATATTGATTCGAGGTCAGATATTAGGATTAATCAACAGTATAAAAAGAGAAATTTAAATTTATATTTTAATAAATAATGTTAGAACTCTAAAGGTAATATGCTGGAATTAAATCTGTTGGTCAAAAAGTAAGGTGTTTAGAAAATATTAATATTAAAAAGTATTATAAAATATCAAAACATATTTTATTGTAATTTTTAGGTGAGAATGCCATATGGAAAAAGATGAAAAACAGGTTAAACAAAAACCACTTGTTTTTGATATCAAAAATTTAAAATTTTATTTACTGGAAAAAATATTCAATATTAAATTATATAGGGGAAATGAACCTGTAAAAATATCACAATATGCAATTAATCAAATAAACGGAGATAGAATTGAGGAGTTCTGGATCTCAATCGAAAATAATGAAATGAATCTTGTGGCGCTTTTTAAGAACGAAGAAGACGCAATCAAATTTCAGGAAGAATATAATACAAAAGAATATCCTCTGTATATTAATTATGACTGGTTATTACTAGATCTGTTTTAAAGTTAAAAAGGTATTTTATAATTGAAATGCTACAGATATGACAATGATATTCTTGATAAAATGACTAATATCTGGTGGATGTTCGATCCATAATTATCATAGAATTTGAGAATAATTATTTAAGAGTAAATGCAAACTTGACATAAGAAGTTCCTTAACATTTATATTAAAAGTTTGCAGGGAAAAATTATTCTCCGAATTAAACAATAATCATAATAATTTATTAATGAGATTAAAAGACTTGAAATTATAAATAATATCATCTTTTGAACCTTTATAAAATTATAATGGTTTTATTTATATGAAACGTGGTTAATGAAACCAATATTTTGACCGATTTTGTAAATATTCCCATCTTTTATCTAGCTCCATCTCCATTCCCTTCTCATAATCCCTCTATGGATCTAATTTCTTATCCTGCTCATCAACTCGAAATTTTTTGAAAAAATGGACATTTTGGAGTTTTTTAGATATAAGATATGATGTCTTATAACAACCTATAATAAATCTTTAATACTTTCAATAGCTCTTCATTCCATATTTAATTCATAATATCTCCTTATCATCTAATTGATTTATAATAAACCAATTAACCTCCCATTTAATAGTTCGCGAATTGAATGCAAAATGAGAAATAAAATTTTTAAAAAGCTCCTAACTCTTTATTGTGATGATGAAATTAAAGATCGATTCTAATAAATGCACCGGCTGTTGTCAGTGTGTTTTAGTCTGTCCAATAAACCTACAAATCGAACCCAGACTGGAACAAGGTATAATACCACCTAAATCTAAAATGAAAGGGGAATTGGTCATGATGGTTATTAATGGAATAAATAGATTAATACATCCAGAATATTGCTATAATAAAGATTTTGATTTTAATTGTGATAGATGCTCCCAAATATGCCCAACTGGTGCATTCCAAATTATTAATGAATAATTATACCGTTAGATTTGTTTTCCAATTAAACACCGAAAAAATTTATATTTCAATGATAAAAATGTGAATTAATTATATTGTAATATGCCTTCACATCGCAATATAAAATAATGAGCTCAAAAATTAATATTATAGTTAATTTATAATTGATATGATTATTATAAGAAACGAATCGGAAAAAATAGGAGTGTAAGAAATGGTCTTAAAGTGCAAACTCATTACCGGACGAACTATAGAACAAGGAAGGGCATATGAAGGTAGTAAATTAACCGATGAAATGGTCAGAGCGGGCGCTATTGTAGAACTGGACCCAAGCGACTTGGCTGAACTGGATGTTATGACAGGTACCATCGTCACCGTTAAGACCGAATTCGGTGAAGTCGCTGTACGTGCCGTTAAATCCCCAAACGCCCCCCATAAAGGACTTGCCTTCATACCCATGGGCCCATGGGCCAATCAAGTGGTAAACCCCGACACCACAGGCGTTGGCACTCCCTCATACAAAGGTATCTCTTGCACAATCGAACCCACACCAGACAAAAAAGTACTGACCGCTATTGAATTGGCTAAAACATTTAAACCCTAAAAGGAGTAATTAAAATGAGTGATATTAAAGAATTTACTGATTGTGTTTGTCCTTTTTGTGGATCTTTATGTGATGACATCGTCATAAGAGTTAATGACCAAAATGAAATTGTTGAAGTAGAAAACGCATGCACCATTGGTACAAGAAAATTCTTCTCCTCAAATGACGAAAAAGAACGTGTATTAACACCTTTGATCAGAAAAGACGGTAAATTGGTTGAAACTGATCTTGAGACCGCAATTAATGAAGCTGCAAAAATCTTGGCAAATGCGGATTATCCCCTGTTATATGGATTTTCTTCAACAGAAGCAGGTGCCCAGGCAGTAGGTGTTGAATTGGCGGAAGAGGTAGGAGGAAATCTCGATAATACTGCTTCGGTATGTCATGGTCCAACAATTCTGGCCGAGCAAGACGTGGGTGTTTCTGGTGCTACTTTAGGAGAGATAAAAGCCCGAGCAGATATCATCGTATATGTAGGGAGCAACCCCACACACGCTCATCCTAGACATCTCAGTAGATATTCTACTTTTATCCGTGGGTATTTTCGAGAAAAAGGCGTGATGGAACGCCGGCTCATTGTGATTGACCCCAGATATACCGACACCGCAAAATTAGCCACCGATTTTATCCAGGTAGAACAAGGTAAAGATTTTGAATTATTTAGTGCTATGCGTGCCGTATTAAAAGGCACTGATATACCAGATGAAGTAGCTGGTATAAAAAAGGAAAAAATAAAGGAAATTGTTGAAATAATGAAAAACGCCCAATTTGGTGTTGTTTTCTTTGGGATGGGCTTAACACAATCTATCGGGAAGCATAGAAATATTGATGCTGCGATTTTTCTTGTTAAGGATTTAAACTCTTATACTAAATGGATAATAGCGCCGATGAGAGGACATTGGAATGTTAGCGGGGCGAACACAGTATTTACTTGGCAAACAGGCTATCCTTATTCGATTAACTTTTCAAGGGGCTATCCAAGATACAATCCAGGTGAATATTCTGCAAATGATGTGTTATTAAGAGAGGAAGCGGATGCTGCATTAATTGTTGCTAGTGATCCTGTTAGCAATTTTCCGAAAAAAGCTTGTGAATGGCTGGGTAAAATCCCGCTTATTGTAATTGATCCTCATAAATCACCTACTACTGAAATAGCAGATGTGGTAATTCCAGCTGCCATTGTCGGTATTGAGACTGAAGGTACTGGGTATAGGATGGACTCAGTGCCCATTAGGCTCCATAAAGTCAAGAATCCACCAAATGAGAATATTTTAACTGATAAGGAAATTTTGGAGAAGATCCTGGAAAAAGTAAGAGAGTTGAAAAAATAATTTTTTCATATTTTTATTTTAAAAATTATATTCTAATTTTTAATTCGATAAATTCTGTTTTTTAGGCGGGTAAGTGGATCAAATATCGAATCTCAAATGTATTAAAAGCTGTATTAAAAATCGTCTTTTAAATTATAGCTTCTATTATTAATGGTCATTAAAGATTTTAAGTGATCGTGCAATTTTAAATGAGTTGATGGTCAAGCTGAATTAAAAGAATTATAATTGTTCTAAAAGGATTTTAATATGTTCGAGTTAGTTTCTGATTATAAACCAAAGGGAGACCAGCCCCAAGCTATTGAGAAAATTGTGAATGCTCTGAATAATGGAAAAAGATATATTACATTGTTAGGGGTGACTGGTAGTGGAAAAACATATACAATGGCTAATATTATTGCAAAGTTGGAGCCTCAGGTTCCGGTACTTGTGATTTCGCATAATAAGACGCTTGCAGCGCAATTATATAGGGAGTTTAAGGATTTTTTTCCGCATAATGCGGTGGAGTATTTTGTGTCCTATTATGCATATTACAGGCCGGAGGCGTATGTCCCATCTAAGGACCTTTATATAGATAAGGATGTCTCAATTGACGATGATATAGCAAGGCTGAGATTGTCCACCATTAATTCATTGATGACAAGAAGGGATGTGATAGTGGTCGCCAGCGTTTCATGTATATTTGGTCTCGGAAGACCGGAGGATTTTAAGGAGATGGTGCTTAAGGTGAGGCGTAATCAAATAATAAGTCAGGATCAAATCTTAAGGCGTTTGGTCGAGCTTAGATACGAGCGCACTTCAGCAGATTTAGCTAATGGAAAATTTAGGGTGAGGGGAGATACAATTGATGTATTTCCAGGATGGGGCGATATAGCGGTAAGAATAGAATTATTTGGAGATGAGATTGATAGAGTTGCTTATATAAATCCAGTTACTGGTAAAATAATGAAGGAAATCAATAGTTTTGTGTTTTTTCCGACGGTCGAATTCATCATGCCCAAGGAGCGTCTGGAACATGCCATTAAGCAAATTGAAAAGGAGTTGGAAGAGAGAATAGAATACTTTAAATCTCAAAATAAAATAGTAGAAGCACAAAGAATAGAATTTAGGACGAGAAACGATATTACTATGTTGAGAGAAACAGGCTATGTATCTGGAATTGAGAATTATACTCGTTATTTATGTGGATTAAAGCCAAACGAGCCACCTGCAACATTATTGGACTATTTTCCCGATGACTATTTAATATTCATAGACGAATCGCACGTCACAATCCCGCAATTATATGGAATGTATGAAGGAAACTATTCAAGGAAGAAGCATTTAATAGATTACGGATTTAGGCTCCCATCCGCTTATGATAATAGGCCGTTAAGCTTTGAGGAGTTTGAGGAAAGAGCTAAAAGAATAGTATTTGTATCAGCTACTCCGGGAGAATATGAAATAAGAAAAAGTGATAATTTCGTAGTTGAACAGGTTATACGGCCTACAGGTCTGCTAGACCCAAAAATTGAGGTGCGACCTTACACCAATCAAGTAGAGGATTTATTAAGCGAGGCGAGAAAACGAGTTGAAAAGGATGAAAGGGTCCTCGTTACTACTCTCACCAAAAGGATGGCGGAGGATTTAACAGATTATTTAAGGGATAACGGAATAAATGCAAGGTATTTACACTCTGAGATAAATACATTAGAACGATTAGAACTTATTAGAGATCTGAGGTTAGGTTCCAAGAGGGGTGGTTTTGATGTTTTGGTCGGCATCAATCTTTTAAGAGAAGGTCTGGATCTACCGGAAGTTTCGTTAGTTGCGATTTTGGATGCAGATAAGGAAGGATTTTTGAGGTCGACCACTGCATTGATCCAAACAATTGGAAGAGTATCGAGGAATGTAAATGGGACTGCAATATTATACGCGGATACAATCACAACCGCAATGGAAAAAGCAATTAATGAAACAAATAGGAGGAGAAGGATTCAAGAAGAATATAATAAAATGATGGGTATTACGCCCACGACAATTGTAAAAACCATACAAGATATTATTGAGATCGAGAAGGAGCCCATATTTAACGATTTGAAGGTAGAGGTCTCATCACGAAATGTTCATGAAGTTATTGAAATGTTGGAATTAAGAATGAAGGAATATGCCTCTAGATTAGAATTTGAGAAAGCGGCACTTTATAGAGATAAAATAAAGGATTTGAAAAATAAATTTAATATAAAATAGAAAATAAAGTCAATAGATGCAAAATTGAAATGATAAAAAAGTAGTAATCATTAACAAATGCTTAAAGGTTTCTAAAAGGTTGACATATCTATGAGAGATCGAATAATCGTTAAAGGTGCAAAACAGCATAATTTAAAGAATATAAATGTTGAAATACCAAGGGATAAGCTTGTAGTGGTGACTGGTATATCTGGTTCTGGAAAATCTTCATTAGTTTTTGATACAATATATGCGGAGGGGAAAAGACGATATGTAGAATCGTTATCTTCATATGCCAGACAGTTTTTAGGTCAGATGGACAAACCGGACGTAGAATCTATAGAAGGATTATCACCTGCCATTGCGATCCAACAGCGTTCACTGTCAAGAAATCCACGATCTACAGTAGGAACGATCACCGAAATTCATGATTATCTAAGGCTGTTATTTGCAAGAATTGGAAAGCCTTATTGTTATAAATGTGGAAAAAAAATTGAGAGACAGACCATCCAACAAATAGTTGACCAGATCCTCATGTTTGAAGGTAAAAGGGTCTATGTTATGGCTCCAATGGTTCGGGGTCGTAAAGGATCATATAAGAAGTTGTTTCAAAATTTGGAAAGTCAGGGATATTCTCGGGTAAGGGTAGACGGGGAAATTATGTCTTTATCAGAGGAGATAAATTTAGAGAAAAATAAAAAGCACTATATTGATGTAGTAGTAGATAGATTAAAAATTAACAAGGATGAACGTTCTAGATTAACTGATTCTTGTGAGACCGCAATAAAATTAGGAGAAGGTCTTATATCTATATATTTCGTGGATGATGATAGGGTAGAAATATTTAGTGAAGATTTTGCATGTCCTGAATGCGGGATAAGTTTTCCTGAGCTTGAGCCAAGAATATTTTCATTTAATAATCCAGCGGGGAGATGTGAAACTTGTGATGGGCTGGGTACTACTTTAGAAATTGATCCATTAAAAGTGGTAGATTATAGTCGTTCCATAAATGATGGTGCTATTCCAATAATTGGTGACAAATATTCTAGGACCATATGGTTTCAAACAGTAGAACAAGTGGCTAAACATTTTGGTATTAATTTAGATGTCCCATTTGGAGATTTACCCAAAAAATTTCAAGATATCATTTTATATGGGTCTAACGAAATTATAAAATTTAATATAGGCGGAAATGGTCGAATGCAGCATATTTTTGAGAGGTCCTATGAAGGTATTATTAAGAGCCTTGAAAGGAGATATGTGGAGACGAAGTCTCAATATATACGCCAAGAAATCCAGAAAATGATGAAAAAGGAAAAATGTCCGAGTTGTGGTGGTGATCGTCTTAGAATTGAAAGCAGACATGTATTTATTAATGGTAAATCAATTTGCGACCTGTGTAAATTAATGATTTCAGAATTAAAACAATTTATAATAAATCTCGAATTGAATGACGATGAAAAAATAATTGCAAAAGATATTTTAAAAGAATTAACGAATCGAATAGATTTTTTATTAAATGTCGGACTGGACTATTTGACTCTTGAAAGAACTGCAGATACTCTATCGGTGGGTGAAGCGCAAAGAATACATTTGGCGACTCAGATCGGGACAAATCTTATGGGAGTACTTTATGTATTAGATGAGCCTACTATTGGTCTTCATCAAAGAGATAATAGACGCTTGATAAATACTTTAAAAAAGTTGAGAGATATTGGTAATACCGTTTTGGTAGTGGAACATGATGAGGAAATGATACGTTCTTCCGATTATATTATTGAAATGGGCCCCGGAGCAGGCGTTTATGGCGGTGAAGTTGTTGTTCACGGTCCATTAAATGAGATTATTGATAATAAGAAATCCATTACGATGAATTACCTATCAGGTCGTAAAAAAATTCCAATTCCAAAGACCAGACGAAAACCCAATGATAAATGGATATATATTAAAGGCGCCAGAAAAAATAATCTAAAATCTATTGATGTTAAAATTCCTTTAAATGTATTTACTTGCATAACTGGAGTTTCTGGAGCGGGAAAAAGCACTTTAATCAATGATATTCTATTACCAGCATTAAAAAGAAAGCTAAGACATCAACAAGAGCCAATTGATAGGGACTATGATGAGATATACGGATTTGAACATATTGATAAGGTTATTTCAATTAATCAAGATCCTATTGGAAAAACACCAAGGTCGAATCCAGCTACTTATACTAAAATTTTTGATATAATTAGAGAAATATTCTCTAAACTACCCGAATCAAGAATGAGGGGCTATAAACCGGGTAGATTCAGTTTTAATGTAAAAGGCGGTAGGTGTGAGCATTGTCAAGGCATTGGGCTTTTGGAAATTGAGATGTATTTTCTTCCACCCGTGTTCATTGAGTGCCCTGTCTGTCATGGTAAGAGGTTCAATAAATCCACTTTAGAAATAGAATTCAAGGGTAAGAACATTTCTGATGTATTAAATATGACAGTTGATGAAGCGCTCGAATTTTTTAGCGAATTTAAAAGATTAAAGCGTGGATTACAGACTTTAAAGGATGTCGGACTTGGCTATATAACACTAGGCCAAGCAAGCCCCAATTTAAGCGGAGGCGAATCACAGAGAATAAAAATATCCAGAGAATTAAGTAAAAAAAGCACCGGCAATACGTTGTATATTCTTGATGAACCTACAACAGGACTTAGCACTTATGATATCTCCAAATTATTAGATGTTTTGAACCGGTTAATTGACGCAGGCAATTCAGTAATAGTAATTGAGCATAATATGGACGTAATTAAATCAGCTGATTACATTATTGATCTTGGGCCTGAAGGTGGCAATGCCGGTGGTACTATTGTAGTAGAAGGACCACCTGAAGAAATTATTAAATGTGAAACCTCTTATACTGGACAATTTTTGAAAAAATATCTATCAAAATAAATTCATATTCATTTATAGTTAAGTATATATTAAATGTCCATCTAACTTTTTAAATTAAATCCAAATTTTGCTTTTTATTAATCTATTTATTTAATAATATTAAATCTCTTAATTTAATATGATAATATTGTTAAAACTGGGCATTTGAAACCATCTTATACTTTTTATAAATTGAAATCAAAATATATGAATGAATAAAAAATGAGCTTGGAAAAACGATTAAATGACCTTCCCAATAAGCCTGGAGTCTATTTTTTTAAGTCAAAAGAAGGTGAATTATTATATATAGGCAAGGCTAATGATATCCAAAAAAGGGTTAAATCCCATTTTAAATCATCCTCAAACATATATTTAAAAGACGAAATATTGAATTCTAAATCAATTGATATTGAATATAAGATAACAAATTCTGAAATTGATGCACTTCTTCTTGAAGCTAAGTTAATTAGAGAATTAAAACCAAAATATAATGTCCGTCAAAAAGATGATTCATCTTATCCTTATATTGTTATAACAAATGAAACCTACCCCAGAATTCATTTAATAAGGAAGTTGAAAGGAAAAAAAACAGATGGAACCTACTATGGGCCCTTTACAAATGTTAGTGCTGTAAAAGAAACAATAAATTTTATACAAAGAGCCTGGAAAATTGCAAGCTGTACTTATAAGAAATTTCCAAAAAGAAAATGCCTCAAATTTCAAATAGGGCTCTGTATGGGCCCTTGTGAGGAAGGGAGGGTACCTCTTGCCTATTATTTAGAACAAATAAAGGAAGTAAAGGAATTTTTAGGTGGACGAAATAAACAGGATTTTATTGATGAAAAAATTAAATTGATGAACAAATTAGCTGATGAATTGAGATTCGAAGAGGCAGCTAAGATAAGAGACCAAATAAAGGCACTAAATCGAACAATAGAAAACTATCAAACGCATATCCCGCAATTCTTCATAAAAAATAGTCTTAAGGAAATAAAAAATGCATTAAACTTGCCTAATCTTCCTTATATAATCGAAGCTTTTGACATTTCAAATATAGGCCCAAAATTTGCAGTGGGCGCAATGGTACAATTCCAAGATGGTCGGCCAAATAAGAATAATTATCGTAGATTCAAAATAAGAACAGTTCAGAACGCACAAAATGATGTTTTAATGATGCAGGAAATTGTACACAGAAGATATTCTAGATTAATAAAAGAAAATGGGCAACTACCAGATTTAATATTAATTGATGGCGGAAAAACCCAATTAAATGCATCAATTAAGGAACTAAAAAATTTAGAACTCAAAATAAATATAGTTGCACTGGCAAAAGAGCGAGATAATATTTATATCTATGAAAATAACAAAATTAAACAAATAAATTTACCTCAATCATCTCCAGCCCTTCTGATGCTTAAAAGAATTAGAGATGAAGTTCATAGATTCGCAATTAAATATCACAGATTGATCAGGTCGAAACAATTTAAAAAATGAAATTACAATTTTTCATTTATAAAGAGTATAAACATTTTTATTAATTAAGAAGTAAAATTTTCCTAATGGTATCTTCATCTAAAATTGATAACGTATTAATTTTAGAGAATAAATTTGAAAAAATTGAAATTAATCTCCAACTTGGACTATTTTCCATATTTAATTTTGAAATTAATAGTTATATTATCAAGAATGCCACTACGGGAGTAGTTTTTAAAACAAAGAAAGAGGATGAGGAAAGCAGTGAAGAAACTTCTGAAAAAGAAGTTTTCCTATCCCTCACAGATCGCCAAAAAAAGATTTTTGAAACTGAAGACATCCAAGATGAAATTGGCAAGGGCATAAAAGCTACAATTAGACTGTTTAATGTTGAACATCAAACAATCTTGGCATTAGAAATTTACTTGTATGACGATACTCCTGGCATTCAAATTCAAGCTTCTCTTACAAATAAATTCGGTATTAAATCTATTTACGATATTTATCCATTACTTATTTTATCCAGCTCAAACCAAGGATGCATTGAATTTGGGGATATAGAAAAATGGCGTCTCTTTAAAATAGGCTATCAATCATGGAGTAATACGAGGATAATGACTCCCTTCGATGACGATAGTCTACCTTATATATCGTGGGCAAAATTGCCGCATCATATTAATTATTTTGAAAAGAGAAATTATGGTCAAATTAGAAGTAATTATTTTACTGTAATTAAGAATATTGAATCAAATTATAATATTTTAATTGGCTATCTCTCGCATAAAGATCAATTCACGCAGTTCATTTATGATTTTGATCCTATTACAAAAACTTTTGTTTCGTTCAAAGCTCGATCTCAAGCTGATGGAATCAATATAGAAGATGAAGAAACTATTAAATCTGAAAGGTTATTCATAATTATTTCAAATGATGAAATTAAAAATTTAAATACTTATGTAAAATTCACTTCCAAGATATCTGAAGCCTTGACTTGGCATGAAATCCCAAAAGGCTACTGTACCTGGTATAATTACTTTCAGAATATAACAGAAGATGATTGTGTTAAAAATCTACTCCAAATAAAATCTCATAAATCCAGCATTCCAATAAATTTCTTTCAGTTAGACGATGGCTATCAAATAATTTGCGGTGATTGGCCCGAACCTCCTAACAAGAAATTTCCACATGGTATGAAATGGTTGGTAGAAAAAATAAAAGATGCAGGACTCAAACCAGGGCTCTGGATTGCACCTTTTTTAATTTCACCACTCTCAAAATTATATAAAGAACATCCTGACTGGGTTGTCAGAAATGAAAAAAATAAACCTATAAATGGTGGCTGGAATCCAAATCTCTATGGTGGCAGTACCTCCAGTTGGAAATTTTTTAAGGGAATTTTCTCATCTTTATATGTCTTGGATACAACGCATCCTGAGGTTCAAGATTGGCTTTATAGATTATTTACCAAAATTACTAAAGAGTGGGGCTTTCAGTATATAAAAATAGATTTTGTGTATGCGGCAGCAGTAAATGGTAAAAGATACGAAAAAGTGACAAGGGCTCAAGCTTATAGAAAGGGTATTCAAATTATTAGAGACGCTGTAGGTGATGATGTCTTTTTATTAGGCTGTGGTGCCCCATTAGGACCTTCTATAGGGCTTGTCAATGGTATGAGAGTCAGTTGTGATACTGCACCAGTTTGGGATCCATTATATGCAAAATTAGCTCGAAAAATTCTTAATCTGCCTTCTAATCCCTCATTACTCGCCGCAATGGCTAACACTATATTACTATCCTTTCTACATAATAATTGGTGGATTAATGATCCAGATTGTCTTATGATCCGAGAAAAAGAGAGTAAATTGACCTTAAATGAAGTAAAAACACAGATCACTACTATTGGATTATCTAATGGAATCTATATGATCAGTGATAATCTAACAAAAATCGATGCAGCTCGATTAAGGTTAATTAAAAAATTTATACCAGTAGACAAAGTTTCTGCAATTCCAATTCAAATATTCAAACCTCAGATTGTTCGACAAAAGATCACACTCCCTAGGATCTATGATAGGGTGGTCCAAACTGACTTTGATTCATGGCATATCACTGGAATATTTAATTGGGAAGACATTCCAAATGGAGGATTTAAGCTCAAATTTTCTGATATAAATCTTGATCCCAATAAAAAATATCATATATTCGAGTTCTGGTCTGAAAAATATCTGGGAATTTATGAAAATGAAATAGATCTTCCTCCTATGGATAAACATAGTTGCTTATTATTAAGAATTTGTGAAGTGAAGGATAAACCCCAAATAATAGGATCTACTTTCCATTTTCTCCAAGGGAAAGCCGAAATAAAAAAGTTTGAATTTAATGAGGAAAATTTAATCATGTCTTTAGACTTAGAATTCCCTGGATATAACGAAGAGAAATTCTTCATCTACACACCTACTCGATTATATCCTTATGGCTCCGAAAGTGAAGCAATTAATTGTAATTGTGAAATCATAAAAGCAGAACCTCAATACATGATTAT
The DNA here is from genome assembly GCA_964646355.1 of uncultured archaeon. Lineage (GTDB taxonomy): Archaea > Asgardarchaeota > Lokiarchaeia > Helarchaeales > HEL-GB-B > HEL-GB-B. Next base: position 395 of record CAZYEE010000011.1, on the reverse strand, counting down.
GAAAGTAGAATTTACCGATAAAGCTCGATTGATTATTAATCTCAGTAAAAAGAATAATATCACAGAATAGAATAAAATCAGAATAGAATAAAATCAAGAAAAAAACAATTAAATAATTAGGAAAATAGGATCAAGGACACAAATTCAAGCTGATGGTGTTCAAGCTTATAAATATCAAACTTTACAAATAATTAAGTTGGGACATCATTAAAGGTAATTAAGATATCATTAATGGTAAATAAATATGATGTTCTTAAATATAGTATTAAATTCTTCTATTTTGACCAATTTAGTATAATAGGACTGTAAAACGATGATAAAATTTAACCTGAAATATTTTTGGGCCCTTTTTACTGTATTTATTCTCACTTTTCCCCTTATTTTTGCATGTTTTA
>CAZYEE010000010.1:26964-29505 GCA_964646355.1 uncultured archaeon | reverse complement strand
ATAAAGGCGGGATCGCGAAAGAAAAAGGCTATTTTAATCAATAGTATTAATGATGATTTAAATGATTAAACCTCACGGCGGAAAATTAATTAACCGAATATTGAACGATAAGGAATGTGAAAGACTAATAAGTCAAAAAGATGAACTTCCTCAAATAAAATTAAATGAAGACAGGAGCATAGAGGTCAGAAATATTGCAAACGGCGTTTTTAGTCCATTAGAAGGTTTTATGACCGAGGACGATTTTATTTCAGTGTTAGAATTTGGTAGACTTTCATCTGATCTAGCATGGACAATTCCAATTGTTTTAGATGTAGATAGCGATATGTGCAAGAATTTTACGGTAGGAGATGAGATATTACTTTTAGATCCAGATAATGAAGTGCTCGCACTTTTGGAAAGCGAGGAATTATATAAATATGATAAAAAGAATATGGCAAAATGCGTATTTGGAACTACTGATGATGCACATCCAGGCGTTAAAACGACATACAATATGAAAGAATATCTATTAGGAGGTAGGATCTCAATGATGCAATGTGAACCAAAAGTATTTCCTCATTTGAATCTTACACCAAAAGAGACCAGAATTTTGTTCAAATCAAAAGGTTGGAGAAAAATAGTAGCATTTCAGACACGAAATCCACCACATATAGGTCATGAATACGTGCAGAAAACTGCTTTGACATTCATGGATGGCATTTTTATTAACCCTGTGATCGGCAATAAAAAGAAAGGTGATTTTAAGGATGAACTGATATTGGCTTGTTATCAAGAATTAATAAAACAATATTATCTAAAAGATTCTGCAGTACTTTCAATTTTCGAGACTCCGATGAGATATGCGGGCCCAAAAGAGGCGATATATCATGCAATTGCACGGAAAAATTTTGGTTGCACGCATATAATTATAGGAAGAGATCATGCAGGAGTAGGAAACTATTATGATTCTTATGCAGCCCACAGAATATTTGACGAGTATCCTGATTTACAAATAGAGCCGTTATTTTTTAGATCGTTTTATCGATGTACTAAATGCAATTCGGTGGTAAATGAGAAAATTTGTCCTCATGATCAAAAATACCATATAAGTTTTAGTGGAACTAAGATCCGAAAATTGATCCAGGCCAAAGAAAAAATTCCACCGGATATAATGAGACCTGAAATTGCTGAAATTATTTTAAAAACAGATAATCCATTTGTAGAGTGATTGGTGAATAGAAAAATGGCTGATAAATTGTTAATAATTGGTCTAGATTGTGCAGTACCTTCTTTATTATTTGAAAAATTCATTAATAATCTACCTAATTTAAGATATCTTATAGAAAATGGTATCTCGGCTAAAATGAGGTCATCAGACCCGCCAATTACTATTCCAGCTTGGTTAATAATGTCAACGGGAGTGGACGCTGGATTTCTTGGTTTATATGGATTTAGGCATAGGCTTAATAATTCATATACAGATATCTGGATTGCAAATACTCAAAAAGTGAAAATGCAGAAGGTTTGGGATATTTTAGGTGATTTTGGCTATAAAAGCTGTTTAATAGGTATTCCACCATCATATCCAGTAAAGAGAAACGAGGGATGGACAATATCTTGTTTTATAACACCAGATTCTAAAAAACAATATACACATCCAAAAGAATTAAGAATGGAAATTGAAGCATTGGTAAAAGAATATATGTTTGATGTGGAGTTTAGGACTGATAAAAAGGATAAATTGCTGAAAGATTTATATGAAATGACCAAAAGGAGACACAAAGTCATTAAATATATGTTAAAAGAAAAACCATGGGATTTTTTCATGTTTGTAGAGATTGGATTGGATAGAGTCCAACATGCTTTCTGGAAATATTTTGATGAAAAACACATAAGATATGAACCTGGCAAATATAGCGACGTAATTTTTGAGTATTATAAATTATTAGACAAACAAATTGGAGAGATAATGAAGATAGTAGATAAAAATACGAAAATTATGGTAGTTTCAGATCACGGCGGTAAAGCAATGAGTGGTTGTTTTTGTATTAATGAATGGCTCATTAAAGAAGGCTATTTGGTACTAAAGGAATATCCAAGTGAAATAAAAAGATTGGAACAATGCAATGTTGACTGGGAAAAAACAAAAGCATGGGGTTGGGGTGGCTATTATGCACGTATATTTTTCAATGTAAAGGGTAGAGAAGCCAATGGTATCATTGATCCGAAAGACTTAGATAAAGAAAAACAAGTATTAACAGAAAAAATTATGAAAATTAAGGATCCTGATGGAAGATTAATGGAAAATAAGGTTTACGAACCAAAAGACCTTTATAAAATCGTAAAAGGAGATCCACCAGATTTAATGGTATATTTCGATGATTTGTATTGGAGATCAGCAGGGACTATTGGACATAATAAACTTTATTTGGAGGAAAACGATACTGGGCCCGATGATATGGTACACGATTATTATGGTATTTTTATATTATATGATCCAAAAAACAAGAAGAAAATAAAATTAGATTCTATCTCTATATTGGACATAGCACCAACTAT
>CAZYEE010000010.1:0-26954 GCA_964646355.1 uncultured archaeon | reverse complement strand
GGATTAGACATTCCTGGATATATGAAAGGTAAAGTCATAAAAAGGAAAGGTTAAAATGGTAGACTATAAGGGAGTAACTGTCTGGTTTACAGGTTTATCAGGGTCGGGAAAATCAACAATTGCAGATGCTCTCAAAAATAAATTAAAAAATTTAGGTATAAAAAGAGTCGAAAGGCTGGATGGAGATATACTCAGAAAGACATTATGCAAGGATTTAGGATTCACTAAAAAAGATAGAGATACTAACATAGAAAGGGTGATCTTTTTGGCTAAACTATTGACTAGAAATGATGTCATTGTTTTAACTAGCTTTATATCACCATATAGAAAATTAAGAGAACAAGGGAGAAGGGAGATCCAGAATTTCATAGAAGTTTATGTTAAGTGCCCAATTGAAGAATGTATAAAAAGAGACCCAAAAGGACTGTATAAAAAAGCTTTAAATAATGAGATCCAGAATTTTACAGGAATATCAGATCCCTATGAAGAGCCTGAGAATCCGGATTTAACACTAAATACAGATAAGGAAACTATAGAAGAATCTGTACAGAAAGTTTTCAATAAATTAGTAGAAAAAGGTTATATAAAACTTTAATTCTATATATTAATATTTAATTTTATTTTTCTAATAGCATGAGATATTTTCTTTTTTTCTGCAATATCTTTTAAATTTTTCTTAGGCACATCTTTTTCTTTTAGATGATTTATTATTTTATTTCTGAAAATTTTGACTAAATCTGGATATTTATGGACCAAATTTACTTGCTCTTTCGGATCATTTTCTAGGTCAAACAATTTTTCCATCATGGTTTCCTCATCTATAATATATTTCCATTTTACTGTTCGATATGATATTATTCTTCTGATAGTGGGATCTCTTGAATTGGAAAATCTGGTTATTCCTTCTTTATGATAGGTTTCGCTGAAAACACCATCTTCAATTGGGTCTTCAACAACCTTTTGATCGTAATAAATGAGGTCTGAAAAGCTTTTTCCATCAAAATTTGGTTCTGGAGGAAGTCCAAGCATTTGAAGAATTGTGGGAGATAAATCGCGCATATTGATGATATTATCAATATCTTTTTGCTTAACTTTTTTCAATTTTTTAAGTTCATCGCTTATGAAAATTAGTGGAACCCTTAATAATTCATCATATAGCTGAGCATTGTGTCCATAAGAGCCACGCTCATAAAATTCTTCGCCATGATCGGCAGTGATTATGGTAAGTGTATTTTTCAACCATCTTCTATTTTTTCGGTTTAATTTTTTAAAGAATCGTTTGATTTTAGCATCTGCATACCTGATTTCGGCATCATATAGATCCAGAAGTTTATTAGTCATTTTATATTCTCTTAAAATTTCCATATACTCTGGATGTTCTCTAATATATTTAATTTCCTCAATTGTCAATTTATCGGCTTTTATCTTTTTGAGAAATCTATTGTATGGAAAATACGGGTCATGAGGTTCCATTAAGTGAATCCATAAGAAATAGGGCCTTTTTTTCATGTTTTCGTTCATATTATATTTTTTAAGCCACCTAAACGCTTTTTGAAGCAGAGTTTTAGCATTTTCATAGTATTCTTTTCTACCAATAATCGTAGTATAAAAAAATATCTGGAAATAATATTGAATTTTTTTAGGTATTTTTATGCTCTGAAAGAAATTCATAATATTATTTAAAAACTGTCCTTTTTTCATAAATTTGTTTAATAATTTTGCTTTAATTGGGTTATCATCTTTTTTTAACATTGCATCATAAAAAACATCAAATCCTCTATCGTATCCATAAAACCTAGAAAGCAATGGGGTAGAATGTATTGCTACGGTTATATAACCATGTGATTGGAGAACTTCAGCCAATGTGGTTTTATTTTCGGGGAGAGGTGAATATCCTCCTTGATGAAAAGGATATGTAGAAGTAAATATAGAACAAAATGAGGGTGGAGTACAAGGTCCGTTTGAGATTGCTTGTTTAAAAAAGAAACCTTTTCTGGCTAATTTATCTAGATAAGGAGTCGTTTTTTTCTTATAACCCATAATGCTAAGATGATCCAATCTTAACGCATCTATTGTTATTAATAGAAGATTTGGATATCTATTTGTCATTTTTATTACACATTTGAAATTTATTTAATTTGCTTTTTTCAATTTAAGCAATATCTTAAATTACATTAAAAGTTATAAATTTTTGTCAGATTTTTGAAAATTAATTTAATCACTAATATGAAGTGCAATCGATTACATTGTATGATTTAAGCTGTTTTTTACGATTAAATAATATTTTTGATAATTTATAAAGCATCTTTTTTTTTTGAGAAATCAATATTAATGGGGATGTTTAATATAAATAAAAAATGATTAATATTAAATAAACTCGATGGTTAAATAAAATCTACAGGAACTCGATTTAGATCGAAGCCAAGAAGATCTGAGTCAATGCCTAGAGCAAGCCCTAAAAGTTGTGTATAAAAAACAACAGGAATACCATATTCTTCATTGAATTTTTCCTCTACTTTTAATTGAACTACATCAAGCTGTATAGCACAGAATGGGCAAATTACTATAAAACAATCTGCATTTGCTTCTTTTGCACCTATAAATTTATTTCTAGCCATTTCTAAGCTAAGAGTCTCATTAATTCCTAGAATAGGGCCACCGCAACATTGAAACTTATATTGCCAATCTATAGATTTTGCACCGATTATTTCGGTTAATTCCTCTAGTATCTTAGGATTTTCAGGATCTCCCATATTTGCAACATTCGAGGGTCTAATAGCATGACAGCCATAATGAATTGCAGCTTTTAAATCATTAAATGGAGTTACAATTTTTGATTTAATATGCTGGATTCCAATATCTTCATATAAAACTTCGATAAAATGTTTAACTTGAATGGTACCTTTGTATTCTAGATCGAATTCTTTCAAATATTCATTTACTTGATTTTTCAGCTCGACATTAGAGTCTAGCACGTGTTTTGAGTCTTTAAGAGTAGAATAACATCCATTACATAGGGTTATAAGATCTAGTCCCTCTTTCTCAGCCAAAGCTAGATTTGTGGCCCCTAGGGCAAGCCATGCTTCGATATTAAGTGCTTTAATATTAACAGTTCCACAGCAAACAGCACCTTCTAATTCATTTAATTCGATATTAAATATTTTTGCAACTTGTCTGGCTGATGCGTCATAGCTATTCATTCTAGCTGGTATCGTACATCCGATATAATAAGAATATCTCAAGTTTAATCATCCTCCTCGCTGAATTTTTTAAAAATATTCATAAGACCAGATTTTTCAAATATTAATTTTGTTTTTTTTGGGTCAAATGGTGCCACTTCTGGAAGCTCAAGGTCTTCTCTTTCATCTTCTTGAAAATCTGTTATTTCAATAGACCTGCCAAGCTTATAGATTGTTTCAGTGAAGTTTTTAAGACCTTTAGGATATTGTCCTTGAGTAAATGCAATATTTTTTAATGCAAAAAATATATCAGTGATTTTTACAGATTGAGGGCACCGTTCTTGGCATAAATAGCATGTAAGGCATAACCATATAGTATTGCAATTGAGGACATGCTGGTCCATTCCTAAAGAGATCATTCTCATTATTTGATGCGGCATAAGGTCAAATGCATGTGTAATTGGACACGACGAAGTACAAGTAATACACTGAAAGCAATATTTTAGACTTTTTATATCAATATCTGGTAATTTTAATAATTCATTTTTGAAATTATGGTTCAGATTTTCAACTTCTATAACTTCATTTGGAGTTATCTCAATATTCTTAACCAAATTACCTCATCTCATGTTTAGCAATTATTTCATTAACATATTCTTTAATAATTTCTGGAAGATCCCAAACATTTTCAAACTGGATAGCATTATTAGGACATCTTTCCTCGCATTTCTTGCATGCAATACATTTGATAGGGAATATTTCAATGTTTCCGAGTCCTAAATATTGTTCCGGTAAGTTTATAGGTTTAGAAGGTGTTTTAAGAGCTAGATTTTGTATAAATTGAAAGACCAACCTTTTATTCTCAGGTAATAAATCTAACTCTTCTGATTGCATTTTAAATATTCTGGAAATATCCCATTCATTAGATAAACGAAGTGCAGATTCAGGACAGATATCAACACAGCTTCTGCATCCAATACATTTTTCTAATTCCCAATTAATTTTACCGAAACCAATAATATATTGTCCATAATCGGTCTCGATCTCATCCTCTCTTTTAGGTATTTTAATAGGTACTAAATTCTCTATTTGGATGTGTATTTCCTGCGATTTTAATGATTCATTAATTTCAGAACATGTATTGATAAAATAATCTAAATCTGAAAAATAAGCATTTAAGTTATTAACCAAAATTTCTATAGCTGGATATTCTAGTTCATTCAATTTTAAACGAATTGAATTAATCAATTTGATTAATTCATAAAAATCTGAAAAATTTTCGATATTCAAGTGGGAGAGTTCAACAATTTGATTTAAACTTTTTTGTAATGAACTAATCAGCTCAAAAAGATTTTTTAAAAATAATTCATGCTCATTAAAAATATGTATAATATCGTAAAGAAAATACTCTTCCTTCTGTCCAATTATTTCTAATTTACCATCAATAATTAACGTAAGCAACATGTCTACAATCTCTTTTTGGTTTATTTTAGTTAACTTTGAAATTTCAGAAGGAGTCATTGGACCAAAATGTTTAATGGCAGTAATGATAAGTGCTTTATTCATTTCAATTGAGAGTGCATGTTCTAAGAATTTATCCATCTCAGAGATATCTTGAGTCTGATCTATAGCCGAAATTTCAAGATATGGTGATTTCTCAAAAATTAACTGAAAGTTCCGCATATTATAAAGCTCAATAGCTGCAGCTATTTTGAAATCATATTTTTTAGGAATGCCAGGAGAAATTTTATTAAATATTTGGTGATTAAGAGACATAGTTTTATTTTTTAAGCTCTTAAGAAGATTTTTTGGTATATCTTGGGAAAATAATTTAGAATTCGAGGAATATTTTTCATATAATTTTTTAAATTTATTTAAGAGGTTTAAGGAAAAATCATTATTTAAGTAATTATTAATTGATTTTATATTTTGCATTATAATTTTTATATTATCCTCCATCTCTTGAGGCTGAGAGATTAATTTATATTTATAATCATCGGATTCATCAAGAGCAATTAAATGACGGTCTATTAATAATATAAGTGCTTTTAAAATTTTATCTGGTGAAATATGTGTTATTTCTGCCAGTTCGTTAGTATTAATTTCGAGATCATTCTGTAATAAATAAAGAATTAACGCAGCCATTAATTCAATTAATAAGGTATTATCAATAAATGATAATATTTTGTCATTATCAAGTCTGTTTTCATTAAATGCTCGTTTTAATTGTATAAAAGCAAAATTTAACTTTTTATTTTTGAAAAATTTGAGAAAGTTTATCTCAAATTGTTGGAGAAATGAAGTAATCATTGCTTTATTATCTTCTAATTTAAATTTTTTAATAAAATTAAATTTTGTAATAATAATATCTTTTATCTTCTGCTCAAAGTCATTTGGCTTTTTATACTTTTCTTCATTAATAGCAATCCAATTTTCTAATTTTTCTAGATCATTTTTAATTTCATTTAATGAATTTAAATGCTCTTTTATATCATATACAGCTTGTTTTATCTTTCCATAATCCTCAACAGAAGGGATTACTAAAGATTCTTTATTTTTTATTTGAGCTAATTCTATAGAAAATTCATTCAATGAAGCAAGGATGTATTTTTTTAACTTTAAATCGTGTATATTTTCTAAAATATTGCTTGTATTGAGAAATTGAAGTATATTTAATCTAATGTCATCAATAATTCTATGAACTGAATCTTTAAATGTATTAAATTTTTCAACAAGTTTGTTGAATTTCTCCAATAATTCATATTTTAGTTCATATTTTTTTTCTTTATTAAACAATAATTTTAATGTAAGTTCCAAGAATAATTTTCTTTTTTCAGCTATTATCAAATTTTCAGCCAATAATAAGCACCTTAACTTAAATTTTACTAATTTTTGGATTTTTACCTAATTTCTCAATATAATTAACATAATCAATAATATTTTCATATAAATTATGACTATCAGCTGCAAAACTACCAAAAAAACGAGTTCTTCCTTTTTTCCATCCAATTGATTGTAATATCTCTTCTGCAGCTTCAATGTGAGCTTTAGCTTTTATATTTCCATCAATATAATGACATTTATCTTCTAGACATCCAATTAAGAATACACCGCTTGCACCATCGCTATAACATTTAAGAATATCTAATAAAGATAATCTTCCAGCACAAGGTATTCTAATTAATCTGATATTTTCTGGGTATTTTTTTCTTAACATACCAAGAACGTCAATTGAAGCATATGCACATTCATCGCACACAAATCCAATTAAAATTGGTTTTTCAAAGGACTTACTATCCTCAAGTAGTCCTTCAATTTGAGCAAATATCTCGTTTTGAGAATAATTTTTAAGTTGCGCCGCACCTGTAGGGCAAATGGCGTTGCATGTGCCACAACCACGACAGGAAAATGGGTCAATTACAGCGAGATAGTTGTAATGATTTTCATTAATAGATGTATTTACAATACTTTTAGAACCATCTAGTGTGTTATGGGCATTATTCTGTCTATCTGAATCTTTGGAAGCCATTTTTATTTTATTTTTAACCTCGGATTTAATATTTAAATCATTAGAATTATCAAGTTTTTCATCCGTAATTATCATATAAGGTATGTTAAACGGACATATCCTTACACATAATTCACATCCATTACATTTTTCTGGGTCAATTGACGTGAAATTTCTGCTCATAAAGGTTTTTGGTTCGTCAAGAAGCTTAGATACCTCTAATGCTACAGCTGTCGCTTCTGCTAGAGTTTCATCGATCAATTTTGGGCCCAATACAGTTCCGCATGCAAATATACCATTTCTAGATGTTTCAATAGTCCTTGATTTAGAATACTTTTCCTTAATAAATCCTAGATGCCAAGTTTTCACATTAATTTGTTCAAATAGCTCTATATTATTCTTATTAGGTATCATTGCGGTCGATAAAATAATTAAATCTGTTCTTATTTTCATTAATTTATTAATAAGTGAATCATAAACTGTAGCTACTAATTTTTCGCCTTCTTTCTCTATGGAGCCTACTTTTCCTCGGATAAAATTTACACCTAGATTAAGAGCTTTCTGATATTCATACTCATTTTTCCAAGGAGTCCGAATATCGATATAGCAAACATAAATCTCAAGGTGTGGGTATTTCTCAATTAGCTTTATTGAATAATTTATCGCAGTAGTACAACAGTATTTACTACAATAATCATATGCATTTCTATCTCTAGAACCAACACATTGAATAAACAATATTCTAGCTTTTCTAGATGGATTTTCTAATAATTTTAGATAGCTATTATTTTTTTCTATTTTATTCTTATCATTAAGTATCTTTCCAAGTTCATATAGAGTTATGACATTATCATAGACACCAAATTTATAGAAATTTTTTTGCTGAGGTTTATAGATATCGTGTCCGGTTGTGAAAATTATTGAAGAACATACTATAATATTCTCATTTTTAGTATTACCATTTTGAATTAATTTTATCGAATAATTTCCGAGTTTACCTGTTATCCATTCAATATCGGTTTTAATAAAGAGTTTAATTTTATTCATATCAAGCTCATTAAGTAATCCTTGGACAAATTCTTCACCTGAGATATTATAGGGGTGAACTACAGGTAATTCATATACGCGACCACCTAATCGATCATTTTTTTCGATTAAAAATACATTATAGCCCAATTTCTGTAATTCTGATGCTACTTTAATCCCAGCGATTCCACCCCCGATAATAGCCACGTTTTTTTCAAGTGGACTAAATTTATAATTAGACAATGATTTTTTTAATAATTTTTTAATATGAGATTTTATAATAAGTCCAGCTTTATAATTAGACTCATCCTTAGAATGAACCCAAGCACACTGCTCACGGATATTTGCAATTTCAAGAGGGAAATCATTTAATCCATATTTTTCTAAAGCGATTACTATTTTCATCTCAATAATTTGGGGAGTACAACCTGCAAATACAAGCCCGGAATATTTTTCTTGTTTAATTTTTTTAATTATGGAGGATAATGAGTCCTCAGAACAGAATTGGTCCATAAGAAAAATCCTAATTCCAGGAAATAATTTAGATATATTTTCTTTTAATAATTCATAATCTAGGTTAAGTGTTTTACCACAAGTGCATAAACATACAACAATATTGTTAGTTTTTTGGTTTATAATGTTCCACCTCTTTTTAGATAATCAGAATAAATTTTAAAGGTTATATTTTTACTAATTATTGAGGAAGTGGAAAGATCGACTGGTTTAGTGATCGAACCGCATGCAAAAATACCATCTATATTTGTCGTAATTTGGTCTTGCTTAACGGCAATAAATCCTTCATTAGAGAATTTAAGACCAATTTTTTGGCATAACTCTGAACATTCATTAGAAGAGATTAAGGCTGGGGTTAATACAAGTAAATCAGATTTTATTATAAATAATTTATTCAGAATAGCATCATAAACTTTTAAATTTAATTTAAAATCGTCATTTCCATTATGAATATACTCTACTTCTGTTAGATTACCTTTTATAAAATTAACATCGAGGGATCTAGCATCTTCATAATATTTTTCTAAAAAACCCATCGTTCTAATGTCAATATAAACAATATAAATTGTTGGTGCATCCGAATAATTTTCTTTGATATATTTTGCTTGTTTTATTGCATAGCTACAACATATTCCACTACAATATTTATTATATTCATTATTTCTAGATCCAACACATTGTAACATTACTATAGTTTTAACAGGCTTCTTGTTAGAAGGTTTAATAAGCTGACCATGTGTTGGGCCATTTGGATCGAGGAGTAAAGCCAGCTGGTCTTGAGTAATTACATCAGGAATTATCTTGTATTTGTAATTTTTAATTAATTCAGGATCAAATTCTTGGAATCCACATGCAATAATAACATAAGAACATTTAATCTCAATTTCATGAGATTTTGCGTTTAAATGAATTGAATTTGTAGGACATTCTTCCTCGCATTTGGAACATTCAGGATCGCATAGTGCTCTATTAATAGTGAAACAGGTACCTATACATTGTGGATAATTTTTAGATATTATTGGTACTTGTTGGCTTTTATAATAAACTTCATCAATATTAGAAATCATAGGACAAACTTCAATACATTTACCACAATTAATACAGTTATCGTCAATGTAGATCGGGTCTTGTTTCAACTTAATATTAAAGTTACCTAATTTTCCTGAAAATTTGATTAGTTCAACATTCTTTAATAATGTGATATTGGGGTGATTCTCAATTCCTGAGCGATAAAAACATTTTCTAATTCCAGATTTATAGAAAGTTGGAAAAACACAATAAAAACAATCATCAGTCGGAAATGCTTTATATAAATGTGCTGCATTACCACCAAAATTTTCTTTTGAATCAACTAAATATACATCAAATCCAAGATCTGCTAATTGTATTGCAGTATTTATACCCATAATTCCGCTACCAAAAATGCAAACCGAGTTTGATATAGTTTTATTACTATTCATCGTTTACATTCCTTAAACCATCTAATCTCATTTTATATATCTTAAATTCTAATTCTGTTAATTCATCTTGAATTTTTTCCAATTTTTCATTAAATTGAGTTTCTGGAATCTTACCTACTTGCTTTTGGATTACCAACTCTTTCAATTCATCTTGCTTAATTTTGATTTTTGATTTAATCTGCTGGAAATATTCTTTATTATTTTCAACAATTTTTTTCCAATATTCGCTATCTCTATTAGATTTTTCTAGTTTAGAAATGATATCTTCCAATTTTTCCTTTTTATTTTCATTATTATTCAATTTTACGACATCTTAACAAATGTTTTTACAATAAAATCGAACCCTTTGCGAGGGCGTCATATTCAGAGACTCAACTTTATCTCTGAATATTCATTCATTCGATTTTTATTTTTTTAAGGGATTAGGTCCCATTCTGCTTATGTCTTCTGCGACTTTATTGATTATTTCTCTAAGCCGTTCAGCTTCAGCTGCCGAAACAAAGTGCATTTGAACTCTATCTTGGTCAAATCCGATATTTTTTAATAATTCTCTCACGAATTTCACTCTCCTTGCACATGCTAGATTTCCAACTTTAAATTCACAATCTCCTGGATGTCATCCTACACTTATAACAGCATCTGCACCTTTTACTAGCCCACGGAGCATATGATTAACATCGACTCTACCAGTACATGGGACTCTAATAATGCGTACTATAGGACTATATTGTAATTTGAGAGTACCTGCAAGATCTGCAGCAGAATAGGAACATCTCATGCACGCAAATAATAAAATAACAGGTTTATTTTCCTTAATTTCGGATCACTTCTTTTAATATTTTTTAATTATAATAAATATCTAATTAATATTCGTCATGGGCAAGAATCGCATCAATCTGGGAATTAATTTGAATATCTCGCCACCATCTCAAATCTCTAGCACCTATAGGGCATGAGGCTACACAGATACCACATCCTTTACATTTCATTTCATCGGTTGTTGAAATTATTTTAAAAGGAGTTTTATTTATCATCGTTATTGCGTTATATGGACAGACTGCTTCACAGAGTCCGCAACCTACACATTCATCCTCATTAACTTCTGCTCTTATCATTTCAAGCTCAACACCTCTATGAATTATGGCAGACATGCTCGCTGCACCTCTTGCTAATGAAATGGTATCGGCCATATCTTTAGGAAATGTAGATGAAGTATAAATTCCTGGAACCTTTGTCTCTACGGGTTTGAATTTGAGATGTAATTCTTCGATAAAACCATCCTCAGAGCGGGTTATTCCCAAAATTCGACATAAGTCATCTATACCGTCGGGAGCTTCTTGCCCAACCGAGAGTATAACATAATCTGCTAATATTTCTAATTCTTCATTTAAGAGCGTATCAAATACCTTTACAATTATTTTATTAGAATTAGGGTCGGGCTCGATCTTAGGTGGTGTCATTCTATCCCACCGGATGTAATTTACGCCCATTAACTGAGATTGAATATAATTTTCTTCCATATATCTACCAAACGCTCTGATAAATTCTTTATAAAGTATATAAACATTACAATTAGGATATTCCTCTTTTAAAACAATGGAATTCATTATCGAAAAATTGCAACAGACACGAGAACAATATTTATTTCCAATTTCTCCATCTTTTGCCCTTGAACCAGCACATTGAATAAAGACAAAGTTAGAATCATCTGAAAATGATTTATTTTTTAGCAATTCCTCAAATTCAATTGAGGTTATTACATGTTTAATTTCTTTATATCCATAATATCCTTTTGGAGGTATCCATTCTTTTGTACCCACCGTTACTAATATAGTACCAGATTTGATTTCAATAATTTTATCATTTTCATTTCTTAGCTTTATTTTAGAAGTAAAATTACCTATGAACCCATCCAATTCGATAATTTCAGCCGAAGTATAGATTTTAATATTTTTATATTGCTTAAGGCGTTCTTTAAGCTTATTTAATAAATCTTGAGCTAATTCTTTTTTTGGAAATGTTTTGTATAATTTATTCAATCTTCCACCAATTTTATCATCACGCTCAATAATTATTACATTGAAATTCTTGGCTGCTAGATCGAGAGCGGCGGATATGCCAGCTACACCACTACCTATAACCAAAATATTTGGTTCTAAGGTAATTTTCTGAAGAGGCACATTATCCAAATGTCTTGCACGTGCAATCTCCGCTCTTACTATTTCTATTGCTTTTTGAGTAGCTTCCTCTGGATAATCATGATGGACCATAGAAATTTGTTCTCGAATATTTGCAGGGCCTGTAAAGTAAAATCTAGAGAGTCCTGCTTCTTCAACGCAAGCCTTGAATGTGCTTTCATGTGTAATAGGTGAACATGAAGCTACAACCACCCGATTTAAATTATATTTTTTAATACTCTCTCTGATTAATTCCTGTCCTGGATTGGAACACATAAATAAATAATCAGTTGCAAAAACTACATTTGGTTCATTTTTTACCATTTCAGCTACTTTTTTGGAATCGACAACATCAGAAATGACTCCACCACAATGACAGACAAATACTCCGATTCTTGGTTCCTCGGTATCAGAAATATAAATAGACCTCTCAGATTTATGGAAAGCTGATAATTTCAGAAAATTCGCGGCTCCAGAGGCAGCTGCTTTAGCCTCTGCAATGGTATCAGTGCCATCCCTTGGGCCATGTGAAAGACCAATACAAAATATACCAAGTTTGTTTGTCTCAATACTATTTAAATTAACATGTTTTTCGCTAATAAATCCATCTGAAGGATCGATATTTACTCCTAATTTTTTAATTAATTCTGTATTCTCCACTGAAGGAACAAAAGAACAATTCAATACTACCAATTCAACATCTTCAAGTTCAACAACTTCATCATTTAAAGTATCATTTACTCGAACTAATAGATTTTTAGTATTTGGATCTTCTATTATCTCAGCAACTCTCCCTCTTATCATTTTTACATTATATTGGTCTACTGTACTGTTATAATAATGTTCAAATAATTTACCTGCTGCTCTAATATCTATATAACAGATATAGATTTCAGCATCAGGTTCATGAAGTCTCATATTCCTTGCATTTTTCATTGAAAACATACAACATATTTTATTACAATATTCAATTCCAATCTGTTGATCTCTAGCACCTACGCAATTCACAAAAACAACTTTTTTTGGTCGTTTACCATCACTGGGTCTGATAATTTTGGCGGATGTTGGTCCGGTTGGATGTGTTAACCGTTCAAATGTAAGTGATGTAATAACATTTTCATAACGTCCATATCCATATTCTTCTTTAATAGAGGGATTAAATTCATCTGCACCAAGTGCTAAAACAATTGATCCGCAATGTAATATAAGTTCTTTAGTGCCCATATCATGATCAATCGCTTCTACAGGACATGCTTTTACACACATATGGCAGTTAATACATGCAGTCTTGTCGATTGTTGTGACTAAAGGTACTTGTTGCGGAAAATCCATGTAGATAGCGTGATGTTTACATAATCTAAAATTGTAATCGGAATCTATAAGTACAGGACAAACCTCAATACACTTCTGACAACCTGTGCATTTCGTTTCATCTACGTATCTGGGTTTTTTTTGGAGAAAAACCTTGAAATTTCCTGCTGTACCTTCAACTCTCTCTATTTCAGTAAGCGTTAAAATATTGATTAATGGATGTCTATATATAGAATTTGTTTTAGGAGTTAAAACACAAGCGGAACACTCATCAAAAGGAAAGATTTTATAGATTTGAGCGTAAACTCCTCCTATTATAGGTTTTTTTTCTATAATATATGCATTATAATTTGCATTTGCCAGATCAAGGGCGCAATCCATTCCACCTATACCACCACCGATAATAAGAACTGAGCTTTTTCCTTCTTCTTCTGTATTTACTTCTATTCTGTCCATTCTTATAGAACCTCCTTAATTGTGCTTGAAGATTCTAATTCATTCAGTTTCTTAATTTTCTCAATGAATTCATCAACTATCTGAGCGAATTGTTTGCCCTCACTGGCAGAGATCCATGAGAGTTGAAGTCGATCTGGATTAATTCCAATCATTTTTAATAATACTTTAGCAATCTTGACTCGACGCTGGGTCTTAAGATTGCCCGTAAGGTAATGGCAATCTCCGATATGACAGCCTGAAACAAGCACACCATCTGCTCCTTGTTTAAATGCTTCTAATATATGTTTAATACTGATTCTTGCACTACACATTACTCTAATTGGCCTGATATTTGGTTTATACTGAAATCTACTGACTCCTGCATTATCAGCTCCCCGATATGAGCACCAATTACATAAAAAAGCTACAATACGAGGTTCATCTATAGTTTTTGATTCAACAGCTTTGTTAATCATAGAATAGATTTGTTTATCTGTAAAATGCTTCATAGTTATAGCGCTTGCTGGACATGCTGACGCACATGCGCCACAACCTTTACATAAAATTGGATTTACCTTAGCTTTTAACCCAAGTTGCTCGTATTCTTCAAGTTTCACAGCATTAAAAGGGCAAGTTAATACACATATTTCACAGCTAATGCATATATTTTGATCTACAACTGCATAAATCGGTTCAGCTTTTATCGTTCCTTTCATTAATGGAATTAGGGCTCTGGAGGCAGCACCCAAACCTTGTGAAATACTCTCTTCAATAGATTTGGGACTATGACAAGTTCCACATAGATAAATCCCATCAGTTGTGAAATCTAAAGGTCTATGCTTCACATGAGCTTCAAGATAAAATCCGTTATAAGCCAAAGGCACTTTTAAAATCTTGGAAAGTTTCTCAGTATCTGGTGCTGGAATTAATGGAGTTGCAAGAATTAAAAGATCAGCGTTAATCTCCATTTCTTTATTATCAAAAACATTATACGACTTTATCAAAAGTTTGTCCTTATTCTTAATAATTTGGGGAGGATTAACCTTATCATATCTTATAAAAAGGGTTCCTGAATACCGAACCTCCCGATACAGGTTCTCGTCCAACCCATATACTGTAATATCCCTATAAAATACAATATGCTTTATATTAGGATATTTTTTATTCAAATATTTTATTATCCTAAGTGTGTTTCCACAACAGATTTTAGAACAGTAAGAAATACCTTGGTTCTCATCTAATCTGGACCCAACACACTGAATAAAAGCAATTGTTTGAATTTCACCCTTCTGGATCCTAGTATTAAGATCATCTGATTTTAATAACTTATGAAACTCGGTAAGGGTTAAAACTTTTTCATTTTTTCCATATTCAAAATATCCGTAGGGCTTAAATTCTTGAGCCCCGATAGACACTATAATTACTCCAGGTCTTAATTGGAGAATATCTTTGTTATATTCTCCATCAGATAGGTCTACCTTATTTTTATTATTAATACATTTATTCTCTTTACATATCTTTATAAGAAAATCACCAATAGAGCCTGAAATCTCCATTACTTCAGAATTTAGATGAACACTACAGTTATTATTACTCATAATTTGAGAAATATAATCATTTATGATATGATTTGGATCTTCAAGATCGTTATTAACTATAAATAAATTGTTAAGATAGCCGCCTAATTTATTTGATTTCTCAACAATATCAACCTTAAAACCTTTTTCAAGTAATAATTTTGCAGCGGCAATACCTGAGGGGCCCCCACCAATTATTAGAGCAGACGGATTTACAGACACTTTCAATTCAGATTGAGGCTCCAAATATCTTACACGTGCCACAGCCATATTAATTAGATCTTTAGCTTTGTCTGTTGCAGCTTCTGGAAAATTAAAGTGAACCCATGAACACTGTTCTCGTATATTAGCCAGTTCAAAAAGATACGGATTTAATCCAGCTTGTTGGCATGTTTTTCGAAATAAAGGTTCATGAGTTGTAGGTGTACATGATGCCACCACGACTCTATTCAACCGATGCTCAACTATCGCCTTTTTGATAATTTCTTGTGTATCACTAGAACATGTATAAAGATTAGAAGTAGTATAAACCACACCTTCTAGATTTTTAGTATAGTCTAGTAGCTCATCAATATTTAAGATGCCTCCTATATTAGTGCCGCAATGGCATATGAATACGCCGATTCTTAATTCATCCGAATCTGTTTTTTTATTGGGTTTTTCTATTTCGATATCAATACTATTGCTTTTACTAATAGAATCATTTACTGTATCTTTTGGAATTGGTCGGCATGCAAGAGCTGCACTAGCACTAGCATCCACTACCGATTCGGGGATATCTTTTGGACTTTTACAAGCGCCTATTATATATATTCCTTTTGTTGTTGAATTAATGGGTTCAGACTTGGAAATAGAAGCAAGAAATCCATATTTGTTTGTTTTTAACCCAAGAATACTACTCAATTTTTTAATAGACCTATTAGGGGTCATAGTAGCACATAATACTACCAGATCAGTTTCTATTTTCTTAATACTCCCGGTTGTGATATCCTCATAGTAAATAATAATTTTATTTAGTATCGGGTCCCGTTCGATTCTAGAGGGGCTAGCTCTTATATATTCAATATTATATTCATCTTTTGCTCGGTTCACAAATTCTTGAAAACCCTTTCCATACGCTCGCATATCATTATACAATATTTTGATATCTATCTCTTTATCATGTTCTTTTGTAATAATAGCTTGTTTGGTAGCATACATACAACAGACTTGAGAACAATATTCATTATATTTCACATTTCTGGACCCAACACAATGGATCAATACCAGGCTTTTTACTGGTTTACCATTGGATAATCTGATAATTCTGCCATTTGTGGGCCCAGAAGCGGACATTAATCTTTCATATTCCAGAGAGGTAATTACATCCTTTAATTTTTTATAATTATATCTTTTTATGACCGAAGGATCAAACAATTCGAAACCAACGGCTATAATTATAGCAGATACTTCCAATTCAATTAATTCACCTTCTGGTGGATTATCAAATTCAATAGCATTTGCAGGACAAGTCTTGATACATGAACGACATTCAATACATGAATTTTTATCTAAGACCGCTACATTAGGGATAGCTTGGGCAAATGGAATATAAATAGCACTTCGCAATCTAAGTCCACAATCGAACTCGTTAGGAACTTTTACTGGGCATATTTCAGAACATAATCTACAACCAGTACATTTCTCTTCATTTACATATCGTTGTTTCTTTCTTATAATAACTTTATATCCTGTTTTTGTTTGTTTTACATCTTCTAATTCGCTGTAAGTATAAATTTGAATATTTGGATGTCTGGCGCACTCAACCATTTTTGGACTTAAAATGCAGATCGAACAATCATTAGTAGGAAAGGTCTTATCTAGTTGTGCCATATGTCCTCCGATTGAGGGCGATTTTTCTACGAGATATACATAATTGCCCATATCAGCTAAATCTAAAGCGGCTTGGATTCCAGCAATTCCACCGCCAATTATCAAGACATTATTTTTTGCTACCAACTTATCTCATCGGTCGATTTAAAATAAGATCATCATTTACATTGAAAATTGATTATTAAAGTTTGCTGTTATTTTTGATGCTCATCATATTTCCTATAAAATTTGTTTTTGATAAGTAATTTATCAATAAATAAGATAATTTTGGAATCTGAATACCACAATTAAGAATAAAATAAGATAAATAATTGTAAATATAAAAAATATTTATTTTTGAAAATTTTATTAGAAAAATAAATGGGTCATATTTTACTATTTTTTATCTATTTGTTTCTATTTTAAGAATTATGAATTGAACTTTAAAAAATACATTGGAATAAATTAAATTAATTAAATCCAATGAATAATGAATAATGAATAATAAAGAAATTAAGAATAAAACATAATTAAAAAAAAATAAAGAGAAAGTAAACAGATAAAATAAATAATGAAAAAAGATTGGAATAATAAATAAATAGAAATAATTTTTCAAATTTTGTGATTTATATGAATGACACCGAATCAGAGCTATATTATAAGAAAATAAGAGATGCACTGATGATCCCTAAAGGAAATAAAGATGTCCTAAAAATTCTTAAATTCTGGTTTTCACCTGAAGAAGCAAAAGTTGTATCGATTTTCAAAACTGCAATGATGAGCTCATATCCATTAGATAAAATAGCAAAAAAGGTAAAAATGCCTGAGGAAAAAGTTGAAGAAATTCTTGAGAATTTAGCAAAAAAAGGACTTGTTTTTACGTGGTTTAATAAAAAATTAAATAAAAAAATGTACACGATTCCAATGTTATTCCCGGGATTATTTGAATGGTACTTTGCAAGCAAACATAATGATCCTAAAGAACTTGAAAAAGCCGCCAAGATTTTTAAGCCATTAGAAGATAGCTTTATTTCATTTGCTTCTAATTATCCAATTTCGAGAGTTGCTCCAAGTATAAAACCTTTAGAAAAAACGATAGAAATCGATCAATCTGTTGAAGTAGGAAAATCAAGAGTTATGATATTTGAAGATGTCAGAAAAATTCTTGAGAATTCAAAAAGTATTGCGGTAATGCCATGTCCCTGCCGAGTTTTTCACGGAATATTAGGAGATTCTTGTGGAAAGCCAATTGATGTATGTATAAATTTAAACAGTTCTGCCGATTATATTATAAGAGAGGGTATAGGTAGAAAGTTAACAATCGATGAAGCAATTGAAATTCTAAAAATGGCAGAAAAAGAAGGATTAGTGCATGTAATAAATAATCAATCAGACAAACATTCGTTTATTTGTAATTGTTGTGGCTGTTGCTGTGGATTTCTTGGTAATGCTAATAAATTCAAATTAATTGATAAGATGGTCGCAAAATCAAATTTTGAACCGAAAATTGAACGTGATAAATGTAAATTGTGTAAAACATGTGTGAATAAATGCCCTGTAAATGCAATTTTTGTTAATTATGGTAATAAAGAGGACTTATCTGATTCTTTTATATATATTAGAGAAGATATATGTATTGGATGCGGAGTTTGTGCAGTTAATTGTCCTCAAGAAGCAATAAAATTAATCAAAGTAAGGAATGTTACTGATGAGGATCTTGAAAATCAATTATGGGAAGCTGGAGCACGAAGTAGAGCTGAAAAAATATTCTAAAGAAAATCTGTACTTAAGAATTGAAATGTTATTTGATTGAAAGTTATTTGAATATCCGCATTTATTTATCAATTTTATTTATTATTTACTTCCTATTTTTCACTAAAATACGTGTAAAGGGAATTTAAACAAATAATTAAAAATATACAAAAAATTAGATTAAATTTGAAATTTTTTTTATGCTTCGTATTATTTATTATTTTGTAGATTGAAGATTAAAATGATAATCATTTTTTGAAAAAAATATTAAAATCAGATTTATGTAATGTTAATTAAACAAAATATTAGAATTCAACTTTAAATTTAACGGGGTTAAAATATGACTTATATCGAGGAAAGAAATAGATTAAAAGAGATTGTTATTGAAAGTTTTGAATCATTAATAGATATGATCAGAAAATTTTTGAAAAAGAAGGGAGAGGAGACTAATGGGATTAATATAGATAGTTTACTTAATAAATTGTGTTTATATATTGATAGTTTTCAGGTTTCAAAAATTAATGGATTAAGAGTTTTTGTAAAACACGTAAAAAGGGGATTTACTCCGACAAAGAATGATACAGAAGGTTTTGTTAAACAGGTAGAGGAATTAATAGAGATTTTTGAACCTTCTAAGCTTGAAAAAATTAAAAGAATTGTATATATTATCCAAAAAATAACGGATAATATAATAAAATATTCTTATGAAGATTGGGCAAATGATTATTCTAAAGATATGGTGGAAATTGCTAGGAGAATTCAAAGAGTTATTGAATATATGGCAAATCTTGGTGATCTTGATGGAATTTTTACATATTATTCTAATTTAGTTAAAGATATTAATCGTTCTAAAATTGGAAGATTATTAGAGGAGAAAAACAAAAATGAATTCAAAAAAGAGTTTTCTAAAATTAAAGAAATATATTTTATGAATTGATTATTCATCAAAATTAATTTAAGATTGGAAAAACGTTTTTATCTATATTTAATTTAAAATTTTTGAATATTCTAAAAATTGAGAATTAATCATTCAAAAATATATCCTATCTTATACTATCCTATCTTATACTATCCTATCTTATACTATCCTATCTTATACTATCCTATACCATAAATTAAAGAAAAATTATATACATAAACTTGAGTGAAAACAAAATTTTAAAAGTAAATTAAATATTGATTGGTATTATTTTCTAAACTTGGTATTTCTACCTATTCCTATAGAAATTATTTTGGATTCATCAATTATTTGTGGTTCTGTTTCATGATTAATATCGAAAAATATACCTTCTAAAAATTCCTCTAAAGATAGTCCGATATTTTCCGGTTTTATAAATGGTCCTTTTGGATATTTTTTTACAAACCGAATATTTGGGTCTTTTTTCTTTATATTTGGATAACTGCTATTGATTGTTTGTTTTGGAAATGGAATACCTTCCTTCTCTATCACATCTTTATATATTTCAAATACGTGGGGAGCTCTGGATTTTACCAAATCTAAATTAAAAGGCTCAAGTGGTTGGACATAAAAATACATATTTGTAGTGATTGAAGCAATCATTTTAATAAAATCTTCCCGACCTTTGTAAAAGAACATATTAAACGCTGGAGAAAATGGTTCCATAATAAAAGTGTAATCAGGTAGCCCGTATACATCTTTAGCTGCCCTCCCATCATAAGTTTCTGCAATACTTTCATAATTACTTGGTTGGTACATTAGATTTATCGCCCAACCTGAAATAACAATGCCAATATTATAATCAGAATATTTCCATTGAGGAGTTCTCTCATTTCTTACATCTCTTAGAACATCTATAAGTGCCTTTGCTGTCTTAGAGTGTTTTTTCATACGTTGTGGTATCTCTTTTAACTTATACCCATATTTCATGTGTCTTCTCTCTAAGAGCTCATCTCCTTGTTTTACCATATACCAATCCACAGGAATTCCTTCTTCGATATGACAATTTAATATTAGGTATATGGATTGATCACGATCGTGAATAACTGCAAAACTGATATCAAGAGAATCTCCTCCAAATAGTTTTTGAGCACCAATAGTAAGATCACTTCTTATTACTAAAGAAGGTACCATTATTATATAACTCAAAACTTTTTCAGGTTCCTTTATTTTTCCTTCTACTACCTCTTTCATTGTCATAATCGATTCATCGAGCCGGGTCTTGAAAAATTGATAAACACCTTCTATTCCAACCCGATCATAATTATCTACGCCTTCCCAACCATATTTTCTAAAAATACGCCAGAGAAATGATAATAATGGTAGATATGGTTTTATATACATGTTATCAGGAATATCGCCGTATGTATATTGCAATTTATAAACCTCCATAGATATATTTTTTTAAATATTGAAACCTTGATTATTTAATCATTTTAAATTTAATTGAGGTACCATATGTCCCTTAAGTTTCATTACATTTAGTTAATAATTAAATTAGAAAGAAGGTAAATTATTCTACTATAAAAATCTTATTTTTGATTTCATAATTCCATTTTTAGTTTTTATTCGATACAAGAATGTAATAAAATTAAAGTTCTACATAAAATATCATACAAAAATCTTTATTTAACATTTAGAATTAGTGATATAACAACATCAAAGAATGAGAGATTTAGGTTTATGAGGAAGCATATTCTCATAAAGTATTTTATTATTATAATAAACTACATAATAGTATTTATTTTAGAAAATAATAAATTGGATTATGTTCTAAATAGTAATTAGAATCATATAACTTTTTCATAAATTCAAGATTTGATTTGATTCCCAATAATCTTGTTTTTAAAATTTTTTTTGCCTTATCAATATTTAATGATAAATCGAGACCTCTTAATTTAGACCATCTATGATTTTTAAATTCGTCTTCTTTAATTAATTTATGATCTAATTGAAAAACATCTGCAACCAAATTTACAAAATCATAATGAGAGATCCGCTCATCCGCTGCTATATGAAAAATACCATTAATTCTTCTAAAACATAATTCCATTATAGCCTCAACTAAATTATTAATAAAAATCGGTGAGAAATAAATATCCTTATAAGCCCGAACTTTTTTCTTGCGCCTTAATCTATCAATAAGGTTCATTATGAAATTATACTTGGACATATTAACAATATCAAACCCATAAAAACACGTTCTTATTATATTATAATCCAAATTTGACTCTCTGATCAATGCTTCACCCAAATATTTTGTTTTTCCATAAATATTTATTGGATTTGGAACATCATATTCAGAATAATATCCTGATCTTCCGTCAAAAACGTGATCTGTAGATATATAGATTACTTTAGCCGAGATTAATTTTGCCGCATTACAAATATTTTGTGTGCCTTCTACATTCACCTCAAATGCAAGTTCTGGCATCCTTTCACATGCGGTAATATACGTCATTGCAGCGCAATGAATAATAATTTTAGGATTAATTATCTCAATCTTTTCAATTACTTCCTTCTTATTTATTATGTTTAACTTAAAAGTCTTAACTTTTGACATTTTAAAGGAATTTTCATAATAAGTAGCATAAACATCATAAAAATCTGATAGAATTTTAGCCAGATTACCTCCTAGAGTTCCACTTCCACCTGTAATTAGAATTCTTTTATTCAAATTATGTTCACTTTTCCATTTTTATGTTTAATTATATAGCACTATTTTTTGATTTAAAATTAAGACGTTTTTTGATCTAAATTTAATTTTTTGATTTGTTCATTAAATTTAATTTAATAACACTAGTAAGTTCAACAAGATTGATGATTTCTTAATATTAATGGTATTACAAGATTAATTTCCTCGATAATAATATTTTATTGAAAATCAGTAATCAATTTTGAAAATTCTATTACTAATTTATATGATTTTATTACAAAAAAATTTCAATTACTGAATTCAAATATTTGTTTCTAATTTTTCTTGAGATTTAATATGATAATATGAAAATAATAAATTCTTACTAGATTAATATTGATGACAAAATTAAGAATTCAAAACATTTATGAACAGAAACCTAAATTTTATTTCTATTAATCATTAAATAACTTATTTCCTAAAATTTCTGTTTCCATCTTTTATCTCTATTCTAATCTAAGCAAAATATGTGAAAAAATAGAAAAATATATTTTTATCTATAAATGTTTTAATTTATATGAATAAAAATATCTAAATTCTTTTTAATTCTTCAATAAAGCCTAGTCCTTCATTGTACCTGCTAAATAATTTTTGACTCATCATATCCAATAGTTCTGCTCTATCACCTTCTCCGACATTTCTACTGATTTCTGCAGCATGTTTTAATGTTTCTGAAGCCTCTAAAAATCTTCCTTGATTTAATAATACTTCTGCCTTTTCGACTAATTTTGCACGAGTTGATAATTGATAATTTTCCGATACAAATTCTGTTCTACTTGGCACAACTCTTGCAGTCTTGGCAATTATAGTTAGTATTGATTCTTGATAATCAGGATCGATAGCAACCATTTCATAAGTTGGATATCCTAACATTTTTTGTACTTCTTCTGCTGACATTGCACCTGGAAGATCTTGTTTATTCGCAATAATAGAGACTGCTGCGTCTGGTGTTTCTTTTTCTATAAGGTTTATGAAGAATCTAGATTCTAAAATATTTTGTCTCGTAGAATCGGTTATTAAAATAACAATATCACTTCCTTTGATGAATTTCGCCCATACACTTGCGAATCTAACTTGCCCTGCAGTATCCCACAAGTAGAAGGGTATGCTGGATTTAGCTTTCTCGCCTTTTTTACCCAAACCAAGCCTACACTCTGTAATATAGCCTGTTATTGTTGGAATATGTCTTTTTGGTAACTCTAAACCTTGAATTAATTTTGTGATTGTAGTTTTACCAACCCCAGAAAAACCAATCAATGCCACTTTCGGCCTCAAATTTTCTAAAGCTTCTTCAGCATATTTATCATAGCTTTCAAATAGACTTGTATCAATCTCGTAAGGATCAGCGACCTCTAAATATTCTTTGTAATTTCGAATAAGTCTATCCCTTAATACCGCAATTTCTTCCGTAATAGATTCATCAGTATCGGTTTTATCCAGTAGAAGCATTATAACGACTCTATAAGCTTTCTCTGTGGTATATGCGATTTTATAGTTTATAAGTCCGAAAATTTCAGCATATACATCTTTTTTTAGACCCGCTTCATAATCGATTATAGAATGAGCCAGCGCCATTATTGTTTCTTCTGGCATAGAATACGCGTAAGTTCTATGAAAAATCAAATTATGACCAACAAAGACCATTAATTTTCTTAAAATTTCTTCCACATCCTAATTGTTATGACTTGTAATATAATTATCATTAAACATTCTGTGATAATAAATCTACTTGACCTTCGATTTTTTTGTCTTAAATTTTAATCTAAATTACTTCAATTTTGAATAAATAATTATTCATACTTTATCAAATTATCATAATGGTATAAGTGGTTTATTATAAAATAGGATATAGTTAAAATAAGTATCGATAAAATTTATGGTAATACAGATATTATTAGATAACAGATGGTAAAAAAATCTTAATTTTTCTATTATTTTCTAAATTGAGTTATAACAAACTGCCAGCCGCTCTTAGCAAGGATATCTATTAAGTAATTATGACCGATAACGATATTTTTATTATTTTGTATTGATATTCCGATTTCATTAATCAATTTTAATACACTTTTCTTTGCGATATCTCTGTCTATGATTTTGAATTCAACTAATATTCGAAGAATTGTACATCTGAGAATTGAAATATGTTTTATCAGAAATAGAAAATATTGATTTTTAAGATTTTCATTCCAATTGGCTCTATAATTGATGTTAATAGAGCCTGATATCAATTTTATTGAGATATCTGTCCAATAATCAAGAGCAGTTTTTAAATAGAATTTTCTATCATTATAAATTTCACTAGTTGAGGTTTCATCCCTCTTTACTGAATCTTTTAATGAATTAATAAATAATGTAAAAAAGGAGAAAAATATCTCAGGAGTAGAGTATTCAAAGTATTCATCATATATTTTAAAAACTAATTTACTATGTTCCTCAGAATATAGCATTGCATCATTTAAACACTGTGAATGGGTCATTTTAAGTTTATTATTAATCTCAGAGAAAATGCTCTCAACTATTTCGGATTCAAACTTACTAAAAGCCATGATATATTTAGATAGGAGTATTTTATTAGAGGAGCCCAACACAATGATAAATTTAAGGATTTTATAATAGTTTAAAAATTTTTTTGGATCCAATCTATATAAATAATTTAATAATTGATCAGTAAATAAATACTTGTAAAAACTCATATAATCTCGATTGAATTGAATCATTGTATAAAGGATATCGAATAATTTCTCTAAGTTTATCTGCTTTTGTTCAATTAATTTAAATAATTTGGTAAATATTCTTTCCAAAATATCAATAAATTCTTGGTATATTTCAATAGTAGGCGATATCTTGAATTCTAATAAACAATCTTCCAGTTTTTGTTTGAGCAACATTAATTTGTTAGTATCAAAAGCATTCGGTGCTTGAATATAATTTTTAAATAAAATCTTCAGTATTTCAAAATATTCATCAGGATTGATTCTATTAAGATCAATTAACTTGGTGATAATATTTAATCTCTTTTTCTCAACAGAATATTCAAATAGAGATTTAAACACTTGTTTTGGAATATCAATATTGGAATTTATAATTTGGTCAATATAATGAGACAAATCATAGTTTATACAAGTCTCTATGGCAAACTTGATGTTTCTTGCTAAAAGAAGTGCAATTACCTCCTTTTCATAAATACTCTCTCGATTGAAAAAATCAGCCAACTTTCTTAATTTAGATATGAATTTAAAATTATTAAATATATTTTGGAACATTATAATATTAGAAGTATTTATCTCGTGAAAATTATTCACAAATATGTATAGAGCCCCTATTAAATCCTTTTTTGCCAATTTTTTTAATTCTTCTGGTGGTATCATGGTTTCAGATTTTTTCAAAATCTCCGAGCCAATTTTTATTTTATTATTTAATAAAAAATATCCAATAAAAGCAGGAATAAAGGGTAGGATCAAAAATAAGATAATAAATGGGATATCTGTCATGAAAATATAATTTGTATTCAATAGAATTATGATTAGGATTAATGTGAAAATACTAACAGAAATTCCTACTACTATTAAAAAATCTTTAATTCTAAGAGGTGTTTTTAATAAATTATTTAAATTCTTGTTATCATTACTTTTGTTAAATTTTATCCGAATTACCTCCATAGCTCTTCTTTTTGGGTTCAAGATACATTTTATAAAAGTTATACCGTTTATATGTCCATATTAATAATGTGGACATGGCAGCTGTACTTGCGACGCTGATAATTATTATCATGAGTCCGATATTGGATTGAAATAGACCTTTTATATTTAATTCATAAATACAACCTCTATAGCTACCATTTGAATAAAGTGTTGATAATTGAAACTCATAATTTCCTGCTGGAAGATTTAGGTTTGCTTCATAATAATTACTGATATTCTCAATTGTGATGGTTTGATACGGTCTATCACTTAGCATTATTGAGATATTAATTGAAATAGGTTCACCAAACCCTATCGGAGATAAGCCAATCGGAACTAGTTCTGGGCCATAATGAATTTTATTATAAAAGACCTCAATATATGGGCTAAGAAATAAATCACCAGCTATAGAATCATATAATTGAGGATGCTGACCACGATTAAATACCTTTTTTGTATAAGCTACCGTAGCATTGTATGTATAATTGAAAGCTTCTTCGATTGTAATTATTTTATCATTATTTAAATCTGCTGTTAGGTTATAATAAGATTTTAGAAAAAATCCAGTAAAAACACCATGTCTTAATGTTAAAATATCTTCATAACTATCCTCATTACTTGCACTTGCAGTTAATATTAATCTATTGGCCCCTGAAATTGAATCAATTAAGCCTCCACTGAGGCAACTATCAATCATTGCTATCAATATCGAACAGTTTATCATGTTAAAATAATAACTGAGATCTGTTTCGGTAATATAGCCATGGAAATTCCAATCATATGGAATGATGGCTGTCAAGCCACCTGACGTAGAATCACCATGACCTGAATA
>CAZYEE010000009.1:20018-30566 GCA_964646355.1 uncultured archaeon | reverse complement strand
ATTTGCATAAATATTAATATAGTCCGTTTATTATTAATAGGATTAGTAAATACAAAAAAATTTTTAATGTTAACCTAAGATCATATTTCTATTTCCATTTCTCAAAAATAAAAACCAAACTTATTAATTAAAAGAAAGCTTACATTAATTTAGAAGATTAAAATGTGATAACAAGGATGAGTGTATTTAAAAAATTATTTCCGGGTAAAAAGCCCAAAAAAGAAGATGCAATTGCAGAATTAAGGGCTTCAATTAATAAATTAGAATTAAGACAAAAGGTATTTGCAAAAAGGGCAGCAGATAGTCATAAGCGTGCAAGACAATATTTAAGAGCGGGTAATAAGAAAGCTGCAAAGCAGTATTTAGCAAGATGGTCCAAATTTCAGAAGATGGCAAATAGATATACTGCGTTTACCAATAGATTGGAAGATAGAATTATCGCTCTCGAGGAAGCTGCGGATATAAAGACACTTACAGCAGCAATGGAACTTGCAAGTAAAGAACTTCAAGCTGCAAGGAAGATAGTTTCATCCGAAAGAGCATTGGAAATAAGTCTAGAAACTGAAGAAAGTATTGCAGAAATTGAGCGAGTTGGAGATATTTTTGAGACTGCAATTGGCGGTGACGAGCTAGAAGACCTAGATGTTGAAAGGGAACTAAATAGGCTAGAAATGGAAGACCAATTAGAAGCAGCTGGCATGATTCCGGAAGTTCCAGATACTGAACCTGTGGCTACTAAGAAAAAGCAGCTTAAAGATCAAATTGAGGAACTTAAGAGATCTTTAGAGGAATAAATACATATATATTTTTTCAATTTATCATTGAGAGCTAAGACAATAAAAAATAAAAAATTAGATCCAAAAGATATTCAAGAAATTAAGTAGTAAAAACAACGAGATTCTTGCTACTAAATAATTTAATACTTTAAGATAATATTTGATATCGGTATAATATAATATCAAGAAATTTTAAAAAACTCATAAAGAAATATACTTTTTTTATTTAAAAATTAAGAATATAATTACAATTTAAAATAAAATACTTGGACATCTCTTAAAAAAGAAATTTATTAATCAGCTAGTTTTATTTTTTTATTATCGAGCCAGTTAATTTTTTTTATTATTGCTCTAATTTTTTAGACAAACAGGTGAGCAACCCCTACGCCAATGAGAAGTATTAATGCGATTATCAGAGTAGTAACTGGGCCCACTTTTATACCAGTACTTTCATCTTGAAAAAACCTAATGAGTCCAGCACCTGCAAAAGGCATAGGTCCTTCTTTCTGGCGTCTTTTTTGGCGTCTACCTTTAGTTTTAGACATAAAAAATTCACCAATATTTTGTATGATTAAGTAATGAATTAACTTTATTAAAGTTTCCGTATTTTAATTATTTTATATAAATAAACGAAAGATATGTGGTGATTGAATATACAAATACGAGAATTTCAAAAACTGATGTATGATTTATATTATGAAAGAGATAAGAAAAGAGGATTGGAAAGAACATTTTTATGGTTGGTGGAAGAAGTTGGTGAATTATCAAAATCAATAAATAAGAAAGATATAGAAAGTAATTTAGACGATATTGGGTCAGAATTTGCTGATGTTTTTGCGTGGTTATGCTCATTAGCGAATATAATTGGAATAGATTTAGAAGAGCATTCTTTGAAGAAGTATAATAAAGTTTGTCCAAAATGTAAAAATATTCCATGTTCTTGTGAATTTAAATAACTTAATTTTAAGTGTATACCTCTTTTTCATTTCAATTAAAGCTTGAATTATTGAAAAAAATTGCTATTCTATTAAAAAAACGTTTTTATATAATATAGGTATTAAATTACATACTGACTTGTGCTTCTTATTAAAATAATTAACTTCACTTAAAATAAGGAATTTAGACGACTTTGGACTAATATTAATTTTTGAAACTATTGAAAAAGAGGTAATTGGAAATGCTTGTCAAAGATATAATGAGAACTGAAATTCATTGCGCGTATGTACCTGGTAAACGTGATAAGGTCCTAGAATTAATAAAAAAATATAATCTAAAACTCGTCCCTATATTAAAAAAAGATACAGACCAATTTTTAGGAGTAGTAACACATAATGAATTAATTGAGAAACCTGATGAAGAAGATTTAGCAATGCTGATGAATAGAAATCCTATTACAATTCAGCAAGATGCAGATATTATTGAAGCAATTAAACTTATTACAGAAAATCAGCAAAGAGTTTTGCCTGTTATTGATAATAATAAAGTAGTAGGACTATTAACAGTACATCTTATTATAAAAAACATAATTTCAAAAAAGGATTTTGAAGACCCCATTAAACCATATGTAAAAGTTGGGATAACCTCGATATGGGACGGGACTCCAATACAAGTAGCATTATATATAATGCAGATAGCGAATACTACCGTTTTACCTTGTATTGATAATTCAGGAGACTTGTCGGGTATTTTAAGTTATGATGAATTGATGAAAGAAAGCGAAGTAATAGCTGAAAAACATTCAAGCTCTTTATCAGCTACAGAAGGTTATGACTGGAACTGGGAAACTGCTGATGTATTATTAATAACAAAAAAATATTTGAAATTACCAGAAAAAAATGTAAGGGATGTCATGATTAAAAAGGGACAAATAAAGATTGTCAATGAGTTGACCTCAATTAAAGATTGTGCCATTAAAATGGCTAAATTTTCATTAGATCAATTACCAGTCATGGATGTCAACGATAAATTAATTGGAATGATTTATGATATTGATTTATTGAAAGCATTAATTGATATAAAAGTAGATTTATAATATTTAATTAATTTTCTCTTAAATTTTTAAATTTTTGATAAAATAAATGATTAGATAAAGAATTTTATTTATTATCATAGAATTTTTCTTACTATCCTTAAGGATTTTTCTTATTACCATTAAAGAATTTTGTTATTTTAACGAAATTTTTTCTATGTTTAAATAAAGAATTTATATCATTTTCAATTAACTCTAGCCTTTGCTTAACATATTCTTCTAAATTATATTTTTGAGCGACCTCTTTAGCTAAATTTAAATATTTAATAATGCCTTTTTCATGAACTGTAAAAATAAGATTTCCTCCACATTCAGTACATTTTCCCTTTAACGGGATTCTTCTATATTTTTTATTACAGTGAGGGCATCTCACTTGCTGGGAGCTAAATGCACGTAAATTCCCAATAATATCAGGAATAAAGTGGGTATTCAACAATCGAGATGCCTCATCTTTGACATCTACTGCTTTAATTATATGTCCTAAAGTTAATTGTGCATCTACTTTATCTATTACTTTATCATATTTTTTATAGGCAGTCGTAATAGGTGTTGAGTTGATATTAGAGTTGGGTATTGTGAAATGAATATTATGATATTGATTAGACTTTCCTAGCCTGTGTTCTATAATTTCAATTTTATCCAGGAGCTTTTTTGGATGTGTATAATCTAGTGTCGCTTCATAAAATTCTAAAGGGAACTTGTCAATTATTTCAAGGTTATATACCTCTTTATCTACTTCTTTAGGATGTAAAATTATTGAAATGACGAGGGGAGCATCCATCATTCCACCTCTAGTAGTAGGAAGATAATTTCGAGAAAAATTAAGTAAAGCGTCTAATAATAACATGACAGAATCCTCATCTCCGTCGCATTGGTGTGTCATTATTTGGTCATTAACAAAAACAGTATGAAATTTTTCTGCGTTTAGTGAATAAATGAATTTATCTTTTGCCCTTGTTATTTTGATACTTTTTACCTTAACAAGCCGGGATTCCCAATTGTTAGTAGAAAGATTTTTCGGATTTTTTGGATTTTTCGGATCTTTTGGGTCTTTCGGGTCTTTTGAATCTCCTTGATTTTCTAGGAGGTCGGAAAATTTATTCAGATCGTTAATAGTGCCCAAAATTAGAAATTGATCTCCTTTTTTCACCTCAAGTGCGCGTTTAATCATAAATTGAGTATTATTCCAGATAATTACTGGGTGGTTATAAGTTGTTTCAAAGGATCTACCGTCGTCCAGTATTATTTTAATTAGAAAATTGTTTGATGAGAATTTTATGACTTCATTTATTCTTGTTAAGACAATTTTCTTATTGTTTATATCATATGAATAAACTAAAATGTTTCTTTTAGGTGTTTTTTTAATATAAGAAAAATTTTGCTCATATTCATTTTCAAAATAATTTTCATATAAATCTTTTAAGGCTACTTTTTTGGTCTTATTTTCGATTTTAACCAATAATTTAGTATACCCCGGGAAACAATTTCTTCTTTTTGCAGCATGCCAGTATGGATGTGCGTAACATATTTTACTTTTAGTAAAACCAATTATTCTACCAATAATACCAGCAGAAGTATGAGGAGCAAGTCCGACAACTATTTGACCAATTATATCTTGCACTGTTTTCGCATTATAATAGGGGTCGAGATGATAGAATTTTACAAGCAATTCATCTATGAATTTGGATACTTTTAACAAAAATTCGCCCGCATTAGATGGAATAATGATATCTTGAGGCATTAATTCAATAATTTGGTCATCATTCTCAATAGGATTACCATTTATATCATATTTATAACCCAATTTTTTTAACTTTTGAATAGAAATACCTATTTCTTTAGGTTTAAAATGAGTGAGTGGAGCATCTACAGCATCAAATCTAATAGTGCCATCTCTAAAAGCATTGAGTTCCCATTTGGCCCTTAGAATTGCTTTTTCCAATGGTTCATAAATTTTATTTTTATTCATTAATCCTCTAACGCCTTTGATAAAAACGGGTAATCTTTCTTTTAGATTTTCTTGAGCCTGCTTAAGCATAGTCTGTAAATTAATAGTCTTTTTTGAATAAGTTTTGACGGGAGAATGACAGTAAGGACATATATCAACATTCAATTCCTTATTACATTCAGGATTGATACATTTTTTTATGATAACAGTTCGGACATTACATTTGGGGCAAATAAAATTTACCATCTCGTTTTTACATTTAGGACATTTTTGATTAACAATTTCTACTGCAACATTTTTGATTTTAGAAGCTTTTATAATATCACGCCTATTTCCACCACTTGATCCTACTGGGAATAATGTATGAAACATTTCTCGTTCGTCAGATTTTTCAGGTCTTCCCATCCTGCCTCCAATTCTATAAGGTGCTTTTGCTCTTATTTTGTAGTTGGAGAAATGACCGAGAAACCGAACCTGTTTAACAGGTAAATTAAATGATAAATTTTCAGCAGGATTTTCCAAATTTAACAATTTTTTGAGGATGTAAGAATATTTACCGATGTAAATTTTATTATTGTCTACAAAATGTTCAATTCCGAGGCGTTCTAAAATTTCTTTATTACTTTCATGTCCATTTAAATCTAATACCAAGTATTTACCAGAAAAATTATTAAATTTTTTTCTTAATTCTTTAGATATATCCTTAAATTCTGCGGTTATTAACCATTGTCTTAATTTTATAACTTCATCTTCAGAAATATATTCCCAAAAGAATGTATAACTTGGATGTAGGGGTGTGTCGGTTTTTTCGGCGATAATTAAGGCTTCTTTTTCATTGGGAATATTATTAAATGGGTCCTTTATAAAACATAAGAGCCTATCTTCATCAATATTAAGAGTTTTTGAGAACTCTTTTATATTACCATTAAATTCTTTTTGAAGATGTGCATTAATTTCGGCTGACCACCATTCTTCAGTATAACCAGAGGGCATTAGGATATGATTATTTTCTAGAAATTCACCAAAACCAATTAGGACATCCCCTAAATATAAAATCTCTTTAATTTTGTCATGATATTTATTGTAATCATTTTCATTTTCAATTTTAACAACTGAGCCGTCAAATAATTTTACTATAGGGCCTTCAATTGTATCTACAGAAATACTAATTGAGCCTTTACCTGGACGTTCTAGTATGAATTGAGTGCCTTGGACCAAGAAATTGCCGGTAATTTTCATAGTATAGGTATTTAGTCCAACAGCTGCTAATCCAGTATTTCTTACTCTGCCATATCTAACTCTGAAGCCATTTTTTCTAGAAGGATGTGAGAATACAGGACGGCCTGCGATAATTCCAGATAGAAATTTATCTCTTGGCTTAATAATATCGTCGTCCGATTTATCATCTGTAGAATCTTTTTCTTGAAGGTCTTTTAGCCATTCCCAGCCTGAAAAATTAAAATTTTCAACAATTTTCAAAAGCTTATGGGCTTTTCCAATAATACCATCGTTAAGTACAAGACACGCACCTCCTCGAATTTTATTAGTGTTGATCCTCCAGATATTACGATAACCAGTAATTTCCTCTTTTTCTGTGGGTTCCCCTGTAATTTCAATAGGACAATATTTTGCAGCTTTTCTAATAGAATCAGGTTTAATTGGAAATTGTAGGTTTCTAATCCTTTTATATAAAGTAATTTCTTCTAAATATCGCTCAATCTCTTCATTGCTTGGTTTATATCTATCAAGTTTCATCAATTTTCTTACATAATCGCCCAGCATCACAGCTTGTGCAGCAGCAGTGCCACCAGCTGCTCTAATCGGACCAGAAAAATACATTGAGATATACTCAGAACCATCTTGATTTTTGCGAATTTTCACATCCGCAAGACCTTCAATAGGTGCAGCGGTTATACCAGAAGTTAGAATGCATAATCCAGCTCGTACAGCTAATTTTACAATATCATCTCTTGAGATACCAGTTATTAGTTTACCATCTACAATTTCTTTCGTTATAATAAAAGCAATTTTTTCATTATCATATCCTTTTTCTTGTAGTTCGTGAATTCTTTTTTTAACACCTGGTGGACCTACTAATTCCTCCACTCTTGATGCAAGATCTTCTGCAGGAGGTATCTCTACCCTATCTTCTGGATCTTTTCCCTTTTTTCTGGCTTTTTCCGCTATAATATAACATTCATTAACTTTTTTAACTAAATTGTCAAAATAATTCCGTATAAATTTTGGATAATTGTCGGTCATTAGTTTATACTCTATCCTAATAGTTCTATTTAATAAAATAAATCTATAAGTATATAAAAACTGACTTTTTATTTATCGATGTTAAATATAAATTTTATTTCTCTAATTACTTATTCCCATTTTAAACATAAGAACATTTTTTATGGATAATTGTTTCGACATTATTATTAGCTTGATAAATTTTTTTATATTTTAGCAAATATTTGACCATGGCAGTGTGTAGCATCAGATTATCATAGTTTTATAAAAATAAACCTCAAATTAATAGCTTAATATTCTCATTTAATATTCATATTGAAAATTGAGTGACCTAAAACTTTAAAATATTAATTTGTTTAACACTACCATAAATAGACCGATAACTAATAAAAAACATTAAATTTGCCGTGAGGAAATTGAATAGAAAATCAGTAAGTATATGCCTTTTAACAGTTATAATATTAATGCAATTTATTTTATTGATTCCTAAGTCATTTTCGTCCACTCAATCGAAATTGTATGTATTATTTGATGAGTCGCACAAACAATATTTTTCATATAGTAATGGTAATTTTAAATATGCCATTAATTATTTGAATGAGAGTGGAGATTTTGAAGTGAGATTGAATAAAAATGGTACATTATTAAATTATACCATTTTACAAAATTAT
This sequence comes from uncultured archaeon, assembly GCA_964646355.1. Taxonomy (GTDB): domain Archaea; phylum Asgardarchaeota; class Lokiarchaeia; order Helarchaeales; family HEL-GB-B; genus HEL-GB-B. The sequence continues at coordinate 22,901 of CAZYEE010000009.1, read as the reverse complement.
GATATTTTGGTTATACCAAATCCAGGTAATGATTCTTATTTTACTGCATTTGAATTAGAATCTATCAAGAACTGGACCCTGCAAGGTGGATGCCTTCTAATTATGTCCGATTATTTTCATCAAACAGATATCAATAAGAAGGGAAAACCTTCGACTTTGAATGACATCTTAATTAATTTGAGCATACCAGTTGAATTTTTAGAATCGGATTTGGCTGATGATGAACAATCAGAAAATTATAATGGACAACCGTCATATGTTAAGATAAGTTATGCTCAATTCTCCAATTCAATAATCGGATATAAAATAAATAATGCAATAGTAAGATCTTCATGTTTGAATATAACCTCTTCTTCACTCATTTATAATGGAGCATATGGTCCTCCTAATTCGTATTATTATGTTTCCTCCTCAGAAAAAATAAATAGACCGCCCTATTGGTTATTGCATTTCAAAATCCGCGACTCGGTTATAATTCTTTGTGGAGCAACCGAAATTTTCAGCGATCTTTCTAATCCTATTCTTGGTTCTAAATGGTATGAAGCTGGAGACAATTTAAGATTATGGATAAATATATTTAGAGCCCTTGCAATCAAGCAAAATGTAATGGTCTGGGAATATTATCTGGTACTGATTATTGTTGTATTTGTAGTTGCTACCTCATTATATGTTTATAGTAAATCATTAACTCCAAAAGGCGCTAAAGAAAAATCATTATCAATAAATGAACTGGTCCTTGAGAGGTCCGAAATTTTAAAACGAGCACGACAAGCTTATGCAGACGACGACTTTAGAAATGCGGCTAGATATTATCGACGTGCATTAAAAATTAGTGAAAAACTTAGGGATAAGGAGGGAATTGGTTTATATTCGGAGAAATTAAGAGAATGTTTAAAAAGAAGTCTCTCATAAATGATAGATATTTATGGATTTTTTTCTTAAATTTTCACTCATCTCTTTATTTTAGTCCAGTTCAATTACATTAATGCTACCAGGAGATTCGCTACTATTTTTCTAAGCATATTCCTCATAATATTTATCTAAAAAGTCTCCATAAGCATCAACAGGGTCTGTCAGATAATTTGCTACGACTTTTGCCTCAAGTTTACAATTTCCGCATTTCAATAATGCGATTTTATTCTCTTTTTGTACTTCTACAGTAATAGTATTCTTTCCACATTCTGGACAACTAAATACTTTAGGTAAAGTTTTTCTAGGTCGCTTCTGTACCTTTTGTTTTCGCCTTCTACCCATTTTTCACCATATCCTAATCCTTTATACTAAAAACTATCTAAATTATTAACTTATTTATATTATTCACTTATATAACTAATAAATATATTTAATTTTGTTTTAAATTAAATAGAAAAAAACTTAACACATTATTATTTTCTTAAATATCAAAATGTTTTAAAAATTTAATGAAAATTTCATGCTTTTTTCTATATTTAAAAATCAAGAATGTAAGGAGTAAATTTTGAACGACAAATCGAGTGGAAAATCGAGTAAGATATTAGGAATTGCAACAAATATAAAGCATGGAGAGAAAATAAGAATAAAACTAAAGGAAATGAGATTACTTGAAGGGAACTATAAGATTGAACCATTAAAAGACAAGATCTTGATTCCTGTCATTAGAAATTTAAGTTCTGAAGAAAAATTATTATTACAACAAATAGACCCCAATTTTGAAATAGTACAATATAAATTTAAAAGACAAATTAGGAGAGTTACGGATTATAGAGAATATTTAAAGGATCGAATCAATAAAGAATTATTAAAATTTCTACCAAGGTCTTTTGATATAATAGGAAATATTGTAATAATCGAGATCCCAGAGATACTTATTCAGTTTGAAAATTTGATTGGAGAATCTATTATTAAGTGTTTAAAAAATATTAGAACAGTATATGCAAAATATAGTGGTGTTTCTGGAGATTTCCGATTACGCAATCTGAGATTAATCGGAGGGATTGATGATCCTATAACAATACATAAAGAAAACAATTGTATTTTTGAGTTAAATGTTAAAAAAGTGTATTTTAGTCCAAGACTGGGCTCAGAAAGATTAAGAGTAGTAAATAGTGTAAAAAATGGAGAGACAATTATAGATATGTTCGCAGGGGTTGGGCCTTATTCAATTCAGATAGCAAAAAATAAAGTGGTAAAGGTTATAGCATTTGATATAAATCCTGACGCAATATTTTATTTGAAAAGAAATATAAAATTGAACAAAACCACCTTAATAAAACCAATTTTAGGGAACATTAGGGATAAAATTAATGATTTTCAATTTTCTGCTGATAGAGTGATTATGAACTTGCCAGGCTCTGCTTTTGAATTCCTGGACTGTTCATGCAAATTGATCTCTAAAAAAGGTGGTGTAATACATTATTATCAATTTATTCCTTCAGAGGTAAAGAATAAAGAGGTATTGAATACATTAGAGAATAGAATAAAAAAGTTTGGTAGAAAAATAGAAAATATTTTGTTTTGTAAGAAAATCAAGCAAATTTCGCCAACCAAGTCTAAGATTGCAATAGATATTGAAATTAAATAAAAATATATATCAGGTTTTATGTTCTACGGTGAAAATTACTTTCAATTTTGCGTTAGGATTTTGTAATAACCTGATTAAATTACGGTCAATATCTATAGCTGCCTTATTGGATTTTATCATAATGGTTCTATCGCATATATAATTACTTTTTCTAATTACGATATCATTTTTATCCTTAAAAGTTAGTGCTGGGCTCCCTTGTCCTATAATAGTTTCAATGTGTCCATTTATTTCAATTTGACAGGTTATTATTGCATTATCTGATCGGGCTAACTTTTTAAATTCGTCCCTAAAATCAGCAAGCCCTTTCTCGCTGGCTATAC
>CAZYEE010000009.1:0-20008 GCA_964646355.1 uncultured archaeon | reverse complement strand
ATGATACAATCACCTCTTTTGGTCAAATGGGAGTCTTTAGTAAATTCAATGGTAGTTTTGTGTTTACCGAGTATATTCTTGTGCCCTTTAACAATAAATTTTTCTTTAATTTTCCTTATCATGCCCGATCACATATTTTATAAAATTAAAAATTAATAATATTTTTCGTGTATTTTCTTTATTTTATTGAATATTTTAAGGTGTAAAACTTGGATCTTGAAAGGCGAAAAAGAGAATTACTTGACTATTACAAGAGATTTGGGTATGCTAAAACTGAAAAAATAATAAAAGCGTTTTTAAAAGTCCCAAGGGAGGAATTTATTCCAGATGAGTTGAGAAATAGGGCGTATGTAGATTCTCCATTGCCTATTGGGAATGGTCAAACTATATCAGCGCCTCATATGATATTTATAATGTGTGAAGCACTTGAACCTGCATTAGATGTAGGTGCTAAAGTTCTTGAGATAGGTGCGGGTAGCGGTTATCATGCTGCTGTATGCGCAGAGATTGTTGCTCCTACCGAGTTATTAGGAAAGGAGGAGAATTTAGGACATGTATATACGGTGGAAAGGATACCCAAACTTGCGGAATTTGCCCGTAAAAATTTGGAAAAAACGGGTTATGCAAATAGAGTAACTATAATTGTTGGTGATGGAACATTAGGACTTGAGGATTATGCTCCTTATAACGCAATTAACGTGACCGCAGCTGGGCCCCAAATTCCTCCGCCCTTAATTGATCAATTAAGCCCGGATGGTGGGAGGCTTATTATTCCAGTAGGAGAATTATTTGGATTTCAGAAACTTATTTTAGTAATAAAAGAGGGAGAAAAAGTAATTAGAAAAGACCTTGGTGGCGTGTCTTTTGTACCATTAAAAGGTAAATATGGATGGTAATTAACATATCTTTTGAAAATTCTATAAATATTTTATAATCAGACGTATTCTCCTCTCAATATTTTATATTAAATTATCTTAACAATTATTAATTGAATGATTGATAAATTATCTCACTCATTATTAAGATTTTATTAAAATAAATCCCGGTTAATCAAGTTGAATGAAAAATATACTTATAATTTCAATCCAGAAATAATAGGACTTTTGAGAAATATCTATAAGGACCGCACTACCGATATTTTAAATTCAATTACAACTCCGACTCCTCTTTATACCTTAAGAATTAATACCTTAAAGACTGATGCCGATGAAGTCCTTGATTTGTTAAAAAAAGAAGGACTTGAGTTTAGAAAATATGAATATAAAGGTCTTAAGTTCCATGAAATAATATATTATAAAATAGATTCTTTGAGAAAGGAAATTAAAATATACAATAAAAAGATATATGTTGACAAATTTACAGGGGAAAGCTTATGTCAAGGAGCAAATTTATACAGGCCGGGTATTTTAAAATATGAGAAATTTAGTGAAAATGAAATTCTAACAGCAATTGCTGTAATAAATAATTTAGAAATTCCAGTAGCCAATCTGCAAACTGTTATAGGCTCTAAAGAAATGAGAGATATGAAAAAAGGGCTTGTTGCAAAAAATATTGAACCGATATATCAAGGGATCTCCATTCACGATTTAGAAGTATTTAAAAAAGGCTATGTATATGACCAGTCTCTACCTGCCATCCTCACCTCAATAATTTTACATCCTGAGAACGATGATTTTATTATAGACATGTGCGCTGCGCCGGGAGGTAAGACTACTCATATCGCGCAATTATTGAAAAATAAGGGACAAATTCTGGCAATAGATCGGTCAAATAAGAAAATAGAAACTATTAAAAATAATTTGAAAAGATTGGATGTTAAAAATGTTGAATTATTGAAGATGGACTCCACAAAACTTGAAGGTTATGAAGCCGATAAAATTTTGATAGACCCGCCATGTTCAGCTCTAGGATTTCGGCCAAAACTTGCTGATTTCACAACAAAACAGGACGTATTAAATTTTTCAAGATTTCAGCGACAATTTATTAATGCATCTATGAAAAACATAAAATCAAAAGGTTATATAGTATACAGCACCTGTACTTTAACGCTAGAAGAAAATGAGTGGAATATTGAATATATGATTAAAAAATTTGGATGTAAATTGGTTAAACAATCGATTTTTATCGGTCATCCAGGAATAAAAATAACAAAGGAGGATAATATGGAATTATGTCAGCGATTTTCACCTGTAGATCATTTAACTCCAGGATTTTTTATTGCAAAATTGCAGGTGCCATAGTCATAATTCGATAAACTCAGCTTGCAATGTGTCTAAATCAACGATTGCAATAGTTGGATTATCTGTTAAATATCCACAACACTCGCCTGGATTGAGAACAAGTGTATTACCTTCTTTTTTTATGCTTTTTTCGTGTGTATGACCATAAATAATGACAGAGAATTTCTGAGAGGCGATCATTGAATCCAAAATTGATGGATGAATCGTATGGAATGCAATAATTTTTTTACCGTCAAGCTCTAATTCAAGATATTCACGCTCGATTTCAGCCCCGATCTCTTTAAATTTATGTCTGAGAAATATCCAATCACCATCATTATTACCATAGACCATCTTTAAAGGACATTTGAGATCCTTGAACCCTTTTGGTGCCATAAATGGTGATATTATGTCGCCAGCATGGATCACTAATTCCAGTTCCTTTGAATTGAAAATTTCGACCGCCTTAATCACATTAGGAATGTGGTCATGAGTATCGGATATTACACCTATTTTCATCTTAATTTCTCCTTATCTGTAATTCTAAACGATTTATTTTTACCAATTTATTAATATGGTTAAGAAAAATTTTAATTGAGTATAGCTTGAAAAAATTTAAAAAATTTGATATATTGTTTAATTTCATCAGTAAATTATTTAGCTTATGGTATAAATAGAATTTTAGCTGATTGAAATAGATCAACTGTATTAAACAAATACGCAATATAAATAAGAGGAAATTACAATGCCTGGACAATTTGTAAAAGTATCTGCACTGATAGAAGGTGGCAAAGCGAGTGCAGGACCACCAATAGGGCCAGCACTGGGTGCTACTGGTGTTAATTTATATCAAGTAGTTCAGAAAATCAATGAAATTACAAAAGATTTTAAGGGCTTAAAAGTACCGGTTCATATTACCGTTAATAGAGAAACAAAAGAATTTGAAATAGAAATCGGTATGCCTCCTACTAGTGCATTAATTATCAAAGAAATTAAAGAAGTTGAAAAAGGTAGCTCAACTCCTGGCTCAGAATACGTAGGCGATATATCTTTTGATAAAATAGTAGAAATCGCTAAAAAGAAGGAAAAATATTTATTCGGAAAAGATCTGAAAAAACGTGTTAAAACAATAATAGGCACTTGTCAATCATGTGGTATTACCATAGATGGAAAAAAACCAAAAGAAATTCTAAAGGAAATTAATGAAAATAAATATGATGATCTTCTAAAATAAAAAATAATTTACATACCTATTCTGGAATATTTATAAGGTTTTTAAGATGCCCATTGACCGAAATAAAATCAAAAAAGCTGTAATAGAAGCAAGAAAAAATAAAAAGAAGGGTAAATTCGTCCATACGATAGATTTATCCATCAATTTAAAAGATATAGACTTAAAACAACCAAAAAACAGGATAAATGCTGAACTTGTCCTTCCGCATAGTCCTGGGAAAGATCGGAAAATCTGTGTCTGTACTACTTCAGGTGATTTTGCTCTAAGAGCTAAACAAGAAGGACTTACTGTACTTGATAAAGATGCTTTAACCAAATTTCAGAAAGATAAATCAGCTGCGCGTAAATTCTGTAAAAAATTTGATTTCTTTATAGCAAGTGTAGAAGCAATGCCTTTAATAGCAAAATCCTTGGGCCCCGTCCTTGGTCCTCAAGGAAAAATGCCTCTAGGACCACCAAAGGGCGCTGGTATCGTTCCGCCCACCGCAGATATAAAACCATTAAAAGATCGATATAATAAAACAATCAGGTTAAGGATGAGAAAATCGCTACAAATTAATTGCCCTGTTGGTAATGAAAATATGAGTGATGATGAAATCGTGGATAATATAGCAGCAGTTATTAACTATTTAGAAAATAATTTGGAAAAAGGTTTAAGAAATATTAAAAGCATATATGTAAAAACAACAATGGGTAAACCCGTTAAAATTGAAATCTAAAAGGAGTAATAGAAGATGGCAGTTGCACCAGCTCGAACAAAAACAGTTTCAGAATATAAAATCCGTAAAGTTGAGGAAATTAAAGAGATTTTAAATAATTATTCGGTTATTGCTCTTGCTCATATTTCACAAATAGGTTCAAAAATGCTACAAGAAATAAGAAAAAACTTAAGAGGGACTATTGGAATAAAAATTATTAAAAATAATTTGTTTAAGATCGCTATTGACGAAACTAATCGAAAAAATATCTCAAAATTAAAGGATTATATAGACGGCGCTACAGCATTAATATACAGTAATGAGAACCCGTTTAGGGTTAAGAGATTAATTGAAAAAAATAGGAGCAAAGCACCCGCCAAATCAGGAATGGTTTCTCCCATTGATATCGTTATAGAAAAAGGAGATACTGGTTTTCCTCCAGGACCTGTAATTACTGAACTTAATGAAGTAGGTCTAAAGACCAGGATAAGAGGTGGAACCGTCTGGGTCGAACAAGATACAGTTGTTGCTAAAAAAGGTGAAGTAATCTCACCTATGCTTGCTATTGTTTTGTCCAGATTAGACATTCGTCCAATTGAATTAGGATTAGAATTATATGCCGCCTATGATGGCGATATCTATACATCTGAAGATTTAGATATAGATTTTGAGGATATAATTAATAATCTAAGTTCTGCCGTTTGTTATGCTCATAATTTAGCTGTTAATATAGGTTATCCAACTCCCGAAACAATCACGCCAATAATCCAAAAGGCATATTTAAATGCAAAAAATTTGGTCCTCGGTGCAGGAATCATCGTAAAGGAATTTATTCCGGAATTAATATCGCTAGCAAATGCAAAATCTGTAGCACTTGCTAAAGAAATAATCAAAATTAACCCCGAAGCACTACCGGAAAATATTATCGCCCAATTTGCAGCCCCAGTTAGCTCTGAAACAACTGAGACCGAGACCAAAAAAGAAGAAAAAGCAGAAGAAAAAGAAAAACCTAAAGAAGAAGACACCTCAATTGGATTAGGAGGTTTATTTGGCTAATAATAACTAAAAAATATATGTAAAAAAATGGAGGTATATGTTATGGAATATATATATGCATCTCTGATCTTGAACCAGATCGGAAGTGAAATAACAGAAGAAGGTATTGAAAAAATACTAACCGCTGCAGGAGCTAAGGTAAATAAGGCTCAAATTAAAGCGGTTGTAGCATCTCTCGAAGAAGTAGATATCAATGAAGTAATTAAGAGTGCAGCATTTGCAGCTCCTTCTGCAGCTCCAGCCCCAGAAGAAAAGAAGGAAGAGAAGAAAGAAGAGAAAAAAGAAGAAAAAGAGGAAGAAAAACCAGAAGAAGTACAGGGACTTGGCGCACTTTTTGGTTAAAAACAAAAACTCTCATAGGACCTCAAAAATATATCTTTTTAATTAATACTTTTTTACTGAGAAATATTTTATATTATAGGGGCTTGGAGCATTTTTTTTCTTATGTTAATCCATATTAGATTAAAACACAACTATTTTAAATAAAACATAAGGTTTAGTATTAATAATTAAAACAATAGGGATATTGATGTTAGATTGGAATAAAATAGAATTAAAATGGCAAAAAAAATGGCGTGAAGCAAAATTATTCGAGGCAAATCCAGATGATAGAAAAAAATGTTTTACTACCTTCCCTTATCCTTATTTAAATGGTCCCCTACACTTAGGACACGCGTTGACTTGCACGAAAGTTGATATTTATGCAAGGTTCAAACGAATGCGGGGTTATAATGTATTATTCCCATTTGCATTTCATGCTACAGGAGAACCTATTGCTGGTGTAGCAGAACGAGTAGCGAAAGGAGAAGAGAAACAGATAAGTATCCTTATAAAAGGTGGCGTACCTGAAAGCGAAATACCAAAATTTTCGGATCCACAATACATAGTTTCATATTATAAACAAAAAGCAATCGAAGACGCCAGCAGAATTGGATTTTCAATAGACTGGAGGAGACAATTTACTACGATTGATCCATATTATAATCAATTTATCACTTGGCAATATATTACATTAAGAGAAAAAGGATATGTACGTAAAGGGACGCACCCTGTTATCTGGTGCCCAAACTGTTTAAGTCCAACTGGAGATCATGATAGGTTAGAAGGCGAAGGAGCTGTAGCCGTTGAATGGACGCTACTTAAATTCAAGTTTGAGGACTCCTACATAGTAGCCGCTACTCTACGCCCGGAAACTATATTTGGGGTCGTAAATATGTGGTTTAATCCATATGCGACCTATGTAAAAGCTAAAGTAGGGGACGAAAAATGGATCATTAGTAAAGAAACTGTATTAAAGTTAAAAAATCAGCTGAAAGAAGTAGAAGTCCTAGAAGAATTTCAAGGTAAAGATTTGATTGGAAAATATTGTAAAAATTTAGTCTTAAATAACGAAGTACCAATTCTGCCAGCTTGGTATGAGGGTAAATCATTTGTTGATCCTGCACATGCTACTGGAGTAGTTATGAGTGTACCATCTCACGCGCCTTTTGATTGGGTGGCGCTTAAGGATTTGTGGAATTCACCTGATATTTTAAAGGAATTTAATTTAAAAGAATCAGATATCAAGAATATCAAACCTATTTCATTAATCGAGACTGAAGGACTTGGAGAACATCCTGCCATTGACATTGTTGAAGAAATGAAAGTAAAGGACCAAAATGATCCCAAATGTGAGAAAGCTACTAAAATAATTTATAAAAAAGAGTTCCATATGGGCGTTTTAAAAGAAAATACTGGCAAATATGCTGGAACTCCTGTAAAACAGATTAAAAACATTCTGATAGAAGATCTTAAAAAAGAGGGAATAGCAGATATATTATGGGAAGCTTCTGAACCAGTTGTTTGTAGATGTAATACCAGATGTATCATAAAGATTCTACAAGATCAATGGTTTTTAACTTATGGTAATCCAGAATGGAAAGCACTTGTTAAAAAATGGATGAAATTGAATAAAGTTTATCCTCCAGAAGCCATTCCAGCTTTTGAATATACAATTGACTGGCTTCAAGATAAGGCATGTGCCAGACGTTCTGGACTGGGCACCAAACTGCCTTGGGATCCTGAGTGGATTATTGAGACCTTATCAGATTCAACAATCTATATGTGCTATTATACAATAGCTCATATTATTTATGATCCAAAAAATAATATTAAACCAAAAAATTTGACACATGAATTGTTTGATTATATCTATTTAAGTAAAGGCACATTAGAAAATGCTGCAAAATCTTCTGGAATTAGTAAAGAACTAATAAAACGAATGAAAGATGAATTTGAATATTGGTATCCTGTAGATTTGAGAAACTCTGCTAAAGAATTGATTTATAATCATTTATCATTCTTCCTATTTCAACATGTGGCGATCTGGCCCGAAAAATATTGGCCAAAAATAGTCGGAATTAACGGCATGATTCAAATCGAAGGCAGTAAAATGAGTAAATCTCGAGGAGTATTTATCACAATGCGGGAAGCTCTGGAAAACTATGGCGCTGATGCTGCTAGATTAGAATTAGCCTACATTTCTCAAGGTATAACAGATCCTGATTGGAAACTAAAAAGTCTTAAGGACTTATCAAACCATTTAGAATCATTTTATAACTTTGTAGTAAACCTAGAAAAAGATTTACCTGACCGAAATCTCGAAATTGATCAATGGCTTATCTCAAGAGTAAATCAAAATATTGCAAAAGCGACTCAGCATTATGAATTATTGGAGACCAGAGATGCAATTCAGACAGGATTTTTCAATATTATGAATGATGTTAGATGGTATTTACGTCGTGCACCCGGACCAGCAAAAGTAATAAGATATGCAGTAGAGACAATTATTAAATTATTATGTCCAATTGTCCCGCATACAATGGAAGAGCTATGGGAACTGCTAGGTCATAATGAATTCTTATCTATTTCAGCTTGGCCCGAATTTGATGAGAAATCAGTAAATGAACAGTTAGAACAGTCTGAAGAATATATAAAGGATGTTCTTGCAGATTTAAGAGAGATTTTGGAAAAAATATTAAAGATTAAAAACCCAAAAACTGTTCATTTCTTTGTTTCACCAAATTGGAAATATAAAATATTCCAGGAAGCAAAAAAAGACCGAAAGAATTTAATAAAAAGAATAATGCAAGACTCTGAGGTCAAAAAACACGGAAAAGATGCGGTGAAAATCGCTACAAAATTAGAACGAAGCTCGGAACCTATTAGAATTTTTGATTCCCTTGAAAAAGAATATGAGGTACTAAAAAGTGCAACAGAATTTTTCAAAAAAGAACTGAATGCTTCATCTATTGAAGTGTTCTATGCCGAATCCTCACAAAATGAAAAAGCAAAATATGCTGAACCCATGAAACCAGGAATCTACGTGGAAATTGATTAATTATTATAATAAAGATGATCAAAATGAGTTTAAATAAAAATGAATTACGTAAAAAATTCGGCAAAGATAAATATGAGGTAGAACTGTTCAGAGAAAAAGGATTTGTTAGACGAAAATGCCCGATATGTGGAGATTACTACTGGACTTTAAACCCTGATAATGAAAATTGTGGAGATACGAATTGCGTTGGTGGTTATAAATTTCTTAGTAAGAGAAAAAAAGGATGGGATTTTCATGAGACTATTAAGAATTGGTGTGAGTTTTTTGAAAGAAATGGACATAAAAGAATAAGAGAATTTCCAGTTGTTGCTAGATGGAGGGACGATCTATATTATACCATAGCAAGCATTACTCTCTTCCAGAAATCAGTGCTCCAAGGTGCTATGCCACCTGCAAATCCATTGGTAGTTCCCCAGCCTTGCATAAGATTTGGTGGTAAGGGATTTAATGATATAGATAATGTAGGAAAGACAGGAAGACATTTAAGTAGCTTTATAATGGGGGGACAGCACGCCTTTAACTCCGAAAAATTAAGAAAACTTAACTCAATAGGATACTGGATGGATCGATGTATTGAATTGGATTTTAATTTTATTACAAATGAAATGAAAGTACCGGAAGATGAAATCACTTTAAGAGAGGATGTCTGGATTGGTGGGGGAAATTTCGGGCCATGTCTTGAATCATTTAGTCAAGGACTTGAGATAGTAAATAGTGTCTTTATGCAATATGAAGTACTTCCAGATAATTCTTACAGACAGATGGATATGACCGTTGTGGATGTGGGATGGGGCATTGAAAGAATTGGATGGTTTACTCAAGGAACTCCCACCATTTATGAATCTACTTTTGGACCAGTACTTGATAAAATGAAAAAGTTGGTAGATATAAATATTGATCAAAAGATTTTAAGCCGATATACAGTATTATCAGGTCTTCTAAATGTAGATGAAGTCCAAGATATCGATTCTGCTAGAAAAAAAATCGCATCTGAAATTGGACTTGAATATGATGAATTTGAAAGGATATTAGGACCTTTAGAAGCTTTATACGGAATTTGCGATCATCTTAGAACTTTAGTGTTTACAATTGCAGATGGAGCTATACCTTCAAATGTAGGAGGAGGATATAATCTAAGGGTAATATTGAGACGCTGTTTTTCATTAAAGGATTATTATCAATTGGATAATATTAACTTACTTGAGATAATGTTTGATCATCTTGAATATTTAAAAAAGACCTATAAAAGAGTTGAGGATGCAAAAGATATACTACAACCAATTTTTGAGATCGAAGAAGAAAGATATAGAAAAACAATTTCAAAAGGTAAAAAGATTATTAGAAATTTGCTAAAAAAAGAAGAGAAACTTGATGTTGAGAAAATTATTGAACTATATCAATCAAAGGGCATCCCCCCTGAATTAATTGAAGAGATTGCTAAAGCTGAAAATAAGAAAATTGATATCCCAGGCAATATCTACCTTCTTATTGATGAGCAACATGAGAAACAGATACAATTAGAAAAAGCCAAGGATATTAAAGAAAAATTAAAAGAAAAAGTAATGAATTTGCCTGAAACAGAGCTACTCTACTATGAAGACGATAGAAGATTAAAATTTGAAGCTAAAATTATCAAAAATATTGATGAAAAATATATAATCCTGGATAAGACATATTTTTATCCGACTGGTGGGGGGCAGCTTAATGATACTGGTAAAATTAATGATTATAAGGTTATAGATGTTGAAAAAGTTGGAAATGTAGTCGTTCATGTACTTGAAAAACCAACTCCAAACCTAAAAGAAGGAGATATTGTAAATTGCGAGATTGATGAGCAACGAAGATTCGCACTCGTTAGGCATCATACAGCAACCCATATAATTAATGCAGCTGCAAGGAAAGTTCTTGGGAAACATGTATGGCAAGCAGGTACCGAGAAAACGCCGGAACATGCTAGATTAGATATAACCCATTTTAAAAACTTAACTCGTGAGGAAATCTGGAAAATTGAGGAAGAAGCAAACAAAATCGTGATGGAAAACAGACCTCTTTCTAAAAAAATTTATGAGCGAGTAGAAGCCGAAAGAAAATTCGGGTTCAGACTTTATCAAGGTGGTGTTGTTCCAGGTAAAGATATCAGAATTGTTTCGATAAAAGACTGGGACGATGAAGCTTGTGCAGGATTACATCTGGATTATACTGGCGAAGTAGGATTGATTAAAATAAAAAATTCTCGTCGCATTCAAGATGGTGTTATTCGATTGGAATATGTAGCGGGAATGCCAGCGATAAAATACATCCATAAACAAGAAAAACTCCTAAAAGATACTGCCGCCATTTTGAAAGTGGGTGATGAAGAGGTTCCTAAAACTGCAGAACGATTCTTTAAAGAATGGAGTAAACTTAAAAAAGAAAAAGAGAAATTGCTTAAGGAACTCGCTAATAAATTGTTTAACACATTATTAAAAGGATCAATCCAAGTAGAAGATTATAGATTGATTATAAAAGAATTTGAAGATCGATCTAACGACGATATGATAAATATAGGTGATGAAATAATAAAGAAAAATCAAAATTTTGTCCTTCTATTCCTCAATAAAAACAAAAAAATGAATATAATTTTAATGGCGGGTAAATCCTTGATTGATAAAGGATTCCATTCAGGAAATGTCCTACGAAATATTATTACAAATTTTGGAGGCGGTGGAGGCGGAAAGAAGGAACTTGGACAAGGCGGTGGAGTTAATAGCGATAAATTTGAGGAATTTAAGGAATATGCCGTAAAATATATAAAAGATATCATTCTAAATCTCTAATCAACATCAATTTAAATCCATAAATTTCTAAATTATCCGAAAAAATTTTATTTATAACAATTTTATGATAATATGATTATAATAACTTTAGTAACTGAATTTGAAAAATAAAAATAGGTGTTAAAGATTTCTGAACATAAAGCTAAAAGATGGGTAAGAAAATGGGAACCTCATAAGCATTGCTCAATATGTGGTCTTGCAATGGACCCAAATCCAAATAGTGAATTCTGTAGTTCTGAATGCGAAGCAAAATATAAAAAATGGCAGAAAAAGCAAAAGAAAAAAGATAAAATTTATACTTACGTGATGATCGGTTCAATAGTCCTTATATTTGTGTTTATGGTTATAAATTTCTTACTAACACCCGTCTAAAATAAAAAAACCCTTAATCTTTATCCTCGTTTTGTTGACTCTTTAATTGATTAATTTTCTTAATTAGTGATTTTTCCCCAACTTTAAGGGCATTATCAAGGATTTTTTCCAGATCGGGTATATAAATGTCGTATAGACAAATTTCTATGTTAATAATTAAAGATAACTCTTTCTCTTTTTCTAATATAATTTCAACATTAAAATCATCAATAAATTTAGGGTTAATTTTTGAAAAAATAAATTTACGAATAGAATTTTCGATGAATCCTATAATATCTTCAAGATCATCTACGGATAGTTCGGGAACTCCAATTTGAATTGATTTAGTGCTCATTTCTTATAACTCAAGTATATTTTGATAAAAATTATTTGCTACTTACATTGGTGATTGAAAATCCTGTGATTGACTGAATTGTTGAAGTGATTGTTGAAACTTTTCTTTCATAGAGTCATATTGTTGTTTTATTCGCTCAATTTGTTTATTCACTGTTTTTAATCGCATTGAAATAAGCTCTTCCTTCTCTTTTAACTCTTCAAGTACTTTTTTAACGTCTAATACTTTAATCAAAACTGCACCAGCACTTTTGTAAACTTCAGCATTGGGATCTTTTTCTAATGCAGCTTCAAGTTCTGAAATTGCATTTTCTATAGATAATTTCTGTCTCTCCCAATTTGTTTTCTGTGAAGTGATTGTCATTAATCTCTGCTCGGTCTGAACCAACTGCTCATATTGGTTCTTTAATTGAGGAGGTAATCTTATCATCTTTTTTACAACACCATTTGCTAATATTATATAATATGGTTGATTTTGGTAATTTTAAAATAAAATTATCATTCTATATCAAGTATATTGGAATCCTAAATAAAAAATATATTTAATGTTTTCTATTTTTAAGGCTGTCTATTAGACAAATTATCATATTGAGGTAATTTCAATTATTTTGGAAGATAAATTGAACCACCTTAAATATGAATTTATTACAGCCCTTAAACTTACAAAATCGGCGGACTCAACCCTTAGAACTATTTTTTCATCATTTAAATTAAGATGTACAATTGATCTATCATTAGGTGAGAAATCTACCTCTGGAATTATAGAGTTATAAATAATTTTTGCTTTATTTTTATCTTTAAACTTAACTTCCATTTCTAAAGAAATATTATAATCGGAATTCATGGTCAAATTCGTCTCATTTTATAATTGGATCTCTTATTATAATAAAAAATTATAGTATTTTATTATCAATTTTAAGATATATCTTTTATTTCTTTTTAACAGGCTTAAATTTATAATCCCGAAGAATAATTCTTGGGCCAATTAAAAGATAATCGTCTTTACAGAATAACAAGTTGATTTTATCCTTAATTTCTTCAATAAACATATAAATTATTTTTTCCCTTTTTTTCTTTTTAGAAGAAGAAATATCAGCTTTCAATTCTGATTCAGAGGGTCTTTTAATAATAGCAAAATCAGTATCAAAAATTTCAGCGAGAGATTTACCGAGAGTCTCATATTTTTTGTCAGGTTTTGAAGTTCTTATCTTTAATTTATAAGTTTCATCAACAAATCGTCGTTTAGATTGTTTTTGGTTTATTGCTATACCATGGATATAAAGTTCTAATGGATGAAATTCACCTTTTGTTCCAGTTGGATAAAAGAATCGTATTCTAGATGGATTCCCTTGCCTGCTGTCAATTATTATAATAAAATCAGCATACAATTCATTTGCTTTAATAATAAGTTGTTTCAGCCCGCTTGTTCCCCTATTGAGTCGAATAGAATCTGGAATAACACCTCTTAAAGCATTACAAAATGTCCTAGTTCTAGGGTTTGGATTTCTGGAGGTCGTAATAATAATCAAATAGAAACGACCTTTTAAAAAATTTATATAAGATACTATTCATTGAGTCTCTATTATTTAGAAATTCTTTTTGATTTTTTACCTTCCATTGTTTCTAGAACCCAGGCGCCTCCTGACATTTTTGCGTTACATTTTCTACATTGCCAAATACCATTAGAAATTCTTTTAACAGCCCTAGTTCTACATAAGGGGCATCTAAATTTAGACTTAGATTTAATTTCGATATTCCTAATTCTTTTTCTCAATGTCGCGCCATATCTTGTTCCATATCTTCCAGCCATTAATACCTTTTTTGTCCTTCTTGTCATGATGCATAACACCTACTAAATAAATAGAGCTGTAATTTTAACCAATCAAACCAAATTTTAAAAATATTTTGTTTTATTAAAGGTTTATAAAAATAAGGATAAATAAAAGGAAATTTAGTATTAAAAAACAGATTATTCAATACTTTTGAGGCATTCAATTATTTTATTCCTAAGCATATCTACTTTAGCGAGCGACATTTCCAGACCCCTAAACACCTCATCTTTTGTAAAATCACCGCTTAATCCTTTTTGTATAGAAATTAATTCGTTATTTTTATTAAATGTGTAGGTCACTCTGGAGTCCAATGCAAGTTCTTCTTTCTCATTGGGGTCTAAGAATAATGTTTTACCGATTTTACCTACAGTTACGCTGACTGGAATATCGCTAATCTCGATTTTTCGCCATGAATCAAGGAATTTTACTTCTTTCTTACCATTTTCGGTCTCTATAATTTCATATTCGGGAACTTTTAAGGTACTTAATGCGGTAGTTAGTGCGATTTCACTAGCATCAAACAAATTTCCATCAAAACTAATGGCATAAATATCACCAAAAATGACGTAAACTATTTCTCCTTCTATAATACATAAAGTGGTTTTATCAATAATATTAGAATGTCTGATACCACGATCACAGACTCTTGCTACTTCAATAGCAAAAGGGCTGGGCGGACCTGATTCAAAACGAGAGGATGCCAGTGGAAGTAACTCTGCATTAACAGTTATAACTCCAGAATCAGGTGAATCTGAATATGGAGGTCCTGCAGAAACTTTTATTCCAACGATCACTTTCGTGCCGCCTAAAGAAACGCATGCTGAAGCTTCAGCTTTTTTAATTAAATTGGTTTCTATTGTTATCTCTCGAAATTCATCCAATGCTCTACCATCTAGTCGTTTACCTTTCATTAATAATGATTGAATATAA
The DNA here is from genome assembly GCA_964646355.1 of uncultured archaeon. Taxonomy (GTDB): domain Archaea; phylum Asgardarchaeota; class Lokiarchaeia; order Helarchaeales; family HEL-GB-B; genus HEL-GB-B. Next base: position 5,140 of record CAZYEE010000009.1, on the reverse strand, counting down.
TCTTTTTCAATATCCGGAATTACATCATATGAACTCATACTTTAGTCTCCTCCTTATATTTATTTTAAAACATCCGCAGCGTATTTTTCTCTTAACGCCTCGATTTGTTTATTGAATATATATTCACACGCATCATATGCCATATCAATGCATTGCCTAAATTCATCAGTAGTTAATACACCATCGAATTGCATTAAGGTAATGCTTTTAGATGGATGTAATATAGCAATTGGAAGGTCTCCATCACCGTATTGATCTTCAACATTATTGAGGTCTACAACAAGTCTTCCGTCCACTTTTCCGATTGCTACTGCAGAAACCAGTCCTTTCATTGCTATTCCGGCGTCTGCAAGTGCAAGCGATGCAGCGTTAATACTTGCACATCTTGTGCCCCCATCTGCTTGTATTACAAGAATGGTACAATCAATTATAGTCCTTGGATATAAATTCAAAAATAAAGACGCTTCTAAAGCTTGTCCAATCACCATAGATAATTCATTTTCTCTTCTACTCGGTGCAGGACTTTTTCTTTCGGTTACAGAAAATGTAGCCATCCTATAAATACATCTTAATACAGCTTTATTAGATTCTGCTAAATGTCGTGGATGAACTTCTCTAGGCCCATAAACAGATGCTAAAATTTTATTATCGCCCATTTCAATATAAGCAGAACCATTAGCTTTGGGCAATACACCTACTTTCATTTTAATAGGCCTTAATTCATTTAATTTTCTTCCATCCACCCTTATTTCATTTTCATCAATAAGTCTTTCAGGTTTCTCTACTTTAATTAATTCCATATATTACACCTCATTTCTTTCTTTCTTCTATAATAAATTCTTTAATTCTATCAGTCAAACCTAAAGTATGTGCCTCCCGCTCAATTTTTCTAATAATTTTTATTACCAACATTTCATCTTCAAATGAATTCCCCTTAAGCCAGATTATTCCATTCTGACCTATTTTAAATTTACAACGGGTCATTTCTTTAATTAAACTAATCATAGATCCTTTTCTTCCAATTAAACGAGGAATTTTTGTTGGTTCCATATGAACAAGTCTTCCATCTTTAAGTTTTCCAAGCCCTCTATTCCGAACTGATAATACTGGATCTCTAGTTCTATTAAATGAAATAATTTCAGCGAAAACCACTTCACCAATATCTATAAATTGCCTTATATCATCTCTTAATGGATTAAATGGCCTGTTTAAATAATTGGTAGCGTGAAGAGTAGCCATATAAGGAGAATAAATATCCAATTTCCAAGAAACAATCGTTGTATTAACCACAACCCCAATTACCAAATCTTTTACTTTGGGAATATATGGGCCCCTGAGAGGAATCACATTTGCATACTGACCTCTTGTTTCTAGCAATCCAATGGTAGATGCATAAATTGCTTTACCTATTGAATAAGTACCAATCCCAGGTCTATAGTTTCCTTCAAATAATAGATCTCCAGGTATTACAATTTTTCTGGATATTTCCTCAAAATCTTCACCAATTTCCTCTACTTTTTTCGGTTTTTCTATACTTTTATCTTTACTTTCTTTAGCTAATTTTTCAGTTTCTTCTAATTCAAATTCTTCCAATTCTTCATCATTTTCAAAAATATCATCATCTGCCATGAAAATACACCAAATTCATTAAAATTAAATAAAATAAAAAGAGTGAATAAACATAATTATCATTACCAAGGAATTAGTAGTTCATAAGCGTTTTAATTCAAACTTTCCTTTTGTAAATTTGTTCAATTCATCCACCATCTTTTGTTGTAACCCTGCAGGAATCTGAATAACAGCAATCCAAGATCCATCTGTTTGCCATTCGTCTTTTTCGATTCTAGCATGTTTTTCAATAAGACCATAGGCTTTTGCTGCAAATTTAGAAGGAATTCGAATAGCTAATCTAAGTACTTCCAGTCGTATTGGAATAATTGCGGCTATTTTTGATGCTATTTCTTCAGCTTGCTTTTCTACGCTTCTCCATGGATCTATATGAACCCTAGCTTCTTCCATTGCTCTAATGATTCTAGCTGGAGGATGAGGAAGATTTTTCGTGGGATCAATTCCATTTTTAACAAGATAATCGATGATCTGTTTCTTTTTTTCTTCTACCATTTTTCGACGACGCTCTGTCGTAAGCTGCAGCTTTCCTTTTTTTAAGATTATATCTGCAATCTTGAAAACATCATCGGTACCAAAAACAGATTTCAAATCTTCTTCGTTGGCTTTTTTACCCCTTGTTGCATCTTCAAAAATAATATAGCCAGCAAGGATATCAGCTAAATCAATATCCTTCCCGTTTTTATACTCCCATGATTTATTAGGATCTACTATTATCTCAAAACGAGATCCTTTTTCCTCATAACTAGCAATTATATTATTTCCTAAATCTATCCTTTTATCTCCTCGAATACCAGACAATATATCCTAACTTCCTATTGGGTTATAACCGCTCTATATACGCTTTCACTTCATCAGGGGATAGCTTTTTAAACATTCTATCGGCAGAATCTACGACAGCTATCTCTGCTTTTGATTCGTCCAATTCATCGTCTAATACACTCTTTAAAGCCTTTAAGGTCAATAGAATCGCTTCATCTTTAGTCATACCTTGTTTGTATTCTTTTTCAAGAGTATCTCTAACATTCTGTGCTCCAGAGCCGATTGCGGTTGCATAATAACCCCAATAAGCACCAGATGGATCGGTCATAAAAATGCTGGGGCCATCAACATCATCTACTCCAGCAATAAGAAGTGAAACTCCAAATGGCCTAACCCCAGCATATTGTGTATACTTCTGCTTTAATTCGCATATTTTTTTTGTTAATCTTTTAACACTTATTGGTTCATCATAAGTTAGGAGATTAATTTGACATTGAATTCTAGCTTGATCAATCAAGACTCGTGCATCAGCCGTTAATCCAGCAATTGCACAACCAATATGGTTATCAATTTTAAAAATTTTCTCGATTGAATCAGGCTCTTGTAATTCGAGGACTCTTTTTTCAACAACAAGAATTACTCCATCTTTATAACAAATACCAATAGCTGTGGTTCCTCTTCTCACAGCTTCAATAGCATATTCTACTTGAAATAACCTACCATCCGGACTAAAAATTGTAATTGCTCTATCATAACCCATTCCTGACGGTGTAAACATTTTATTCACTCCATTTAATTTACAAACATTAAAGTATCTCTAACAACCTAATTTTCTTACTTTTTTTTCACTCATATTTTATAAATTCATCTTATTCTTTATATTCATATAATTTATTAATTAATTTTTTGCCTCTTACCAACAGTTCGAGTGAAATTTTATTTAAGTTGACTGTTTTAATTCTTTTCATTTGTCTTTTATTTGGCTTTATTTCTAAATAAATTTGTTTAAATTTAAATTTTATTTATCGAATATATTTCTTATAGTAATTTATTTAATAATTTATTTATTACATAATTTCGGAAAAAATATCTTTTGTTTTAAAGAAAAAATTTAAAATAAGTTAAATATATAATTTTTGGGTGTAAATCAAAATTCTAATTCATTTAAAACTTCAACTATAAAGAATCATTAGTACTATTGAAATAATTTTTGTGAATTTTTATTATAATGTACAATCTTAACGGTATTAGCATTTATATTTGAAAAAATTGTGATTGTTTTGAGAGGCAGCTTTAAAAAATTATTAACTCAAGAACTTGGAGATAAAATTTCTGAAGACGAGAAAAAATTATTACCAAGAGGTTATCAGCAGCTGGGACACGTAGTAATTTTAAATCTACATGAAAAACTACTGGATAAGAAATATCTTATAGCTAATGCAATATTAAAATTAAATAAAACATGTAGAACCATATGCTTAAAGAAAGGTGAAATTCTAGGTAAATACCGTGAACCACAACTAGAATTACTTATCGGATCAGAGACTGAAACCATTGTAATTGAAAATAATATAAAATATAAGTTTGATGTAATGAAAATTATGTTCGCAAAGGGAAATATTAATGAACGTAAAAGATATATTCCGCTAATACGTAAAGGAGAGGTAATTTTTGATTTTTATGCAGGTATAGGTTATTTTACACTTGGATTAGCGAAGTTCTCACCTGCATCGAAAATATATGCATTTGAAATAAACCCTACAGCCTATCATTACTTACTGGAAAACTTGAAATTAAATAAAATTGATAAAGATAAAGTTATTCCAATATTTGGAGATTGCCGTACCAAGGCGCTTGAAATTAATGAACCCGCTGATAGAATTATAATGGGCATCTTACCCAGCCCAAAAGATAGCCTAGATACAGCATTTAAAGTTTTAAATAAAAAATTTGGTATAATTCATTATGAAGGAATATTATCAGAGATGGAAAAGCCAGATGTTTTACTAAATGATATTATTGAGGTTGCTAAAAACTTCAATAGGGGTATAAAATTAAACCATGTTGAAAGAATCAAATCATATAGACCTCATGTTTATCATGTTTGTTTGGATGTAGAAGTTTATTAATTATTTTAGAATCTTTTTAGAATTAGTTTATGATTATTTTTAATAAATACTATAAAAATTCTTTACCCAAATATAACAATATTTAACCTGAATGAAGTTTAAGAAAAAAAAAGGTAGAATGTTGGTTGTCCCCATCAGACACTAACTCATTAGCCCACGTATGGACATATCCTCAGTCGCTAAAGCTCCTCTCGTGGATGGGAGTTATACCAACATTCAACGGGCACTCTGTCCCGTAATGGGGTGGCTTGCTTTTTTATGCCTAATGTGAGACGATTAGGCATCACTCATCGTTGGATGACACATCCATCTCGTGCAAGGGCCTATATCATTACGGGATCTTACGAGATGCCCTCGTCCAGTGTCTTCCTTCGCTTGAACACACTTTCATCCTTTCGTCTAGGTGCCCTCGAAGAAGGAAGGTATTCTATCATCCTTGTACAGTATAATCACCATGGACATATTAAAATATTTATTAAATTTATAAACAAGAGATTTTCTGGCTTTAATTTTGGATTTGGTTAATTTAATGTATGTTTTTAAACATATAAATCAATTAAATTAGGAAAAAAAATAAACGCATAACAAATTTTTAGGAAAAATTCATTTCCAATAGAAATCTT